>JBOGKW010000021.1:0-30011 GCA_050746205.1 Terriglobales bacterium | reverse complement strand
CTGCCAGGCAGAGGAATTGCCTTCGTTGGGGCAGACAGGCGGGACGCCTGTCCTACGGGCGCCGCCTGTAGGGCAGCCGTCTCGGCTGCCAGGCAGAGGAATTGCCTTCGTTGGGGCAGACAGGCGGGACGCCTGTCCTACGGGCGCCGCCTGTAGGGCAGCCGTCTCGGCTGCCAGGCAGAGGAATTGCCTTCGTTGGGGCAGACAGGCGAGGTGCTCAGGGCGTCTCGAAGCTGCCGCGATAAGATAGCGACAACGTTGCCGCTGCCGTAACTGCCCGCTCCCGCCTTGGCGCCCGCTTCCAACCCGGAGTTCTTGCCCGCGCCCGCGCGCATGCCGCCGGCGTGGGTGGTGGGCGGCGGGTTGCTCTCGTTCGGTCTGGTGGTGGGGTTCACCATCACGGCCCTGCCGTTCCTGTTGACCCATGCGGGTGTGCCGCTGTACCGGGCCGCGGGCGTCAGCGCCGTGGTCATGTCGCCGACGTTCTGGGGCTTCCTGCTGCAGCCCATCATGGATACCGGGCTGACGCGCCGCGCCTACTGCTGGCTGATGGCGGCGATTGCCGCCGTCTGCCTGGGCGCGGCGTTGATTTTGCTTTCGCCAGCGCGCCTGCCCTTGACCACCGCTCTGCTGCTGGTCGCGGAGCTGGCGATGGTGCTCTACTCCGGCGCCGTCACCGGCTGGATCGCCGAATTCACGCCCGACGAACGGCGCGGCATCGTCAGCGGCTGGACCAACGTCGCCAACCTCGGCGGCGGCGCCGCCGGTTCGCTGGCCATCATGTCGCTGGCGCGGCGGATGCCGCGGCCGGAGCTGGCCCTGGGCATGGGGGTCGTCATCCTGCTGTGCGTGTCGCCGACGCTCTGGTTCCCGCGCCCCGGGCGCTCGTCGTTCCGTTTCCGCGAGATCATCACCAAGGCGTTGCAGGCCACTTGGCGCGCCTGCAAGACACCGGAATGCCTGACCGGCTTCGCGCTCTTCCTAGCCCCGGCCAGCGCCGAGGCGGCGATCAACCTGTTTTCCGGCATGGGCCCGGATTTCCATACCGCGCCGACCACGGTCATTTGGGTCACCGGCGCCGGTTGCGCGGCCACCGCCTCAATCGGCGCGCTCCTCGGGGGATGGCTCGCCGACCGCGTGTCGCGCGGGCTGCTCTATTTGGGCGCCGGCATGATCACCGGCGTGCTGGCCATCGGCCTGGCGTTCGCGCCGCACACGCCGGGGACATTCATCTTCGGCGCGTTGGTGTATAACGGCTTGGCGGGGGTGGTGTACGCGGCCTTCAACGCCCTCGGCTGGCAGATCGTCGGGAAGAAAACCGCCGTCGCCAGCACGCAGCTGGGGCTGTTTTCCGCCGCCATCAATGCCGCCATCGTCTACATGACTTGGGCTGACGGCCGCGGGTTCAAGCACTTCGGCGTGCAGGGGCTGCTGCTCACCGATGGGCTGGCCGCCCTTATCGCCGGCGGCCTTCTGCTGGCCTTTCTGGGCCGCCGCCTGTCGCGCCGCCGGCCCGTGGCGCAACCCGCAGTTCCCGCCACCACGGAGTAGTCCGTGCTGCCGCCCGGGGCCGCGCCGGAGGCGCCGCCCAGTGGGGCGACGGCACACAAGGCGGGAGGCGTACCCCACGGCGGGCGGGCAGGCGGGGACGCCTGTCCCACTTCTTGGTCTGGGGCGGCCCGCGGCCGCCCACCCCGGTACGCGCGGCGGCGTTCGATCGTTTAGCTCGCGGGCTGCCGCGACACCTTCAATCCCCATTGGGCGCCGAGGGCGGGGTGCCGGCCGCCTTGGGGCAGGGAGGGTCCGGCGCCACCAGGAACAGCACCCGGCCATCGCGGCGCGCGGAGCCGACGCCCCAGTGCGCGGCGATGGCGGATTCAAGGGCGGCACGGCACCCGGGTT
Organism: Terriglobales bacterium; assembly: GCA_050746205.1. Classification (GTDB taxonomy): domain Bacteria; phylum Acidobacteriota; class Terriglobia; order Terriglobales; family SCQP01; genus JAKAUF01. The sequence continues at coordinate 28,109 of JBOGKW010000021.1, read as the reverse complement.
CAGTGCGCTCGTGCAGCTCGATCAGCAGCGCTCGCGTCCGGCGCAGCCAATCGCCAGCCTGGAGGACGCGCCGCTCCGCTCCTTCGATATCCATTTTCACCAGATCCACGGTGTCCCAGCCCAGTTCGTCGAGCAGGTCGTTGATGGACATGGCCTTGACCTCAGCGCCCGGGCCCACCTCCGCCACCGTCTTGGCCCAGGCGGGCGCATCCGGGTTCTGGATGCGCAGCGTCCCGCGCCGGTCCCACACCGCCGCCAGGCGGCAGGAAATCGCCGGGCGCCCACGGGCGTTGGCCTGGAGCGCGGCATAGTTCGACGGGTCCGCCTCCAGCGCCACTACCTGTGCCTGGGGATAAAGGCCGGACAGAAAAGCACTGGCCAGCCCAGTGCACGCCCCCAGGTCCAGGATGCGCCGCGCCCGCGGCAGGAGCGGATGGGCATACTGCTGGTCGGCGTAGATCTCCTCGAAGACCTCGGCGTCGCTGGTGCGCGCCCGCACGAGAACACGCCCGGCGCGGCGCAGCGGAACGTAACCGCTGCGGCGGGTGAGCCGCAACAGGGCGAATTTCACGCCGCCTGCGAGCCCCGCCGCCGCGCTCAAGCGCCGGTATCGTCCGGCAACGTGGCGGGCGCGCCGCGCCAGGCGGGCCAGCGGCGTACCCGGCGGGCGGGCCGGGGATGCCGGGCCGCGGGCTACGCCGCTCAGTCGCACATCAAGAAGATGATCGGGCGGGCGGCGCGCCGCGCCCACTCCCAGTACCGCACCAGGATGGAATAAACCGTCAGCCCCACCTCGCCCTGGCCCCAAATCAAATACTGCAGCGATTGCCGCATTAGGTTGCGATGGGTCAGGCCCAGCACCAGGCTGATGGGATCCAACAGCTCGGTGATGTAGGCGATTGAGTTGGCGATGGCCACGGCGCCATAGCCCTCGATTGTGTAATTGGGCCCTTCGCGCCGCAGACGCACGCGCAGCGGCGCCAGGAACTCGCTGCGGTTGTCGAGCAACTGGACGTGGAGGAACGCCAGCGGGCCATCCAGTTGGAAGTGCGCCTGCACCTTGCTGGCCAAGTGGTGGCGGTGCTCCACGCCGGCGCTGCGCGACGGCACCACGTTGACCTTTTTGCCCGTGATCTCCGCCCAGATGGCGCGGCTGTCGGCGTCCAAAAAGACCAACTCGCTGATCCGCATCTCGGTGGCGCGGCGATAGCGGCTGATGGCGCTGAGGCCCAGGAGCAGAATAATGAGGCAGACGGCGATAATGACGCCGTCCGGCCGATCGTGGATATTGACCGCCAAGGTGTAGCCCAGCACCAGCGTGATGGCCCAAAAATAGCCGCTTTGCGCCCGCGCCTTCAGCGCCCAGCCCCGCTTGACCGCGGCGGCGGCTTCCTTGTGCAAAGCCAAGGCCACGGCCACGCCGGCGGAAAACATGAGCACCAGAAAGCCGGTGGCATAGGCCGCGCCTTGCGCGTCCACGCTGGCCTTGAAGATGAGAGTGATGAGGACGTCGAGCACCAGGAGCACCAGCACCATGGGGCGGCGATAAGCGACCCAGCGCGGCGCCATGCCGAAACGGGGCAGGTAACGCGGGATCAGCGAGAGCAGCCCGGCCATGGCCGAGGCCCCGCCGAACCACAAGATCGCGATGGAGGCAAGGTCATATAAGGTGGCGAAGTTCGCGCCCAGCAAGCGCACGGCGAGGTAGGAGACGGCACGGCCGTTGGCAGGCCCGCCGATTTGGTAGGCGGCCGGGGGAATCAAGAGCGGACAGACCCAGCCGGAGGCCAGCAACAGCCCGGCCATGATCAGGGCCGCGGCGAGCAACAGCTTGCGCGTGCTGCCAATGCGGCCCAGCGGCGGGCCGACGCGATTGGGATCGCTGTCCTCTTTGCTGCCATGAATCAGCGGCATCACGGAGACGCCGGTTTCGAAGCCGCTCATCCCGAGCGCCAGTTCCGGAAAGATCAGCACGGAGGCGACGGCGATCTGGCCCCAGTTGCCATGGGTCGCCAGAGCCAGGCGCCATTGATGCGTCAGCGCGGGATGCCGCAGCACGTCCATGGCCGCGGCCGCCAGCACGATGAAGTTGAGGGCCAGGTAGGGAATGGCCACCAGCACGGCGACCCGAATCGCCTCGCGGAACCCGATCAGGAAAACCACCGCCAGCAGTAGCAGCAGCACGAGCGTGACCAGCATGTGGCTGCCGCCCAGATAGCGCTCCAGATATGCATTGGCGACGGCATGGCGGGCCGCATCGGCGGCCGACAGGGTCATGGTGATGAGGAAATCGGTACCCGCGAACCCGAGCAGGACCAGGACGAAGATCTTGCTGGCCCAGCCGGGAAGCAGATGCTCCAGCATGGCGATCGAGCCCTGGCCGGCGTAGGAACGCTTGGCCACTTGGGAATACAGCGGCACCGCGCCAAACACCGTCAGCGCCACCAGCACCGCCGTCGCCGGCAGGGCCAGCGCGCCGGCGGCGAGGAGCGCCATGCCCGGCTCGTAGCCGATGCTCGAAAAATAATCCATGCCCGTCAGGCACATGACGCGCCACCACGGGGCGGTATGGTCGGCTTCCTCGCGCTCGTCAATCCGGCCGCCGGAGAACATCCACTGCCCCATCCGGCCGCGCGGTGGGGCATTTCCCGGAACCGGCAGTTCCAAACGTTCCGGAGCGGTGGCGGTCATGGCGCGAGAGGGCGAAGGTAGCTGGGCAAACTGGCTGGAGGGAATTGTATCGCGGGCGAAGGCGGCGGCAGGCCCTCCGGGCCGCCGAGACGGCTGCCCCACAAGCCGCCCCGGGCCGCCGAGACGGCCGCCCCCCCGGATCGGGTCGCGGCTGGGGTGCGCCGCCCGCGAAGCCTAGATCAGGAAGGGGTTGTCGCGGCGCTCGGCGCCGATGGTGGTCTCGGGGCCGTGGCCGGGGACAACGAGGGTGGCGTCGGGCAAAGGCAGCAGCTTGTGGTGAATGGAGCGCAGGATCTGGTCCCAGTCGCCGCCGGGCAGATCGGTGCGGCCGATGGCGCCGGCAAACAAGGTGTCACCAGCCAGCAGCAGCGACTCGCCGGGCAGGTAGAGGCAGACGCTGCCGGGGGTATGCCCAGGCGTTTCGATCACCTGCAAGGAGAAGGCGCCGAAAGTTAGGGGCGCGGCCTCGGCCAGCGGCGCGTCAATGGCCACCCGCGGCGGCGGGGCCACGCCGATCCAGCCAGCTTGGGAGTCCAGCGTGGCATGCACGGCGTGGTCGGCGGGTTGCAAGAGCACCGGCGCCGGGCGGCGGGCTTGCAGCGCGGCGGCGCCGCCGATGTGGTCAATGTGGGCGTGGGTGATGGCGATCGCCGCCAGGCGCAGTTTGTGCTCGTCCAGCAGCGCGACGATGCGGTTGATATTGTCCCCCGGGTCCACCACCACGGCTTGCCGCTCGGCCATGTCGGCGATCACGGAGCAGTTGCATTGCAGCAGCCCCACCGGAAAGGTCCAGCGCCGAAAGCGTGGCGGCGTAGCCTCGGGCATGGGAGCGTGGAGCGGGCGTCTCAGGGGCGGCGCGGGGCGGGCGCCTCGCCGGCCGGGATCGCGGCCGCAGGCGCCGGCATGCGCGACTTAGGGCTTGGGTGGCGGCGGCGTTTTGACGGGCGCCGTCTGGTGCGTCTTGGCGGCGTGGCTGCCGAGGATCGAAGAGACGTTATTGTGCTGGCGGTTGGAGATGATGGCCAGCGAGACGGTCGTCGCTGCGAACAAAATCGCCAGCACTACGGTGCTCTTGCCCAGCGCCGTCTGCCCACCGCGAGGGCCAAAGGCGGTTTGGCTGCCCATGCCGCCGAATGCCGAGGCCAAATCCCCCGCGCTTCCGCTTTGCAGCAGGATGACGACGATCAGCAATATGCAGATCAGGATGTGGAGAATGGTGATAATCGTTTGCACAGAAAATGCCTGCCTGCGAATGGTGGTGCGGAAGGCGGGACTCGAACCCGCATGCCTTGCGGCGCCACCCCCTCAAGATGGTGTGTCTGCCAGTTCCACCACTTCCGCGCAGCCGCCCGGCGGGCAGCGGCCGTTTCAAAAGCTGGGTTGGGACGCCTAACGTCCGAGTATACCCGATGCGGTGCGGAGGCGTAGTGAGCGCAAAGACGGTCGCGGCGAGGGCCGGGCCGCCGCCTGGGACAGCGACGGCACGCAAGGCAGGAGCCTGCTCCGCGGTGGGGGCAGGCGGGGACGCGTGCCCCACGCGAGGCGGGAGCATTACGCCACTGGGAGGGCCGTACAATAAGGCTTTAGCTTGGGAGGAACGCGATCGTGAAGCTGAGCAAGGGAAAGCTGGAAGGCCTGAAGGCGGTGGCGGATAGCCGCGGCGTGATCGCCGCGGCCGCCATGGATCAGCGCGGCAGCTTGGAAAAGGCGCTGGGGAAAGCCGCCGGCAAGCCAGCGGGCCGGCGCGAGATGGAGGAGTTCAAGACCGCCGTCACGCGGGCGCTGACGCCCTATGCGAGCGCCATCCTGCTGGATCCGGAGTTTGGCCTGCCCGCCGCCCGCGCCCGCGCCCAGGGGGCGGGCCTGCTGCTGGCCTATGAAAAAAGCGGCTATGACAATACCCAGCCGGGCCGGCTGCCGGACCTGCTGCCGGAACAGTCGGCGCAGCGGCTGAAGGCGGCGGGAGCGGATTGCATCAAGGTGCTCCTGTATTACACGCCCTTCGAGAAGCCCGAGGTCAATGACCACAAGCACGCCTTTGTTGAGCGCATCGGCGATGAATGCCGCGGCCAGGACATACCGTTCTTCCTGGAGTTTGTCGGCTATGATCCGGCGGGCGGCGACGAGAAGGGGGCGGAATACGCCAAGCGCAAACCGGAGGTGGTGACCCGCAGCATCGCCGAGTTCACCCAGGACCGCTATGGCGTGGACGTGCTGAAAGCGGAGATTCCGGTGAACCTGAAATTCGTGGCCGGGACGCGGAGCTTCACCGGGCCGGCGGCCGTCTATGATCGCGCCGCGGCGCAGCGGCACCTGCTGTCCGCCGCCCAGGCGGCGACCAAGCCGTTCATTTATCTCAGCGCGGGCGTCAGCAACGCCGAGTTCAACGAGAGCTTGGCGCTGGCCGCCGAGGCCGGAGTCCGGTTCAACGGCGTGCTCTGCGGCCGCGCAACGTGGCTGGATGGTGTCGCGGTCTATGGCCAGCAGGGCTTGGCGGCCTTCGAGCAATGGCTGCAAACGCAAGGGCGGAAGAATATCGAGGCCGTGAACGAGAGCCTAAAGGCGGCGACGCCATGGTTTGCCGCCTATGGCGCCGCCAGCGCGGCGGCGCTGGCCTAAACGGGGGCGGGGCGATCCGCGCCGCATGGCTTCGTTTCCACACGCACCCACGAACGCCGTTGGCCATCCCGGTGCGGGCGCCGCCGATTCGGCCGCCTGGGAGGCCGGGGGGACGCCGGATCCACGTGTAGTTGGCCGTGGCGAAGACGCCTGGGGCCTTTACATCGCCGTACCTTTTTGCCGCGCCAAGTGCAGCTTCTGCAACTTCGCCAGCGACGTGTTCCCTGCCGCCTGGCAGGGGCCCTATCTCGACGCCCTGCGCCGCGAGATGCGGCTGACGCTGGCGGTGGAAGCGCCGGCGGGACCGCCTGCGGTGGATACGGTGTATTGGGGCGGGGGCACGCCCAGCCTGCTGGCGCCGGCGGCCCTGGCGGCACTGGCGGCGGTGCAGCGGGAGCAGTTTCGCCTCTTGCCCGGGGCCGAGTTCACGTGCGAGGCCATGCCGGGCACGGTGCCGGACGCGGTCTGCGCGGCGCTGGCGGCCGCCGGGGTGAACCGCGTCAGCCTGGGCGTGCAGAGCTGGGACGCCGCCGAAGCCCGGCGTGTCGGGCGGCGGCACACGGCGGAGAGCATTTTGGCGGATCTGGTCCGGCTGCGGCGCTGGGGCCTCGGCAACCTGAGCCTGGATTTGATCGCCGGCTTACCGGGGCAAACCGCCGCCAGCTGGCGCGACTCGGTCGAACGCACCATCGCCAGCGGCGTGCCGCACGTCTCCGTGTACCTGTTCGAACTCGACGCGGACAGCCGCCTCGGGGCGGAGGTGCTGGCAGGAGGACGGCGCTACGGCGCGGCGGAGATGCCGGATGAGGATGAGATGGCGGATGGGTACGCCTGGGCGGCGGAACGGCTGGCGGCGGCGGGCCTGGAGCAGTACGAAATCTCCAGCTTTGCCCGCGCCGGCTACGCCAGCCGCCATAACGAACGCTATTGGCTGCGCCAGCCCTATGTCGGCTTCGGCCTTGAGGCGCACTCCTTCTTGCGCCGGCCCGCGTCCCGCCGCTGGGGCAATACGGCGGAGATGGAACACTATCTGAAGGCCCTGGCCGCGGAACAGCTGCCGCGGGCTGAAGAGACGGCCCTAACGGCGCTGCAGGAACTGGAGGAGGCGCTGTTTCTGGGCTTGCGCCGCGTCCCGGGCGTCGCCTGGCGGGCCTTGGAGGCGGAGTTCGGCGCTGTGCCGGTAGAATCAAAGAAGCCCGCGGCGGAGGCGATGACCGCCGCTGGCTTGTTGCGCGACGCGGCGGGACGCTTGGCGCTGACGGCCCGGGGCCGATTGTTGGCGAACGAGGTGTTCGCGGAATTTCTCGCCTGAGGACGCAATATTTATGCGGGGACGGTTCGCACCCAAGGGAATGACCGGAGTCGAGGCGCAGTTGGGTCCGGGGGACGCGGCCGGCGCGGCGGCGGCGCGGCGGGAGCGCGAGGAGCGGGCCATTGATCTGCGCAGCGACACGGTGACCCGGCCCAGCGAGGAGATGCGCCGCGCCATGGCCAACGCCGAGGTCGGCGACGACGTGTATGGCGAGGACCCCACGGTCAACCGGCTCGAGCGGCGGGCGGCGGAGATCTTCGCGCGGCCGGCGGCGCTGTTCGTGCCCACGGGCACGATGGGCAACCAGATCGCGCTCCATCTTCACACCCGTCCCGGGCAGGAGGTGGTGTGCGAGAGCCGGGCTCACGTCTTCAACTATGAGATGGCCATGCCGGCGGCGTTTTCCGGATGCCTCATCCGTCCGGTCACGACGCCGGACGGCGTGCTGAGCTGGGCGGCGCTGGCGCCGGCGCTGTCGCTGGACGCTCCGTACCATCTCGCCCGCACCGGTTTGCTCGTGGTGGAGAACACCCTGAACCTGGCGGGCGGGGTGGTAACGCCGCCGCCGGTCACGGCCGAGATCTGCCGCCGGGCCAAGGATCTGGGCCTTCCGGTGCATTTGGACGGCGCGCGCGTCTTCAATGCCGCGACCGCGTTGAACCGCGCGGTCGAGGAATTGGCCCGGGGATTTGACTCGGTGATGTTCTGCCTGTCCAAGGGCCTGGGCGCGCCGGTGGGCTCGATGCTGGTGGGCAGCGAGGAGTTCATCCATCGCGCCCGCATCGCGCGCAAGATGCTGGGCGGCGGCATGCGGCAGGCCGGCATTTTGGCCGCGGCCGGCTTGGTGGCGCTGGAGAAGGGTCCGGCGCGGCTGGCCGAGGATCACGCCAACGCCCGCTTCCTAGCCGACGGCTTGGCGGCGCTGCCGCGGGTCGAGCTGGATCCCAGTCGGGTGCAGAGCAACATTGTCATCTTCGGCACGGCCAAGACCGGCGAGCCCGCCGCCAAGCTGGTGGAGAAATTGGCGGGGCGCAACGTCCTCGCCGGCGCGGCGGGGCCGGACGCGGTCCGGCTGGTGACCCACCTGGACGTGAGCCGGCCGCAGTGCGAGGCTGCGTTGGAGGTCTTGCAGGCGCTGTTGGCGCGGGAGTAAGGGGCTGGGGCGGTCCGGCGCCGCTAGGGCTGCGTCCAGCGGTGCACCGCGGCCCGCGCGGCGGCCTCATCCGCGAACTGCTCCGCCCGCCAGCCGCGCCGCGCCGCGGCGGCGACAAACTCCGGAACGTCGTCGAAATACAGGATCTCGCCGGGTTGGCACGCCGCCTGCCGTTCGGCGGCGGCATAGATTTCCGGTTGCGGCTTCACCGCGCCGACCTCATAAGAGAGGACGTGAAAATCGAAGCCCTCCAGCCAGGGCATCTCGCGGCGCAGGAAACCGAAGTGGCAGGCATTGGTGTTTGAGAGCAGGCCGAGGCGATAGGTGCGCCGCAACTCCGTCAGCCATTGCGGCGAGATGAGCGGCTGCAGGTCGAAGATGCCGCACCACCAAGCCTCGAACTCGCCGGCGGTCACGCCCACGCGGGAGCCGAGCGTCGCGACGAAGGCGTCCCAGTCGCCGACGCCGGTTTCCAGCGGCGCCATCCACGCCAGCGCGGCCTCGCGGCAACCGTCCAGCGAGGGCCGCAGGCGGTCGAAGCTAAAAGGGACCAGCGTGCGGCCCAGGTCGAAGATCACGGTGCGGATCATGTGCGGTTCGGGCGACGGTTGGGGCGGCCGATAGGTGCCGCCATGGCGTTGTTCTCGCACTTGCAGGCGCCGCTCCACCCCGGCGCCCGCCGCTGCGCGCTGGGGATCTCGGCTGCGGACCCCGGGGCTCCCGCCCCTTCCGAGCGGCGGAGGCAGACGAGAGGCTTGCGGCACTGCCCTCCGCAGCCATCCCCCTTGGTCCCGGCGTCGCGGCGTTTCAGCGGTCGCCTTGCGGGCGGGCGCTGAATGCAACGAGAGCCGCCCAGCCATCGGCGGGGCGGCCCCCATCAAATATCAAGCAGTCGGCGCGGCGGTGTTACGCGGCGCGCCGACCTTTGCTTGAGGGTTGATCGTTATCGGGCAAGAGTTCGAGCACGTAGCCAGCATCCAAAGAAGCATGGCAACGGCTGCATTTCTGACCCGGCATAACGCGTAGACGAGAGCGCCCCATTCGCACTGCAGGGATGGCCACCCCGTCCACCGTCCGCGTGCACATAGGGCAATGAATTTTGGCTTTCAATCCGTCCATCACTGCCAACATACGGCTCACCTCCTTCCGCCGGTCCACCCACCGCGTGGCCGGAGATTCAATATGAGTGCACAACTCCCTTTGGCCCATTGGACGCCGATACCTCGGAAAAAGTTTCAGGTCCTCGGGACCAAAAAAGCCGGAACGAACCTGCTGCGAAACGTACTCTTTGGGTTCGGCGAAAACGACCGCCGAAGGGGGGAAAACGCAGATTAGACTAGCGGATTCCCCGGCCCATTGCAACTCGATGCCACGGCCGCCGTAGCGGGGCCTGTACCTTTCTCGACACCTGGCCTAGTCGCTCGGCACCTGTTCTTGCCACCAACCGGCCGGATGGTTCCCGCGGTTGGCATCGGCCAGCGAGCCGCCGCGCCCCTGGGCCGGTATACTGGCGTGTCGCAGCCGCCGCGGGGCAGCCGGGCCCCAGGGTACGTCTCCGCGCGCTCGTCGCAGTCCCAGCCGCAGCCCCGCAAAACGCGCGGCGTGCGGAGTTGGGCGGCTGAGCCGTTAGTTATGATCCCCGCATTAACCACCCTGTCCGAGGATGAGGAACTGCTGCGCGCTTCGGTGCGCGACTTCGCCCGCCAGCAACTGCAACCCAAGGTGCGCGAGATGGACGAAAGCGCCCATTTCGATGCCGGCCTGATCCAGGAGTTCTTTCGGTTGGGCCTGATGGGCATTCAGATCCCGGAGGCCATGGGCGGTGGGGGCGGCACGTTCTTCGATTCCATCCTCGCCGTCGAGGAACTGTCGGCGGTGGATGCCTCGGCCGGCGTGGTGGTGGATGTGCAAAACACGCTGGTCAACAACGCCCTGCTGCGCTGGGGCAACCCCGACCAGCAACGCCGCTGGCTGCCCCGAATGGCGAAAGACTGGGTTGGGGCCTACGCCCTGTCGGAGCCAGGATCGGGCAGCGACGCCTTTGCCTTGCAAACGCGCGCTCGGCAGGACAGCAAGGATTGGGTGTTGGAGGGCCGCAAGCTATGGATTACCAACGCGCTCGAGGCCTCGCTATTCATTGTGTTCGCCACCATGGACGCCGGCCTCGGCTATCGCGGCATTTGCGCCTTCGTGGTGGAACGCGACCGCGCGGGATTTCAGGTGGGCAAGAAGGAAGACAAGCTCGGCATTCGGGCCTCCAGCACCTGCGAGTTGTTGCTGGAGAACTGCCGCGTGCCGGGAGAAAACCTGCTGGGCGAGGCGGGCAAAGGCTATAAGATCGCCATCGAAACCCTGAACGAAGGCCGCATCGGCATCGGGGCGCAGATGATCGGCCTGGCGCGTGGCGCCCTGGAGCATGCCGCCGCATATGCCCGTGAGCGCAAGCAGTTCGGCAAGGCGATTGCCTCGTTCCAAGCCATTCAATTCGACTTGGCGCGGGTAGCCACCGAGCTGGAGGCGGCCCGCCTGATGGTGTATAACGCCGCGCGGAAGAAGGACGCCGGACAGGTGTTTTTGCGCGAGGCGGCGATGGCCAAGTACTTCGCCTCGCAGGTGGCTGAGCGGGCGGCGTCGCTGGCGGTGGAGATTTACGGCGGCTATGGGTTCGTCAAGGATTATCCGGTCGAGAAGTATTTCCGCGACGCCAAGATCGGCAAGATCTACGAAGGCACGTCGAACATGCAACTGCAGACCATCGCCAAGCTGCTGCTCGGTGAGGGCTAGGCGCCCGGGCGGTGGCCCGCCGCCGCTCGGGTGCGATCAGTGCAGAGTGCGGGCCAGCAGGGCGTAGGTCTCCGCTTGTTGGCTGGGCCGCGTGGGAGGTGCGTCGCCGCTGGGGAGGGGCACGCCAGGGGCCAGCGGCAGGGGAAGCGTGCGCTGGGCCAATTGGCGGTTGGCCAGGAGCCAGACCGAGATGCGAGCGCCGTGGGGCATGCCGGCGGAGCGGTCGAATTCCATAGCTAGCCGGTGAGTCCCCGGCGCCAGCGGGAGTTGAAACCAAACCCATTGCCCGGCTTGTCCGCCCGCGCCGGTGACCACGCGCGTCGCGGCGGCTTGCCCGTTGTCCCTCGCCGCGGCGGCGATGCCGGGCGCGGCCTGCGGCGGCTGCCACAAGACGGCGAGCCGGGCGCGGCGGAAGTCCGGCGGGATGGTGACCCGCAGGCGGAGTTGCGCGGCATCGGCGCCATCCTCGACGAGCTGCGGGGCGGAGAAGATCGGCTCGTCCACCGAGGCCCCCGCGGGGCCGAAGTGCAGCCGCCGCGAGCGCGCAGCGGCGCCGGGGGCCTGCACGGTCACGGTCGGGTCCGCCCCCGCGGGGGCATAGAGCGTCAGATGGCAATCCGAGGCGCCGACGGCGCAGCCGGCAACCGCGTAACGCGTACCGAGGACGGTTAGCCGGCTGGCGGCCGCGGGCCGCAGCTCGATCACCTTCTCTTGATATGCGCCCAAATCCACGCGCAAGTCCTGGCCGAAGGCGATGGAGCCGAGCGCCTGGCGGTAGGGATAGATGACGTCCCCCGTCATCGGCCCCGCAGCGCGCAACGGGGCGAAACCGTTTTGGGCGCTGAGAGGCAGCACGGCGGCGCGGGGGCGAACGAAGGGGTTCCGCAGAGTGACGAAGGTCTTGGCCGCCGAGGAATGGACGAAGCCGTAGACCTGCCGGCGGGCGGGATCGCCGAGCACCATCGTGGTGTTGTCCAGCAAAGGATGAGCGTTGGCCTGAGCCCAATGGATGCCCGCGGCCAGCGCCGCCCAGGCGCGATTCCCGAGAATGGACGGGGTGATGTACAGCTCGTACATCATATTGCCGACGCTGAAGTAATGCATGATGGCGTCGTCCCACTGGCGCAGCGGCTCATGGGCGCCGCCGAGGAGGTTGTAGGTTCCCCGGATGATGCCGTGGGTCATGATGGAATTGAGCGGGAATTGGAGCTGGTGGGTGACGAAGTCCTCATACAGCACCGAGTCTCGGTAGCTGATGGCGCTCTGCCGCGGCTGGAGCGTGGGCACGGTCGGCAGATAGCCGGAGTCCTCCCCGCCCATCCACACCGTGTCGGCGTATTGCAGCCACCAGGGGCTGAGCCAAATGCTGGTGGTGGCGTTGATGAAGACGCGCGGATTCTGGGCCCGCAGGGCTTGCAGCAGGTGAATGAAGACGCGGGCATCGGCCTCGCGGGAGTAGATGCCGACCGGGTGACCGTGGTCGGGGTTGTTACAGCCGAAGGGGACGCCGTCCAGCTTGAAATAGTTGACGTCGTACCGCCGCTGGTCGCGCAGCAACGTGGCGGTGAAATAGCGGCTGTAGTTGCGGCCGGCTAGGCACAAGTATTGCCCGTTGGTGGTGATCTCCATGCCCAGTTTGCGGCCGGCGGCGAGGCGCCAATCCCGATGGCCATAGCCGCCGATGGGGCCGAACCAGAGGCCGAGGTGCGTGTCCAGCTGCGCGGCCAGGGCCTGCACCAGCGGCGCAAAGCCGCCGGGGAAGCGCCGCTGGCTGACGCGCCACAAGCGATTGCGGCTGTCCCAGGAATCGTCCAGCACAAAGGAGTTGAGGCGCAGGTGATACTGGCCGAGGCGGCGGTGAAACTGGGCCACCCGGGTCAGGAGCAGGGCCAGGTTCTGCCGCTTGCCGGGCATGTCGAACCAGGTGTTGTACAGCAGATAGGGCCGCACCGGCGCGACCCGAAGCCGGGCCACGTAGCGCATGAATTGCCGGTGCACGGCGCCGAGCGGCGCAACGCCCACGACGGCGGCCTGCGTGCGATAGCCGGCGGCGGGAATATCTTCGCCGACCACGCGACCCAGCGTGACTTGGGGCGCGAGGGCGCCGGCCGGCTGGGCGGTGTTGAGGGAGGTGGGATATTCCAGGCCGAAGAACAGATCACGGGTGAACAGCGGCTGGCCGAAGCCGCCCAGGCGGAACCGGGCCACGCCGACCCGGTCGCGAAACGGCGCGACGCGATCCATAAAGAATGTCCCCGTCCCGGAGATCTCGAGCCGCAGCCATTGGCGGGTGTAGAAGTCCCCGGGGCGGAGCGCGTAGCTCAGCGTCACCGCCAAGCCCGGCTGGTCGCCGCCGGGCGAGTGGCGGAGGCGGAGCGGGAAGCTGAGGCGGCGGCCGCCGCCGGGCAGCACCGTGATGCGTGGCGGGCCGGCCATGAAATCCCGCGCCGTCAGCACCCAAGGGTTTTGCCCGCCGAAGGCGTAGCCGACGCGCTCCCGGATGAGCTGCAGCTGGAACTCGCCGCCGGCGAGGGAATAGGCGCGATGGTCGAGGCGATTGACAATGGCGGTGGTGCCGACCACGCCGCCGGTGACGGCGATGTCGCGTTCGAGATAGGCGTTGCCGAGGGCCCAGGTGTCGCCGCGGCGGCGCACGTAGACGCCGGCCGGCGGCGGCGCCGCCGCCGCGGCCAGTGCCGTGAGAAGGAGGAGGGCCGCCAGGCGGCTGAAGTGGGTGCGGTCCATCATAGGGGGCTCCGCTGCAATATTCCTGAGTGCACGTGAGTATGCTAATGGACGGCGGACGGGATGTCACACCGGAACCCGGGGCCGGCGCGGCCCGGTCCCAGCGAGCGGGAGGAAGCAACCATGCGATACGGGCGAACGGGCATCTGGGGGGCGATCGTCATGCTGGCGGCGCTAGGTCTGGCGGCGCAGGCGCCTTTGCCGGTGGTGGTGAGCACGGCGGGGCAACGCACCGCCCTGGAAGTGACGGTCTATAGCGGCGGACTGGCGCTGGTGCAGGAGCAACGGCGCGTGACGCTGCTCGCCGGGCCGGCCGAGCTGCGCTGGGAAGGCGTGCCCGCCAACTTGGTGGCCGACAGCGTGCAGATGCGGGCGCTGCCGCCGGCCGGGGCGCGGATCGAGCAGCAGCAGTTTGAGAAGGCGCTGCTCAATCCGGGCATCTTGCTGAAAGTCCTCCAAGGCCAGACGGTCACGCTGATCGAAACCCAGGATGGGGGCAACTCGTCGCGCGAGGTGAAAGTTCCCGCCAAACTGGTGGCCGACAACGGCGGGCAGATATGGGAGATCCACGGGCGCTTCGTCGTGCGCGGGCCAGGTTACCGGCTGCCTTCCTTCGAGGTGGACCGGCTGCCGCCGGGTCTGTTTGCCCAGCCCACGCTGGTATGGCGGCTGGTGAGCCGGCGGGCGGGCGCGGCGATCTTCGCGGTGCGGTACTTGACGACGGGGATCGATTGGCACGCCGACTATGCGCTGACGCTGGCGCCCGGCGGAGCGCGGGGAACGCTGAGTGCCTGGATGACGGTGCTGGACAACAGCACGGAGTCCTATCCCCACGCCCAGTTGCGCCTGGTGGCGGGGCAACTGAACCAGGCGGAGCCGCCCCCGCCACCCCCGGCGCCGGCCATGAGCTTTGGGAACACGGAGGCGCTCATGATGGCGCCGCGCTCCGGGGTCAGCGCCCGGCGGGCCTACGCGTACCACCTGTTCACCGTCCGCCAGCCGGTGAGTTTAGCCAAGAGCGTGGAGACGCGGGTGCCGTGGCTGGCGGCGCAGGCCATGCCGGTGGAAACGCGATACGTGGTCAGCGGCGGGGCGGAGTATCTCAGCCCCATGGCAACCGCCGGCAACCGCGAGCCAGAGCCGGTGGCGGTGCAGCTGCGCTTCGCCAACACCGCCGCCGCCGGGCCCGGGCGGGCCCTTCCCGCGGGACCGGTGCGAGTGTACGGTCCGGTGGGGAAGGGCGGGGCCGTTTTCCTGGGCGCCGACACCCTGCCGGACACCGCTAACGGCGGGACCGTCCATGTGCGGCTGGGCCGGGCGTTTGACCTGACGGCGCGGCGCACGCTGACGCAATTCCGCGTGGTGCAAAAGCAGGACTTCCAGGCTACCTACCGCGTCACCGTGCGCAACGGAGGGCCGCGGGCGGTGCGGGTGCGCGATGACGAGGCGCTGCGCGGCGATTGGGCGATCCTTCGCTCCAGCCAGCCGTACACCAAACCGACTGCCTCGACTGCGCGGTTCGAACTCCGGGCGCCCGCCGGCGGCGCCACCACGCTGACCTATACCGTCGAGGAAAAGTACTGAACTTTGGCGCGGCCTCCGAGAACGCTTAGAGGTCCAGAAACGCATGGGCGGCGGCGGGGTGCTAGACTGCGCACTTGACGCGGAGCCAAGGCCGATGGTGGTGGTTGGCGGTGGCGCTGGCCGCGGTGGCGGTGGGCGCGTGGGCGGCGCGGCGGAGCGTGGACTTTCCCGTCTACTACGCCACCGCGCTGGCCTGGCGGCGGCACGGCGGGCCCGTGTATGGGCCGCACCCCGGCTTGGGCTGGCCGATGTACTACCGCTATCCGCCCTTGTTCGTGCTGCTGTTCGCGCCGCTGACCTGGCTCTCGCGGGCCTGGGCGGCGGGGCTGTGGGCAGCGGGGAAGGTAGTGGTCCTGGCGGTGCTAGTGCGGGCGCTGGCGCGGCGGCTGCGGGCGACGGGGCCGCCGAACGCCGAATGGCCTGCCGCTGGCCAGTCGGCAGGGAAAGGCTTCGCCGGCGGGCGGCCGGGATCGGCCCGCTGGCTGCCGCTCTCCATGTTGCCGCGGGCAGCCTGGCGGCGGTGGATCGCCGCGCTGATTCCGGTGCTGCTCACGGCGACTTATCTATTGGTGGAGTTTCGCTACGGCAACGTGCAGTTCTACGTGTTTGCCCTGGTGGCGACTGCATTCCTCGTAGCGGCGCGCCCGGGCACGTGGCGCGAGGCGGGGGCGGCGGCGCTGCTGGCGCTGGCGGCGGCGATCAAGGTGTGGCCGCTGTTCTTCATCCCCTATTGGCTGGCGCGGCGGCGATACCGGGCGGCGGGGCTGGCGGTGCTCTTCACGCTGATCCTGACACTGGCGCCCCTGGCGGCGTGGGGCTGGCGCGGCAACCTGCGGCTGCTGGCGCAATGGGAACGGCAGGAGCGGGGGACGGCGCTGGGGGCAGGGACGATTTGGTATCCCAGCCAATCGCTCCGCGGCGTGCTGACGCGGTACCTGACCCATATCCCGCCGGCGGCGACCGGCGGCGCTTATCCGCCAGTCAATCTTGCCGCCTGGTCCGACGCGGCGATCAGCCGCGTATGGCTGGGGTTGGACCTGCTGGGCTACGCGGGCTTGCTGGCGTTCGCCTGGCGGTCCCGAGCGGCAGGCGAGGCCACGGAGGGCGTGGCGTTTTGCGCCCTGGCGCTGCTGATGCCGTTCGCGCACATCGAAGACCTGGTGGTGATTTTGTGGCCGGCGATGGTGGCGGGGGTCTATTTGGCGCGCAGAGGGAGCCCGCCGCGGCCCGTGGCGGCGACCTTGCTATGGGCGGCGGCGCTGTGGGCGGCGGTGATCCCGCTCATTCCAGGCCATGCCGCGCAACGGTGGCTGCAAGCCGCCGGGGCGGATTTTGCGGTGGTGGCGCTGTTGGCGGCGGGGTTGGCACTGGCGGCGGCGCAGGCCGCCGGGATGGCGCCGTTAGGCCGCGCCCAAAAGCCTAACCGGCAGCTCCGCGGCGAACCGGCGGGCTAAGCCGAAGTCGGCGGTGATGGGCGTCGCGCGCAATTCCAGGACCGAGGCCACGTACGCAGCATCGTAGGCGGAGCAGCCGTGGTCGAGCGCCACTCCCAATTGCGCGTTCCGGTAGGCGCTCCGCTGCGCTGCGCTTGCCCGCTCGGGTGTCGCTGGCCGGCAACGGGCAGGCGAGACGCCTGCCCCACGGCGCTCCGCAGCCTTCCCGCTCGACCCTCGCGCGGCTTGATCCCAGCAGCGAACTCGCTGGATGCCGCGAACCGATCACTAGGGCGTCAGCCGGAACAAGGCCGCGGCGTGGGCGGCGAGACGCACGCGCAGCCGCGCATGGGCGCCGAGGTCTTTCCGCCGCCACAGGTCGCGGACATGGAGGCGCCCCGGCGGAAGACCGAGTTGGCGCCAGGTGACGGTAATCGCGCGGGGCTGCGTGGTCAGATTGAAGACAGCGGCGTAAAGGCCCGGGCCGCGGCGGGGCTGCGCGCGCCAGATGGCCGTCGTCGGGGAGGTGAGGACGGCGCGATTGCCATGCGAGTCCTGATCCACGGCAATCACTTCGGGATCGGCGAGCAAGCGCAGCGTTGCCGGGTTCATGCGCAACATGTTGCCGCCAAAGATCAGCGGGGAACGGGCGCTGGCCCAAAGCGTGATTAGCGTCTGCGCCTCGGCCGGGGTAAAGCGGCTCCAGCGCGGGCGGCCCAGGCCGGGGTGCGGGCCGAGGTAGCCCAGGGGCAGCATGTCGGCGTCCGGCCAATGGCCGCCACCGGCGTAGGGCGCCCAGGCGGCGAGGCGGGCGAACTGGCCGGCTAGGCTTTGCGACCAGGGCGCGGCGGGATCCGGGCCCCAATGATCCCAAACATCGTCGGAGATGCGCCACATCTGGGCATTGCGGCGGAGGTCGGCGGCGCGGGCTAGCGGCGCCGGGCCGGGCGAGAGGCTGAGGACAATGGGCCGCCCGCTGCGCAAGATGGCCTGGTGAATCATGTGAATGGCCGGGGCGTCATAGGGCGAGGCGATGCAGTCCACTTTGACGAAGTCCACGCCCCAGCCGGCCAACTGCCGCATCAGGCTGTTGTAATAGGCCTGGCCCGCGGCATTGTCACGGACACCGTAGTTGTCGCCGTTCCAGGAACAGGTATCGGCGGGGTTGGCCGCCTGGGCGGCGCGGAACGGCGAGCCGGCGATGGGTAGATTGCGGCGCACGGCCAGGCGCGGGATGCCGCGCAACAGGTGCACGCCGAAACGAAGCCCCAGGCCATGAAGATAGCGGGCCAGGGCGGCGAAGCCGCCGGGAAAACGGTTGGGCGCGGGCACATAGAGGCCGTGGCGGTTGATAGCGTATTGGGCATCGCGCTCCGGCGCGGCGGGGTTGCGGATGAACCAGCCCTCGTCAATCACGAAGTAGCGCCAGCCGTAGCGGCGGAGATGCGCCGCCATCCAGCGCGCCTGGGCGCGGGCCTGGCGGCCGGTGATGGTGATCGCGAAGGAGTCCCAACTGTTCCATCCCATGGGCGGCCGGGCCGCCAAATGTATGGCCGGCTGCGCCGAGCCGTCCGGGTTCCGGCGGCGCACGACGGCACTGGCGCTGAAGCGGTGGCGCAGCCGTCTCGGCTGCGGCCCGGGCAGGGCGACGGCGCGGGCAGAGGCAGCGGGCAGGACGGCGAGGGCGCAGGGGACGGCGACGGCGAGCGCCAGCAGGAGCGGCATGCGGCGGAGCAGCATGCGTCCACGCTAGCAGAACCGCGGCGGCGGAGGGCGGGCGCAGCCGGTCGAACGTTGCAGCGGTAGGAGTGGGGCAGCCGTCTCGGCTGCCGGGCGGAGCGGCGGGCGCTGTGTCTGGGCAGACAGGGACCGGCCCGGCCGCCGTTTGCCGGCGGACGGCGAGGCGCATTAGAATCGGGGCCATGTCTCCTGCCGGCGCCGCTTTCGTGAATCGCCGTCAACTGGCCCGCACGGCGGTCGCCGGCGGCGCTGCAGCCCTGCTCGCCGGCAGCGCGTTCGCCCGTGCGCCGCGCGAGCAAAAGGGGCTGGTGACCGGCGCCGATTTTGGCGCCAAGGGCGACGGGCGGACCGACGATACCGCGGCGCTGCAGCGCGCCCTGGAGGCGGCGGGCGAGCGCAGCGGCGCCGTGTTTCTGCCGCCGGGCGTGTATTTGACGGGCGAATTGCGGGTGCCGGCGGGCATCGCGCTGATCGGGATGCCGGCCTGGAACTACGAGGGGCCGGGGGGCACCGTGCTGCGCCTGAACGATGCCCAGGCGCCGGGACTGCTGAACCTGACGGCGGCGCGCGGCGCGACGATTGACGGCCTGGCGCTTGAGGGTGGAAACCTGGGGCAGGGCGTGCATGGCATTTTCACGCGCCGCGCCAAATACGGGCCTCATGAGGACAGCTTTCGCATCGAGCGCTGCCAGGTGGCGCGGTTCAGCGGCGACGGGATCCATCTGTCGCGCGCATGGTGCTTCAGCGTCCGGCACTGCGAGGCGATGGCGAACCGCGGCGATGGCATGAGCCTGCGGGGCTGGGACGGCTTTATCTTGGACAATTGGCTGTCCGGCAATGGGCGTGCCGGCTTCGCCGCCCGGAAGGAGAACGCCTCCGTCACCTTCACCGCGAATCGCGTGGAGTGGAATCGCGAGGAGAACCTGCTGGTGGTGGGCGGCAACGGTTACCAGATCACGGGCAACTTCTTCGACCGCGCCGGCACCGCCGGGATTGCCCTGCGCAAGGGCGCCGGGCCGTGCACGCAGTTCACCGTTACCGGCAACTTCGTGAAGCGCAGCGGCAAATGGGCGCCCGCCGGGAGCCGGGAGTCGGCGCAGATCGTGCTCGACGGGGCGGAGGGCGTAAGCTGCGTGGGCAACTGCCTGGAAGCCGGCCGGGATGATGGCGGCAAGGGCGTCTGGAGCCCGGCGTATGGGATCACCTACGGCGGACTGCGGGACTGCGTGATCGCCAACAATGTGCTGCACGGCGGGGCATTGCAGCGGCTGCTGGTGGACCTGGGCGGGCAGGGCGATGGCGTGGTGGTGGAGCACAATCCCGGGCGGGTGTTCCGGCCCCGGGCCT
Organism: Terriglobales bacterium; assembly: GCA_050746205.1. Lineage (GTDB taxonomy): Bacteria > Acidobacteriota > Terriglobia > Terriglobales > SCQP01 > JAKAUF01. Next base: position 8,701 of record JBOGKW010000021.1, on the reverse strand, counting down.
AGGCAGGCGGGACGCCTGTCCCACTGAGTCAGGCGGGACGCCTGCCCCACTCATGCAGGCGGGGGACGCTTGCCCGACCGCGGCGACTGGCTGGCCCAGTGGCCGCCGGTGGTAGGATGGCGGGCATGCCGAGTTCCTCACGCAATCGTTGGCCACTGGCGCTGGTGATATTGGCCGTGCTGGCGGTGCTGACGGGATTGGGATTGCGGGCCACGCGGCCGCGCGGTGGCGCCGCGGCGCTGCGGCAGATCCATCACGTCTTTGTGGTGATGATGGAGAACAAGGACTACGGGGAGGTGATCGGCAACCCGAGCGACGCGCCCTACTTGAATCAGGATCTGCTGCCGCAGGCGGCGTATGCCTCGCAATATTTCAGCGCCGTCAACCACGGGCGCGGCGATGGCTATAGCCTGCCGAATTATTTGTGGCTGGTGGCGGGAACGAACTTTGGCATTAACAACGATCATGCGCCGTTCGGGCCCACCGGCAAGGCCATCAACAGCCAGCCGGGGCGCGACCCGCTGGTGGCGGCGCTGGAGGGCGCCGGGATTTCCTGGCGGGCGTATTTGGGCAACTACACGGCCGGCTGTCCGCTGGTGAACCACGGCCACTACGCCGTGCGCCATGATCCGTTTGTGTATTTCCAGGGTTTCACCGGGCCCAATCCCAAGCAGCCGGCGGCCGGCTGCGGGCCGCCGCACCTGGCGCCGATGGCGCAGCTTGCCCGGGATCTGCAGGCAGGCGGGAAGCGGCTGGCGGCGTTCAACTTTATTGTTCCCGGCGTTTGCGACGACATGCACGATGATTGCCTGGGCTCGCGGGGATGGCCGGATGAGGTGATCGAGGGCGACACCTGGTTGGGGCGGTATTTGCCCTTGATTCTGCGCTCGGCCGCGTACCGGCGGGATGGCGCGGTGTTCATCCTTTGGGACGAAGGAAACTTCCACGATGGCGGGCCGCTGCCGGCGTTGGTGCTGTCGCCGTTTGCCAAGCACGGTTTTCTTGATGCCGACAATCGGTTCAATCACTCTTCGGCGCTGCGCACGTGGTGCGAGATTTTTGGCGTCGCACCGCCGGCGGCGCTGGAGGCGGCGGCCGCGCAGCAACCGGCGGGCGGAGAGGTGGCGATGCCGGATCTGAGCGCCCTATTTATGCCGCCTCCGGCCGGGGTGGGGCCAACGATTTGGTTCTGGGTGGCCGGGCTGCTGCTGCTGGCGGCCATTCTGACCGCGGTGGCGGGGCGGGCACGGCGCGCGCCAGGCACGCCGGCCGAAGAGCCGATAGAAAATGCGCGCTCTTAGCGCGAGGGCAACCCGCTCCTCGCGCGGACCAGGGCCCGGAGTGGCGGCGGCCCAGCGGCGGCTAGATGGTGAAGAACTCACCGTCGCGGCGGTGGGAGCGGCGGATGGGCAACTCCTGGCGGTCGGGCGTCTTGGACTTTGCCGCGTTCTCGCGTTCTTCCTTTTCGCGGATGCGGCGGGCGGCTTTGGCGCGGGAACGGGCCGGGGCGGGCTGGGAGCGTGGTTTGCGAGGCGTGGGCATAGGCAATAAGATGCCGGCCCCAGGGCCGAAGGTGCCCGCTGCCTGCCGGACCCCTACAACGAGGTGCTTGCTTGGGAAGTGGCGCGCTGCTTAGACCTTCCGACCGCCGGCGCGGCCATAATTGCATCGGTGGAAATTGGTGCGTTTGACTTCACCCTTATTGATCACGGCCACTGTTTTACGGGACCGACCTGGCGGTCCGAACAACTGGCGTCGTCGGCCAGCGGCCAATACTGCTGTCCGCCGCACCCGTTCCTGCGGGAAGGGGCCCGAACCTTTCCCCACAGCCTGGATGACACATCCACAGCCATAGAAGGGTGCTTCGGGCCGGAGCTTCTGAAAAATATTTGCGCCGCTGTCCCGTCTGCCTGGCAACTAGAGGGCGCAGCGGCAGAGGCAATCGTCAGCTTTTTAGAGGAGCGGGCGAAACGCGCGCGCTCCGATGGAAAGGCGTTGCTGCTGTGACCGCAAAATATACCGTTCTGCGCTACGTGCCCGACGCGGCGGCGGCCGAGTTCGTAAACATAGGTGTCGCGCTGCAAATCGGCGATGACGGCCTCCAGTGGCGGATTACCGACAACGTCGGGAGGATCGCCGCCCTGTGGTCGCGCGAGTCGGCCGAATCGCTCATCGCCTACGTCCGCGACTTCCTGCAAAGAGAATTGAACGCCGGCTCCGACATTGCGACCGTGTCGCGGCAATTCAAGAACAGCCTGCAATTTTCAGACGTAATGGCGTGTGAAGCTGAATCGGCCGCGCAGGCGCTCGACATGCTCTACCCTGCGTTTGTGCGCGAGCAGCCAGCGGGACACCGCAGCACGTTGCACCAGTTCCGCTTATCAATCAGGCAGCGGCTCGCGCCGTTTTTTCAGCAGCGCAGGATTCGGAATTTCGCGGACGTCCTCGTTCCCAGGTATTGTCGCCCGGATTTCGAGTTTCGACCCAACGGTTCGCAACACGTCCTCTTTGCGGCGATCCTGCCCGCTCAAGGAAGGGCCGCGCTGGAGCGTTCGCAAGCCACTGCCGGCGCTTCGATGCTGTACCGAAAAACGTTCGATTCGTCCGCCACGCCCCTAGCAATCGTGCGGCATCAGCTTGATCCTGCACAATTTGACGAATGCACGCGCCCGCTTGTTGCCTCCGGCACCCAAGTTCTGACCGAAAATCAGCTCCTCAGTTTCGGCGAGGAACACTTGCGATCCTCCCACGTACTCTAAAGTGCTCTCACGCCATCGAACGTAGGCACACCGCCGGGTTCGTCGCAGCGCGTGATTTTGTCAATCGGGCTTGGCCCCACCCCTGCGATGGTTAATGGTGCCCATGGCCGAGCCATTGCGCGGCGCGTCCCCTCAGAGCTTTTCCCCGGCCAGAAGATCGTGGCAGATCCGACCCGCGGCGCCGCCCGGGGCAGCGGGCGGCGGCGCCGGGCGGTGGTCAAGGACCGCAGCGCGTCCCGCACGCGGAGGCGCGATCGTACCGCAACGGCCCAGCTGCTGTTTGTGTCACACGGGGCAGCTGCTTAGCGAAAGGCACAGGCTGGCGTTGGGCCCGCAGTTAAGCCAACCGCCGGGGCGGGCAGAGGGGCGGGACGCCAAAGGCATTCCTTCCCTGTGACGAATTCCACCCCTGAACGATGGAAGCGATGACGGGCCGGAGCCGGTGATGTATATATATTCCAATCATGCTGCGGGATTGGCGTTTCGCCGCGCGGATAGTCCGGCGGCGGCCAGGGTTGGCTGCCGTGGCGGTCCTCACGCTGGCGTTGGGCATCGGCGCAACCACGTCCATGTTCAGCGTGGTGCAGCGAGTGGTATTGGCGCCACTCCCATTTTCCCAGCCAAGGCAGTTGGTGATGATCCGCGAGCATATGGCCCGCTCAGGATTGATGAACGTGAGCTGGCCGGATTATCTCGACTGGCGCCACCAGGCGCATAGCTTCTCCGCTCTGGCGGCATTTCAGCCTGCCTACCCGGACACCATGCATTTGCCCAACGGGTCCCAGGCGACGACCCGGGTCGCAAGCGTGACGGGATCGCTGTTCCCGCTCCTCGGCCTGCATTTCGCCCTGGGGCGAGGCTTCACGCGGGCTGAGGAGCAGCCGGGCGTACAGGCGGCGATGGTGATCGGTTACCGATTCTGGCGGCGGCAGATGGGAGGCGACCCCCATGTGATCGGCAAAAGCTATTACGGCTCCCCGCCGATTATGGGCGTACTGCGCAAAAATCCGCCGGATATGCCCTGGAGCGCGGAGCTCTATGTTCCGCTCGGCCCAGAGGCGGCAAATCCAAGTTTCGCGTCGCGCGGCAACCATCCGGGGCTGCTGGTGCTCGGCCGCATCAAGCCAGGCGTCACCTTCCCGGCGGCTAGGGCCAATCTCGGTCTGGTGATGGACCGGCTTGCGGCGGCATACCCGGCCACCAATCAAGGCGAAACCGCCGCCGTGAAAGGCCTCGGTGAGTTTCTGAACGGCAGCTACCGGCCCGAACTTTGGCTGCTGCTCGGCGCGGTCGGGTTGGTACTTTTGCTGGCCTGCGCCAATCTGGCACACCTGCTCCTAGCCCAGGCGAGTGCGCGCACAAGGGAATATGCCATTCGCCATGCCGTCGGCGCCTCCCGCCGCGATCTCCTGCGCCAATCAGCCTGCGAAACGCTGGTGATTGCCATCCTGGGCGGCGGCGCGGGGCTCCTGCTGGCGTGGTGGGCGATTCCGGTGCTGGTGCGTTGGGCGCCTTATCCCGTGCCGCGCATGGATGGAGCACACTTGAACGGCCCGGTCGTCGCCTTTGCTGTTGGCGTGGCCTTGCTCTCTGCGCTGCTTGCGGGGCTCGCGCCGGCGCTCGAAGTCGCCCGGGGCAGCCTGAACGCGCGGATGAAGGCAGTCTCCGGCGGACGCGTGCACGGCGGGTTACTGGCGGCCGAAGTTGCGCTGGCGGTAACCGTGGTCGGGGCGGCGAGCCTGCTGGGGCGCAGCTTGCAGCGGGTGCTCGCCGTTAACCCCGGCTTCAATGTGAACCGCCTGATCACGCTGCCCATCGCTCATGGGAATAAGGGGGCGCAGGCCTACTTCGAGCAAACCCTGGCGCACTTGCGCGCACTCCCCGGCGTGGCTGCGGCCAGCGCCGTCATGGAGCCTCCCCTGCACGGCGCGCATTGGACCACGCCTTACCTCGTCGGCGGCCAGCCAGCGCCGCCGCCCGCCGAACGCCCCTGGTCGCTGCTCAACATGGCCGAGCCGGGCTATTTCCGGACGATTCAAGCGCATTTAATAGCTGGTCGCTATTTCACGCCGTCAGACGGCATGCATACGCCCCTGGTGGCCATCCTGAACCAGACCATGGCGCGCATGATTGCGCCCGATGGCCATGCGATTGGCCTGCGCATCTTCATCCAGGATGATCATCAGTGGCGCACCGTGGTGGGGGTGGTTGGCGACCTGCGCCAGTTCAGCCTCAGCCAGCCAGCGGGCGCGGAAATCTTTGTTCCGGTCACCCAATATCCGGCTCTGGACTACGTTTCATTGGTGGTGCGCACCCGCGGCAGTCCTGCGTCGGTGATGCACGCGCTCGCCGCCATCCCGTCCTGGTCCCTGCCCGGACTCATGACCACCGTGCTTAGCCATACCCTAGTGCGCCGCAGATTCCTTTCCCTGCTGATGGCGGGGTTCGGCTTGCTGGCGCTGCTGCTGGCCGCACTCGGCATTTACGCCATAACGGCGCATCGCGTCGCGGCGCGCACGCGCGAGTTGGGCGTGCGCCTGGCCTTAGGCGCTACGCGCGGGCGATTGCTTCGCGGCGTGCTGGCATCAAACCTCCGCCCGATGGCGCTGGGCCTGGCGCTGGGATTGGCGGGCGCGTTTGGTGCCGGGCGGTTGTGGGCCCATTGGCTGTTTGGCGTGGGCGCCGCCAACCCGCTGGCGCTGGCCGGTGCATGTGGGTTACTGGTCGCTGTCACCTTTGCCGCCTGTCTCGGTCCGGCCCTGCGCGCGGCGCGCACCGATCCCATGGGCACTCTGCGCACCGAATAGCTCTGTTGGGCGCCGCGGCGGCACGCCGGACCGCGATTGCCGGGGCGGGTAATCTAGCAGGCGTGGGCTGGTGCATTGGCCCGGAGCCTGACAGCATGGCGGCCCTTAAATCTGAACCCGCAGAGGTGCCAATCGGCAGAGGGCCCCAACGGATCAGCGCCGCGATCCCGCACTAAATTGAGCCCATTGCCGATCCCCCGCGCGACCTGCCGAGGATCGCCAAGGACGCGCGGCTCGTTGGCCGGCTGCTCCGGGCGGCGGCGGGCCCGCCAGTGGCTGTACGATTCGGCCTGCCTATTGTTGACCGAGAGCCAGCCGGGCCGCTCCGGCGATTACCGCGAGCCCGCCGAGGGGCTCTTTTCGATAACCCCATCTTCCCTGGGCGCCGGTCCGGCGGGGGCGACCGGGGTCACTGTCGGTTTTATCGCGTAGGGCATCACGGACCCGTCCGGACCGCGCGTAAAGTGCCGCCTTGCCGCACCCGCAGGATTCGCACAAACTCGAAAAATAGGCCGGCGTCCGGACCACGCGTAAGGTGCCGCCTTCCCGCACCAGCACCGCGAACGCACCGCCGTGATAGCTTCCGTGGCGGGCCACCGTGGCAACCACTACCGCGTAGACCCGCGGCTGCGGAGGCGGCGGGATGCGCTCGGCGACGAGCGAGACACCATACCCCCATCCCGCGTCCTGTAGGTACACCACCAGGCCGCTGCGCCGTTCCACCCGGAGCCCCGGATCCCACCATGCCCACGGCCGGCCGCTGCTGATGGCCAGCTTATACGACCGCGCCCGCTGGCCGCCGCATTCGCCCGGGCAATCCAGCGGCGGCAACGCCCAGCCGAATCCGCCCCCGACGGCAACCAGCGGCGGCCCCGTGGCCGCTGGGGCACTGGCAGCGATGAACTCGAGGACAGGACATTGGCTGTACCCTTCGGCAATCCTGAACTGGCTGGGACTGGCGGGCGCGTAGCTGGTGTCGGTGGCGAGAAGATATGCGGCGCAGGTGCGCACCGTGAGCGGCGCGGCGGGAAACGGAGTTGGAGGGCCGTAGTAGCTCATGCGGAGGGGCTCGGCGTGCCGCCTGCGCAGCGCCACCTTCGCCGCCGCCACCGAATCGAGATGGAGCCACGGCGCCCAGCGAACCTCTAAATCCCGAGACTGCGCCTGGGCCGGCCGGGCCCCGAGCAGCCAAAACGCACCGGCCGCAAGAGCGCAAGCGAGCAGCCGGCCAGCAAGGGACGAGGAGCGCATGGCTATTTCCTTCCCGGGAGCGTGCCCGCGTTAATTGCCTGCTGGAGGCGCCTGCCTTGCACCGCCGGGCGGGCTGGCAACCCTTTCCGACCCAGCTCGGTGACCGGCTGAACCGCTCCGACGCCGCCACTCTATCATGCAAATGGCTGGACACGCCCGTTGAGCGGGTGCGAATCTCCCGACAACCGTTGAGGATGACCGTGGGCCCGCATCGGGGCCGGAGCCTGCAATTCCGGGCGAAATTGGGCCAGTCACCCATCCCCAGCGGGGCCTTCCGCCGATCGCCAGGGACGGGCGGCTAGCGGGGCTGCTCTAGCGTACGGCGGCGGGGTTCAGCCCGTGGCACAGTTCGAGGTTACGGGCGATGCACAGGCATATTCTGTACCCAAAGCCAACATGTACCAATCGCGGATGGCATCCAGTGTGGTGTTGACAAGCGACTGAAGGGCGGCCCACGTCCACTGAGCAGAATCGTTTCCGGTCGCGCTCGGGCGTGTAAGTGCAAGCTTGAAGCACCTCCGGTGGCTGTCTGAAAGGCGTGCCATCAACCCTTGCCGCCAGGGCCAGAAGCGGCGATAAAATGCCGCAGACTTCGATTTCGAGCGCATATGCTCACTCATGGCATACGCGTCAATCGCGGCGATTTGTGCGCTGGAGACGGATGCATTCAATGCCTGAATCGCGAAATTCATCGCTGCTTCCAACCCCGCATGAAGGGTGCGATCATCGCGACTGGGCGATCTCTGCATGTCAGACAGTTTTGCCAGTAAGGGTGCATGCCCCCTCCCTCGGGTCAGTGCTGGCTGGCGATCTTGCCAAGCGGCCTTAAAGTAGGCTACATGCCGCGACTTTGAGGGCATGCCGACTAGGAACCATGGAGCAGGCGATTAACCCCGCCGAGACCCACGGGAAGCGGATTGCGATGGTTGCGTGGTCCACAAAACCCGACGGGAGCGATGACGTGGTAGTGTTCACGGGCATTTGCGATTGGGATGGAACGCGCCTGAAGGTCGTTCGTCAGCCGCCAGAAAGTTCGTTTGTCTTGCAGGACGATTGGCTGACCAGGCTCCGCTCAGTGCCGGGCGATCTTAGGGACATGCTGCTGTCGGCAGACTATTACTTTGATGTCACCATCGGCCCCTTAGAGGAAAACTATCGAGGTCCTCTGGTGGGGTTGGGGATTAAGTGGCCGCATGAATAGGCCAGCTAGCATCGTCCGGCTTTTCCTGGAACCGCCTCGCTCCATCCTGAGTCCATCCCCGGCGTCCTCCAACCTCCCGGAGTGCGCTCCAACGCGCCGCTGGAAGTCCAATTGCGCCTCCAGAGCGTTGGGGAGTAGGGCAGACTGAGGAATTGAAGATGGGGAAATACGAGCCTTTATACAACCACCTCGCAGCAAACAATTCTCTGACAGTGACCATGACCTTCAGCGAGGCCGAGGCAGTCCTTGGTTTCGCTCTGCCCGCATCCGCCAGGGAGCACGCTGCGTGGTGGGCAAATGCTGATCCAGGAACTGGTCAGCATCCATACTCGCAGGCGTGGATGCGTGCGGGTAGGCGAGCGGTTCTGAATTAAGCCGCAGAGCGCGTGGTGTTTAAAAAAAACAGCGAGCTGACTAATGCCAGCCCGCCGGACAGGAACCCTGGGGGGTGGCCGGATTTTGCCGTCCCTATCCCCTATCCCGCGAGCAAAAGCTGCCGTTGGGACCAATCGTAAGGTGGGCCAGGCGCTGAACCGGTCAGTCCGATCCGCCAAAATAGGCCGTGTTGCCAGGGTTTTCCTTGACGCCTCACCGCCTTCACTCACGTTTTCCTTGTTTTCCACCACCGCATCCTCCACCGGCTGTCCCGTCGGAAGGGGCAGCGCCGCGACCCGAATCCGCAC
>JBOGKW010000020.1:0-31558 GCA_050746205.1 Terriglobales bacterium | reverse complement strand
GCGCCGATCAGGATCACTTGGCTCCCTAGCACCTCGGCCCAGGAGACAGCCAGCGCCAGCAAATGGGCGTTGCGGAAGGGAACGTAGGTGACTGGCACTTCGCCCGGTGCGGGCGCCGCCAGCGGCACCGGGATCGCCGGATCCGTCAGCGCCGAACCGCCAATCGCCGCCAAGCCGGGGCAGGCCACCACCAGCCGCCGCCGGATTTGATAATGGTCGGCCAGAGCGGCAAAGGCCTGCCGTTCCCGCGCTTCGGTGCGTTGCCCGTAGTCAACATGAAGTAACGCCGGGGGTGCCGGCGCGGCATAGTCCCGCATGGCCAGCGCGACGCAGACGCAACTGTCCATACCGCCGCTGGCCAACACCAGGGCGCCCGGCGGCGGCGGAGGCGCGCTCCCGTTCATCCGACAGGAGCTAGGGCAGCTCCGCCAGGCGCTGCTGCGCTAGCTGGGCGGTTTGGGAGTTAGGGTCGGCCTGCTGCACTTGCTGATAGAGCCGGCGCGCGGCGGCGGGATCCGTCGTGGCCTCCAGTTCCGCTAGCTCCAGCATGACCAACGTCTTGGGCACCAGACTGGTCGGACGGGCCATCAATTGCCGCAGCGTGGCCTCGGCTTGGGCCGTCTTTCCTTGCCCGGCTTGGAGGTTGGCCAAGGCGTTACCGGCCAAGCCGGCGACCTCGGCATGGTTGCCCGCGGCGAGCGCCTGCAACTGCTGGACCGCTTGGGCGACATGATTTTGGTCCAGTTCGGTCAGCGCCAAATAGTACCGCGCCATGCGGCCTGCGGCGGTGGAACCATAGGACTCTGTGTCTTGACGAAAGAGCTGGCCCGCGGCTTGCGCCCGCGCCGCCACGCTGGCGTACACGGTAATGCCCGGCGGGGGCGCTTCCTTGCCCTCCACCAGCGGAGCGTGGTACGCCTCCAGCCCCGCGGCCAACAGCTTCTGGGCCTTCGCCTGCCGGCCCCGATACCAGGCGACGGCGCCATAGGCTACCGCCAGCGCCACTGCGACGATAATCGCGCCGTAGAGGATCTGCTTCTGGTAGTTGAGATAAAACTCGTACCAGGAGTCCAGGGTGCTGACGAATTGGTCTGTTTTCAGTTCCTGCCGGCTGATGGCCACGGAAGCGTCCCCGAAATTGATGCTAGCACGCCGCCCCGGCGCCCTGCGTCCCGGGCCCGCCTGGGGAAGTCCTGCGGGCGACCGGTTCCCGCCACGGGATGGTCCGCCATCGGAGCCGCGTTGCAGGCGCCCCGCCCGATTCCCCTAGCGCAGTGGTCCTGCCTGGAGGTGGCAACGGGGCCGCCGTCCAGAAATCCAGGGGCGAACCGCTTTCCCTGTACCCGCCGTCGCGCGGCCTGCATCCAATGAAAGGCGCTGGGGCAGAGTTGACTTTTGTCTCCGGTACGAATAGCATCAGAAGTTTCTATTTCCGCCGGAATCGCGGCGGGAAAGCGGCGCACGCGATGGAGAAAAGGCGGCTGGAACAGTTCAAAAAGAAGCTCCTGCAAAAGCAGAGCGACCTGCTGCATGCGGTGTCGCGCAACGAGCAGGACGGACGGAAAGCCGACGAGGAGGCCACCCAGGATGTGGCCGACAAGGCGATCAATTCCTACACCAAGGAATTTCTCTTCCATCTCAGCAACTCCGACCGTAACCTGCTGCAGCTGGTGGATGAGGCGCTGGAGCGGATGCGCACCGCCAGCTATGGGCAATGCTTGAGTTGCGGCAATGAGATGAGCCCCAAGCGCTTGGAAGCGGTGCCGTGGGCGCGCAATTGCATCCCTTGCCAGGAGAAGGTCGAGCAGGGCGTCCAGGTCTAGGACCCGAACCAGCTATTCCTCTCTCCGCCGCCCCTCCCCCATCGGCCCCGGCGCGCCGTGCCCGCGTGATAAAATCGGCTCGGAGTTAGCCGTCCACTTTGGCGGGAGGATCGTCTTCAGCAGTCCGGCCATCCTGCACCACGGGCCCGTTGGAACGCCGCGCGAGGGCCGGCGCGACGGCTGGGCGCCAATCCCACTGCAGGACTGGGGAGCCTGGATAGCCGAGGCCCTATGCCGCGGTTTGCTCCCTTCCTCTTGTCGCCTCTGCGGCGTCCCGCTGCGCCATGCCCGGAGGTTGCCCGTTTGCCTGCCCTGCCTGGCCGGGATCCGTTTGGCCTATCTCGCCACCGGCTGCTCTCGCTGCGGGCGGGAGTTGGCATCCGGAGGGCCGACCTGCCCAGCCTGTGCGGCAGCCCCTCCCGCCTATGACAGCGTGGCTAGTTGGGCCTGGTACGAAGGCGCGGGGCGGGAACTGATCCGGCTGCTGAAGTTCCACGGCGTCTTGCCGGCGGCAGGCTTTCTGGCGGCGGAAATGGCGCGGATGCCGACGCCAGCGGTGGATCGGGTGCTCGCGGTTCCTCTCGGCCGCGGCCGCCGCCGCCGCCGCGGCTTCAATCAAGCCGAGCTCCTCGCCCGGCACTGGGCACGGCGCCTGCGTGTCCACACCGCCTTTGGAACGTTGCGGCGGACGCGGGAAACCGCGCCGCAGTGGGCGCTGAGCCCGCCCGAACGCCGCGCCAACGTGGAGGGTGCGTTCACCGCCGGCGCCGCCACCGCGGGATTGCGCGTGCTGCTGGTGGATGACGTGATCACCACGGGCGCCACCGTTGCCGCCTGTGCCCAGGCGTTGAAGCAGGCCGGGACCCGTGAGGTGCACGTGCTCACCGCCGCGCGCGCTCCCTGGCCCGCGGCGGCGGAGGCGGCGGCATGAGCGTTGCCGTCCAGGTGGGATGGGCGCCGAGCGCCCCCCTCTTGCTGCGCCCGGTCCTGGTGCTGAACGCCAGCTATGAGCCCATTCATGTTTGCGCGGCGCGGCGGGCATTGGTGCTGGTGCTCAAAGGCGTGGCCCGGACCGAGGAAACCGGAGAGCGTCTGCTGCACTCCACCCGCGCCCAGTTTCCGGTGCCTTCGGTCATCCGCCTGCTGGAGTACCGCCGGATTCCCCACCGCACCCGAGCGCTATCGCGCAAGAACGTGCTGCTGCGCGATCACGGCGCCTGCCAGTATTGCGGCCGTGCCCCGGGCGCCGCGGAGCTGACGCTGGATCATGTGGTTCCGCGCTCCCGCGGTGGCAAAAGCACTTGGGAGAACTTGGTCGCCTGCTGCCACCCCTGCAACCACCGCAAGGGCGACCAGGCGCCGGAGGCGGCGGGGATGAAGCTGCTGCGCGAACCTCGCCCCTTCAACTTGCATACCAGCCGCCACCTGCTCCGCATGATGGGCCGTGGCGACGACAAGTGGCGCAAGTATCTGTTTTATTAGGCTCCCGGCTCGCGCCTCTCCGATGTACGCTCTCCGGTGGACGCCCTCCGGTGTACGTTAGAGAGGCGCCGGCCCAACCGCGGCACCGGGCTCCAACCCGATGGACTACATCTTTTCCCCCTGGCGCTATCGCTACGTCTCCGACCGCCCGCCGGAGAGCGCCTGCGTGCTCTGCGCCAAGCTGCAGGAAGGCGACGACGCCGACCATCTCGTGCTGCACCGCGCCGTTCACAATGCCGTTCTGCTGAACTTGTTTCCCTACACCACCGGGCACCTGATGATCGTGCCCTATCAGCACGCCGCCCGCCTGGCGGAGACGGCGCCGGCGGCGCGGACCGAAATGATGGAGCTGGCGGCGCGGGCGGAGCAGGTGCTGGAAAGCGAATACCACCCCGACGGGCTGAACCTGGGCCTCAACATCGGGGCGGCCGCTGGCGCCGGCATCGCCGGACATCTGCACCTCCATGTCCTGCCCCGCTGGGCGGCGGACGCCAACTTTATGACTGTGGTGGGGGAAACGCGGGTGCTGCCGGAAGACCTCCCCCGCACCTATCAGCGCCTGCGGCCGTATTTTTCGCCATGAGGATCGTCGCTGGCATCGCTGGCGTCGCCCTGCTGCTGTGGGTGCTTTGGGATGCATTCGAGGTTTTCCTGCTACCCCGGCGGGTAACCCGCCGCTTCCGCTTCGCCCGCTTCTACTACCGCACCTCCTGGCGGCCCTGGGCCTGGCTGGGTGACCGCATGCGCGACCGGCACCGCCACGAAGCCTGGCTCGGCATCTATGGCCCGCTGTCGGTGGTGGGTCTGGCGATCCTGTGGGCGGTGGCGCTGCTGGTCGCCTTCGCGTTGATGCTATGGGGATTCGTGGGCGCCGCGGGGCGGGTCGAGGGGCGCTTTGCGACGGATTTGTATTTGAGCGGCACCACGTTCTTTACGCTGGGGCTGGGCGACGTGCTCCCCAGCACCTCGCTGGCCCGCTTCCTGGCGGTGCTGGAGGCGGGGACGGGGTTTGGCTTTTTGGCGGTGGTGATCAGCTATTTGCCGGTGCTCTACGCCGGCTTTGCGCGGCGGGAAGCCAGCATCACCCTGCTGGACGCCCGCGCCGGATCGCCGCCCACCGCGGCGGAGTTGCTGCGGCGGCAAACGCCGGACGCGCCGCAGTTGGCGATACTGCTGGCAGAGTGGGAACGCTGGGCGGCCAATCTCCTGGAAAGCCACATCTCCTATCCTGTGCTGGGCTACTTCCGCTCCCAGCACGATAATCAGTCCTGGCTGGCGGCGCTGGCCACGGTATTGGACGCCAGCGCGTTGGTGCTGGCGGGCGCCTGCTGTACCGAGAGCGCCGCCGCCGCCGGGGAGACGCTCCTCTCGGAAGGCGGGCGGGGGCAGGCGCCGGCGGCGGCAGGCGCCGATGCCGAGGCGCTGCGGCAAGCGCACCTGACCTATGCCATGGGCCGGCACGCGGTGGTAGACCTGACGCAGGTCTTCGGTGCCCGGCCCCTCGCCTCTGCGCTCGATCGCCTGCCGAATGCCGAACTGGCGCGATTACAAACGGCGCTGCTCGAGCGGGGCATGCCCTGGCGCCACCCCGAGCAAGCGGCGCGGCGGCTAGCCCACCTCCGGCAAGCCTATGAGCCCTATTTGACGGCCTTGGCGGCGCATCTGCGCGCGCCGCTGCCGCAGTGGCTGCCGGCCAGCGACAGCAAGGACAACTGGCAGACCAGCGGCTGGGAGGGCGCCCGGCGCGCGGACGGCTGAGCCGCCGGCTCGCACGGGCCCCTGCCTGCCCACTGTGGCGGCGGGCCGCGCCGCCGCTCCGCCTGTTCCCGCTAACCCTCCCAGCGGCGGAACAGCAACGCCGCGTTGGTGCCGCCGAACCCGAAGGAGTTGGACAGCGCATAGCGCAGCAGTCGCGAGCGGGGGTGATTGGGGGTGTAGTCGAGGTCGCAGTCGGGATCGGGCACCTGGTAGTTGGCGGTGGGCGGCACGGTCTGATGACGCAACGCCAAAGCGGTAATGCCGGCCTCCAAGCCGCCCGCGCCGCCGAGCAGATGGCCGGTCATGCTCTTGGTGGAGCTGACCGCCAACTGGTAGGCGTGGGGCCCGAACAGTCGCTTGATCGCCAGGGTCTCGAACTTGTCGTTGTAGGCGGTCGAGGTGCCGTGGGCGTTGATATAGTCCACCAGTTCCGGTGCGACGCCCGCATCGGCTAAGGTGTGGCGCATGGCCTCGAAGGCGCCGGCGCCGTCCTCGCTGGGCATGGTGATGTGGAAGGCGTCGCCGGACATGCCGTAACCGACCACCTCGGCCCAGATCGGGGCGCCGCGGCCACGCGCGTGATCCAGCGCCTCCAGCACCAAGATGCCAGCCCCCTCGCCGACCACGAACCCGTCGCGCTCCTTATCGAAGGGGCGGCTGGCGTGGGCCGGATCGTCATTGCGGGTGGAGAGGGCGCGCATGGCGGCGAAGCCGCCGATGCCCATGGGGGTGATCGCCGCCTCCGTGCCGCCGCAGAGCATGACGTCGGCATCGCCGTGCTGGATGATGCGGAACGCGTCGCCGATGGCGTGGGTGCTGGAGGCGCAGGCGGTGCAGGTCGCGGAGTTGGGCCCGCGGGCCTGATAACGGATGGAGACGTGGCCGGCGGCGAGGTTGACGATGCTGGCGGGGATGAAGAACGGCGAGATGCGCCGCGGCCCCCCCTCCAGCAAATTGCGGTGCTCGCGTTCGATGATGTCGAAACCGCCGATGCCGCTGCCGATGTGCACGCCGGTCCGCTCCGGCTCCGGCAGCGGATCGCCCAGGCCGGAACTTTGCACCGCTTCCGCCGCCGCCGCCAGCGCCAGCTGAATAAAGCGGCCCATCTTCTTGCACTCTTTCTTGTCCACGAAGCGCAGCGGATCGAAATCCGGCACCTCGGCGGCGATGCGGCAGGCGAACTGGGCGGCGTCGAAAAGGGTGATGGGCCCCACGCCGGAGCGGCCCGCCAGCAACCCCTCCCAGATCTCCGCCACGGTGTGGCCGACGGCGCAGATCAGCCCCAAACCGGTGACGACGACGCGGCGGGACACGACGGCGCCTAGACCTTCACGTGGGCTTGGATATAGTCCACCGCTTCCCGCACGCGGCGAATTTTTTCCGCGTCCTCGTCGGGAATTTCGATGCCGAAGGTCACCTCGAACTGCATGACCATCTCCACCAAGTCCAGCGAGTCGGCGCCCAGGTCCTCCACGAACGAGGCATCCAGCGTCACCTCGCTGGGCTCGACGGTCAGCTTTTCGGCGACAATCTGCCGCACCTGGTTTTCCACGCTCTCGGCCATGGGTTCCGTTCCTCCCGCCCCTGCTCCGCAGCATCCGCGGGCGAAGCAATTCCTCATGATACAGGCCCCACGGGGAGCCGGCAACCGAAGCCGCTCCGCACCGGAGACGGCGCCGCGGCGTGCTACCCTGCCTTGCCATGGCCACCATTCGATCTTGGGAGCGGCGGGAACGGTAACGGGCTCCAAGCACCTGCTGAGCGCCGGTGGGGCGCGGCTGCTGGTGGACTGCGGGCTGTTTCAAGGGCCGAAGACGTGGCGGGAGCGGAACTGGCAACCTTTGCCGGTCGCGCCCGCCGAGCTGGGAGCGATCGTCCTGACCCACGCCCACCTGGACCACACCGGCTACTTGCCGCGCCTGGCGCGGGAGGGCTACGGCGCGGCGGTGTACGCCTCGGCGGGCACCATCGAGCTCTGCGGAATTCTGCTGCCCGATTCCGGCCGCCTCCAGGAGGAAGACGCGGCCTTTCATGCCCGCCATCCGCAGACCAGCGCGCACCAGCCGGCTTTGCCGCTGTACACCGAAGCCGACGCGCGCCACGCGCTGCGGCTGATGCGGCCCATCGAGCGAGAGCAGCCATTCTCGCCGGCGCCTGGGATCACCGCGACGCTGCACCGCGCGGGCCACATTCTGGGCTCCTGCATGGCGGCGGTCGAGTTCGGGCAGGGGGACGCGCGCCGGCGGGTGCTGTTCACCGGCGACCTCGGGCGCCTGCACGCAAGCGGACTGGACGGGGGCCCGGCGGCGCCGCCCCCAGTGGACTATCTGGTCATGGAATCCACTTACGGGGACCGCGACCATCCCCCCGTGGATATCGGGCCGCAACTGGCGGCGGTGCTGCGCGCCGCGCTGGGACGCGGTGGGGTGGTGGTGATTCCGGCGTTCGCCGTCGAGCGTACCGAGAAGCTGCTGTTTCTGCTCAAACACCTCCTCGAGGACGGCCAGATCCCTCGGGTTGCGGTGCACATTGACAGCCCCATGGCCATCGAGGCGATGGACGTCTTCTTGCGCCATGCGGACGAACTCGACGCCGACACGCGCGCGCTGCTGGCCCGCTACGGCTCGCCGCACCAGTGGCCGGAGCTGCACTTTGACCGCACGCAGGAGCAGAGCCAGGCGCTGAACGCCGCCGCAGGGCCGCTGATTATTTTGAGCTCAAGCGGGATGGCGACCGGGGGACGCGTGCTGCATCATTTGGCGCAGCGGCTGCCGGAGGCGCGCAATCTGGTCATCTTCGTGGGCTATCAATCCCCGGGCACGCTGGGCGAGCAGTTGCGGGACGGCCATCGCACCGTCGTGATCCATCGCACGCCGGTTCCCGTGCGGGCGCAGGTGACGGCCTTCGAGCAGTTGTCCGACCACGCCGACCGGGAGGAGTTGCTGACCTGGCTGCGGGCGTTTCCGCGGCCGCCGCGCGCCACCTTCCTGGTGCACGGCGACCCGGCAGCGGCGGAGGCGCTGCGCGATCGCATCGCCGCCACGCTGGAATGGCGAGTCGAGGTGGCGCGCTGGCTGCAGGAGGCGGAGCTACAGTAACGCTCCGCCCCGGCGGAGCGCTCGCCGGTGTTGGGCCCGTGCTGGCGACGCCGGCGGCCCTAGGGCCTAGGCCTCCAGCCACGGGCGCAGCGCCGCTTGGGGAACCGCGCCCTCGCGCAATAGGCGGGGCACCGGGCCCGTCAGGTCCAGCAAGGTGGAAGGCAGCGCGGCGGGAGCGGGGCCGCCATCCACAATGCCATCCACACGGGCGCCGAGTTGCGCCTCCACCTCCGCCGCGCTGCGGCAGCCGGGCTGGCCGCTGCGATTCGCGCTGGTGGCGGTGAGCGGAAAGCCGCAGGCGGCGAGCAGCGCCTGGGCAATAGCCGCCGCCGGCCAGCGCACGGCCACGCTGGCGCCGCCGGCCAGCAGTTGCGACGGCAACCCCGGGCGCGCGGGCAGGACCAAGGTGAGCGGCCCGGGCCAAAACGCCGCCGCGAGCGGCGTGAAGGCGGGGGGCAGCCAAGCGGCCAAGGCTTCCGCCTGGGAGAGGCCGCTCACCAGCACCGGCAGCGGCTTGTCCTCCGCCCGGCCTTTGATGGCGAAGATGCGCTCGACGGCGGCGGCGTCGCACGCGTGCGCCGCGAGGCCGTAGATGGTGTCTGTGGGTATCGCCAGCACCGCCCCGGCGCGGAGCCGCGCCGCCAAAGACGAGACCACCTCCGGCGCGGGGGCGATGGGATCGAGAGGTATCCAGTTCGTCACGAAACCGGCAAAGAAAATGGGGGGCAAACTGCGCCCCCCTGTTGCCATCAGAAAACGAGAAACGGCTACTTTTTCTTTTTCGCCGTCTTCTTCGCAGCCTTCTTGGCGGGTTTCTTCGTGGCTTTTGCCATGAGCTATTCTCCAGTGAACAAGATCCGCAGCGGACGAGTCCGCACACGGGACTAGTGAATGTATAGAATCCACCCGCGCGGCATGTCAAGAAAAAAATCCAGCGCGCCGCCGCTTCGCCTTTGCGCTCGCCTGCGAGCCGCCGGTCCGCCGTGGGCAAGAAACCTTCTACCCCGCCGCGCCGTCATGCCTTTCATGCGATCCCGCTTTCTGCTCGCCGCGATCGCGGCGGGGCTCGGCTTCTCGGTCTTCTCCGCTCTGCCGCTGCGCGCGCAGTTTTTGCCGCAAGCCCCGAGCGGCCCGACGCCGCACCGCTCCGCCGCGCCGTCCGCCGCGCCGCCGGCCGCGCCGCGGTCTCCGCTGCCCATCCCGCGCGCGCCGACGATCGTGGCCAACGCCAACCTGGTGAACGTGATCTTCAGCGTGCGCCACAAGCACGGCTTCGTCGCCGGCCTGACGCAGGCGGATTTCCGCGTCCTGGAGGACGGCGTACCGCAACACATCGAGTTCTTCTCCGCCGCCGACAACCTGCCCCTGACCATCGGCTGGCTGCTGGACACCAGCCCCAGCCAGATCAATGTGCTGCCGGAGGAGCAAGCGCTGAGCGGAGAATTCTTCCAGGAGGTGCTGCGCCGCCAGGATCTGGCCTTTGTGCTCGGCTTCGACGCCAACTTGCGATTACTGCAGGACCTGACCGCATCGCAGCAGTTGCTGGCGCAAGGGGTGAATCGCGCGCACATTGGCGGCGGCTCCGGACCCACGGCGCTCGATCCCGGGCCCTTCCCCACCACCAACGGCGGCGGGACAAGGCTGTGGGACGCCATCGTCTCAGCCTGCCGGGACCGGCTGGCGCAGCAGGTGGGGCGCAAGGCCATCGTGGTGATCACCGACGGACAAGACCAAGGCAGCCGCCATTCGCCCGCGCAGGCGGCGCAAGCGCTCATGGACAGCAATACGGTGCTGTTCGCCGTAATCGCGGCCGATCCGGAGTTCTATCACGGCTTTTACGGCGGGGCCGCGGCGCTGAGCCACGTGGCGAAACTCAGCGGCGGCCAGACGTATTACGTCCGCGGCGGACACATGGGCCGCGACTTCGCCCAGATCGCCACCGCCCTGCGCAGCCAGTACAGCTTGGCGTACCGCCCCAGCCGCCCCTTGCGCTATGGCGGCTATCGCCGCATCCAGATCCAATTGGTGGGAGCGGCGAAGGACCAAGGCAAGGTGCGAGCCCGGGCCGGCTATTACGCTGGGCCCTGAGGGAGGGACAGGAAGGAACGGCAGGAGGGAGCGCTAGTCGGAAGCGCTAGGCCGGACGGTCAGGAGGGAGCGCTGGGCGGGAGGGCCAGGAGGGAGGGCTAGTTCTGCGTCGTGAGGACAGGCATGCCGTCCTGGAGGAAGAACGTCGCCGGGCAATCGGCGGCGCCGCAGGTGACCGCGGCCTCGCCACTGAATTGCTGCTCCGTGACGACAACGAGCCGCTCGCAAAACGGGCAATGCAGCAAGGCGCAGAAGGAACTGGCGCTGCCGTCATCGGCGGCGTTGTTGAGAACCAGGACGCTGCCCGGCTCGATGAGATGCGGCAACCAGGCGTCCATTAGGTTCACTGTTCCTGTGGTTGGACCTGTGATCAACATGCTTGCCTCCGCCGCGGTTCTCCGTCACCAGCTACCCGTGCAATTTGCCCGCCGTTACCCTGAGCGCCAGGCCAGCCGGGTTCCAAATCGGCATTAGCCTAGGAACCCTTGCCCGCCCAATCAGTTGCGTCCGCCACCGCGGCCCGAGCCTCCGGTTCCTCAGAACGGTACATGGACACGAATCGGCACTTGCAAGAAAAACTTTCGCGCTTTCTTGGCAGGGATGCACTACGGCATCCTGCTCCTTGCCACCGCCCCTGCCAAGGCCGGCGAAGGACCAGGGCACTAAATGGTTACTTAACTGACGAGGAACTCGGCCACTGGGGCATAGCTGCGGCGATGCAGTGGGGTGACGCCGAAACGCCGCAACGCCGCGAGGTGATGCGGCGTGCCGTAGCCCTTATTGGCCATCAAGCCGTAGTCGGGAAAAATGGCATGCCATTGGCACATCAGGGCATCGCGGTAGACTTTGGCCAGAATGGAAGCAGCCGCAATCGAGGCGGAACGACCGTCCCCATGCGGCAGGGCCAGTTGCTTCCCCCCCCAATCGAGGGCCATAGCGTCCACTAAAAGATAATCCGGCGCTGGCGACAACGCGCCTACGGCTTGGGACATGGCGCGCCGGGAGGCCTGATAAATGTTGATGGCGTCAATCTGACCGGCATCCACGGCGGCGATCGCCCAAGCCTGCGCCACCCCCCGAATGCGGGGAGCGAGGGCGGCGCGCTCCTCCGGCGTCAGCAGCTTGGAATCGTTCAGCCCGGCCAAGCGCCGGGCCGGATCGAGAATCACGGCTGCCGCCACCACGGGACCAAACAGCGCGCCGCGCCCGACTTCATCCACGCCCGCGACCCGGCAGGCGCCTGCGCGCTGGGCCCGGCCTTCGTAGTAGCGTGAGCAGCGCATCGCTTTCGCGGCAACTGGGCGTCGCCCGGAGCGCCCGCGCGCGTCCGTTGCCGGCGGTCGGCTGAGCCGCCCGGCGGGCGCGGGCCCGGCTCGGACCAACCTATTCTTTGGCCGCGGCAGCCGTCGCTTTGGCCGCGGCGCCCACCGCGCGTTCCTTCAGCCGAGCGGCCTTGCCACGCAAGCCGCGGAGGTAATACAGCTTGGCGCGCCGTACCGCGCCGCCCCGGACCACCTCAACGTGATCAATGGCGCGGGAATGGATCGGAAAAATGCGTTCGACGCCCTGGCCAAAAGAGATCTTGCGGACGGTAAAGGAAGCGCGCCCGCCGCGGCCATTTCGGGCGATGCAAACACCCTCGAAGGCTTGGACCCGCTCCTTTTCCCCCTCGACGATCCGGACATGAACCCGCACGGTATCCCCGGGCCCGAATGCGGGCAGCGCCGCGCCGGCTTGCTTTTCCATGTACTTCTGAACGGCGGGATGAATGCTCATAGGCGTCCTTCGAGCCGGATTCCCGGCAAACCCCATCAGTTTATCAGAGCCCTTCCGCCCATCTGGCAACGGCTCAGGCGGGCGCGGCGCCGGCAGTGGCGGGACCGAGCGGGGCGATGCACTCCGGACCGTCATAACGGGCGGAGTTGACGTACCGTGGCGCGACCGCACGCGCCGTCATCTCCGCGGCGGGAAATGGGCGAAGCAGGGTGGCGGCGGCGGCGGCGGGCCCGGCCCGTAGCCAGAGGTCGTATTGCTCCGGAAGCAGCACGACCGGCATGCGGTCATGATAGGTCGCGATTAGCGGGTTCGCCGTGGTCGTGAGGATGGCGCAACCCCGGTCGCCATCGCCCGATGGGCCGGCGGGTTCCCACAGGCCGGCGAAAGCGAACAATTCCCCGGCCCGGCGCTGGAAAAAGTGGGGCTGCTTCTGACCGCCGACGGTTTGCCATTCATAGAAGCCGTCGGCCGGCACCAAGCAGCGGCGTTCCCGGAAGGCGGCGCGGAAGGCGGGCTTGGTGGCCACCGTCTCTGCCCGGCAGTTGATCAGCGGCGGTCGCGCGGCTTGGCCCGGCGGTGAGGCCCAAGCGGGGCTGAGGCCCCAACGTGCCAGGATCCACTCGCGCTGCTCGCCGGCGGCTTGGATGATGGGCACCGCCTGCGCGGGGGCGATGTTGTAGCGCGGCCCCCAGTGCGGCGTCTCGTGGAGATTGAAATGCGCCTGCACCCGCAATGGATCCTTGGCCAACGTGTAGCGCCCGCACATTAGAAATGCACCGCTCCTTCCGCCGCCGGCTCGGCCAGGGCGGGCAGGGCGGCGCCCGTCAGGACGGGAAACTCGATCTTGATCCAGGTGCCCTGGCCCGCGGCGCTGCGGATCTCCAGCACCGCCGCGTCGCCGTATAAGACGCGCAGGCGTTCTCGCGCATTGGAGATCCCAATGCCGCCCCCGCCCGTGGCCAACGCGCGCCGCGCATCGTCGAGCCGCTCTGGGGGCATGCCGACGCCGTCATCCCCGATCTCAAGCACCAAGCGCGGGCGGCGCGGGCCGCGGCGGCCGGCGTCTTCGACGGGCCGGTGCGCCCGCAGGGTGATGGTGCCGCCTTCGATGCCGGGGGCAAGGCCGTGGCGAATGGAGTTTTCGATGAAGGGCTGCAGCAACATGCTGGGCACCGCATCGTGCAACACGGTGGGATCAATCTGCTTGACGATGCGCAGCCGCTCGGGGCCGAAGCGCACGACCTCGATATCCAGGTAGTCGTCAATGAATGCCAGCTCCTCGGCCAGGGCAGCGTAATGCTCATGCTTGCGCAGCAGGCGGCGCAGGATGTTGGAAAGCTTGACGATGAGCAGGCGGGCGGTATCGGGGTCGAAGCGTACGAGCGAAGCGACGGAGTTGAGCGTATTGAACAGGAAATGGGGATTGATCTGGCTGGTGAGCGCATCCAGGCGAGCCTGGATTAGCAGGCGGCGCTGTTCCTCCAGCTTCATCTCGATGCGCGTGTTGTTCCAAATCTTGATCGGGATGGCAACGGCCAAGACGGTGCCGAGGATGGCGGCCAAAAGGCCCCAGCCTTGGGCCCAGGGGGCGAAGTAGATTTGCCCCGGCGCCCACCGGGAGGCGTCCCAGGCAATCAAGGTGAGCGCCGCCAAAACCGCGAACATCAGCGCCTGCCAATCGCGCAACGGACGGTCCAAGCGATTTTGCAGCCAGCGCCAGAGCTCGAGATCAATAAAGGGGGAAAAACCCCAAATCTCTTCGGCCGTGGGTGCGGCGCGGCGGCATAAGCCCCCGGCCCAGCCGGCCAGCGCCGCCAGGCCCAAACCCAGCCATTCATGGGCGAAGAGCGCGCCCGGCAAGGCGATGCAAACACCGCCCACCACGCCCGCCATTTGCCCCGCCATCAAGCCGGTGAGCAGCGCTCCGGGCAGGGTCAGATCGGCGACGCCGAAGCCCGGAGCCAGCAGTCGCATGACCACGTCGCCACCGAAGGGAATGCTAAAAAACAGCACCAGGGCCCAGCGCTGGCGGCGGGTGCGCACCGCCGCATAGAGGACCCGTTTGAAGGCCACGGAGCGGACCAAAACCGCGGCGATGGTGGCCATCACGCCCAGCTTCACCAGAAAGCCGATGAGCAGCAGCCGGTGGCTGTCCGGGGTGGCCATGGCCCTATAATGAACCCTTGCCCGCCTCTTCTCCCGCCTCCGAAATTGCCGTCCGCCTGGTGGCCGAAGCGGATCTGCCGACCCGCTGGGCACGCTTTCGGATTTTGGGTTTCGCCGCCACCAGCGCCGGAGCGACGCCGGAAGAAGCCGTCGTGCTGCGCCTAGGCGCGTTGACGGCGGCCCCGCTGCTGCGCATCCATTCGCAATGCTTGACCGGCGATGTCTTCGCCTCGCTGCGCTGCGACTGCCGGCAACAACTGGAACTGGCGCTGGAGACGATCGCCGCCGCAGGCTCCGGCCTGTTGCTCTATGAGCAGAAGGAAGGCCGCGGCATCGGCCTGATGAACAAGCTCCGCGCCTACGCGCTGCAGGACCAGGGGGCGGATACGGTGGAGGCGAACCGGCAGCTCGGCTTCGCCGCCGACGAACGCGACTATGCCTTTCCGGCGGCTGTGCTGCGCCATTTGGGCGTGCGGCAGGTGCGATTGCTGTCCAACAATCCGGACAAGATCGCGGCCCTGGAGCGCGCCGGCATTCGGGTCGTCGAGCGCCTGCCCTGCCAGCCGGCGCCCGCCAGCGAGGCGCGGGAGTATCTCCGCGTCAAAAAAGAAAAGCTCGGCCACCTGCTGCGCTAGCTCGGCCGGAGCCATTTTCCAGAATCGCGGGGCGTCGCCCACCGCGCCGAACCGCGCCACCGGCGCGGTTAGCTGGCCGCCTGCCGCGTCTGCCACCACAGGAAGCCGAGCCAACGGGCGGCGTTGTGGATGCGCAGCGCCACGGGTTCGCCGCCGGAGTGTCCCTCGCTGCGGCCGTAAAAGAGCAGGATGGGACGGCGCCGTTGCCGGCCGGGGGCATCTTCGGCTTGCATTTCCGCGGTCATCTTCATCGCATGCAGCGGATTGACGCGGGTGTCGGCAGCGCCGGTCAAAAACAGCACGGCCGGATAGGGCACGCCGGGACGAACGTGCTGATAGGGGGAGTAGGCGGCAATGTAGGGGTAATCCTTGGGATTGCGCGGGTCTCCGTATTCCGGCGTCCAGAGATTGCCGATCGGGAACAGCTCATAGCGCAACATGTCCAGCAGCGGATGCCAACAGACAATGGCCGCGAACAGGCGCGGCCGCTGGGTCATGGCGGCGCCGACCAGCAAACCGCCATTGCTGCCGCCGAAGGCGGCGAGGCGGGACGGACGGGTGAAGCGGTGTTGGATCAGCCAATGCGCCGCATGATAGAAATCGTCAAAAACGTTTTGCTTGTGGGATAGCATGCCGGCGCGGTGCCAGGCTTCGCCGAAGGCGGCGCCGCCACGCAGGTTGGGTTGGGCGAACACGCCGCCCATCTCCGCCCAGGCCACGGCCACGGGATTCCAGGCCGGGGTGAGCGTGATGTCGAAGCCGCCGTAACCGGTCAGCAGGGCGCGCGCTTGGCCGTTGTGCTCCACGCCGCGGCGATAAACCAAAAACATCGGCACGCGAACGCCGCCCGTGCTGGTGTACCAAACCTGGCGGGTGATCAAGTCGGACGGCAGGCCGGGCGCACGCGTGCGGGCCCAGACGCGGGGCGCGCCGGCGCGGGCATCGGCGGCGTAGATGGTGGGAGGAACGGTGAAGGAGCTGAACTCGTAGTAGATGCGCGGGTCGGACCAGGTTCCGGAGATGCCGCCGATCGAGCCCAGGGAGGGCAGGGCCAGCGTCCGCAGCAGCTTGCCGTTCGGGCTAAAGACGCGGACGAGGCTGGAGACGTCATGCAGATAGGCCACGAACAGGCGGCCACCGGCGGCGGCCATGCCTTGGATCGCGTCCGCACCCGGCGGCACCACCACACGCCAGTTGCCGCGCTCGGGATGGCGAAGGTCAATCCCCAGCACCCGCCCGTTCGGCGCCTGCCAGTCGGTATGCACGAATAGCGTCGCGCCGGCCAGGCGGCCATGGAACCAAGCGGGCAGGCCCGTAATCAGCGGGCGGATGGGGCCATGCGCCGCCCGATCCTGAAAATAGAGCTGGTTGGTCTGCCCTGTCCCTTCATCCACCGTGATCAGCAAATAGCGGCCATCGGGCGAGATGGCGACCCCCATCGCCTTGTCGGTCCCCAGGCCGCGGCCAAACACCAAGCGGTCGCCCCGCACCGGCGCGCCCAGGCGATGGAAATACAGCCGCGGCCCTTTGTAAGGCCAGTCTTTGATGTAGTAAAAGCCCCGCGGCTGAGCGGTGAAGGCGACACCCCAATAGCGGGCCAAGGGCATCACGTCGGGCAGATCCCGGCCCGTGGCGGCATCGTAGATGTGCAGCGTGCTCTGGTCTTGGCCGCCGTGCTGGATGGCATAGGCCATGAGTTCGCCGTTCGACGAAACCGCGTCCAGGTGGGCCGAGATGACGTGCCTCGGGCTCATCGGGTTCGGATCCACCACCACCCGCTCGGCGCCGCCGATGCGGCGCGTGTAGAGGACCGCCTGGGGCTGATCCGCGGCGCGGCGCAGGTAATAGAGCCGGCCGCCGCGCTCGACGGGCGTTGAAACCGTGCCAATGGCTATGAGCGGCCGTAGGCGTGCGGCGACTTGCGCGATAGCGGGCACCTGGGCAAGGAGGCGGTGGGTATAGGCGTCCTGGCGGGTGATCCACGCTTGGGTCTGGGCGGTGTGAGGGCTCTCCAGCCAATGGTACGGGTCTTGAATGCGACGGCCCGCGACGGTGTAGGTGAAATGGTCCCGCGCCGTCTTGGGGGGAATTGAGGGCGCGGAAGACGCAGGCGCGCTGGCCGCCGCCAGGGTTGTCACCGCCACCAACACCGCCACCACGCTCATCCGCCGCATTTACCGCACCTCCGCAAAGCAAGGAAATCATAGTCCGCGGCCGCGCCGGCCACAACTGCGCCCGGCGGGCGGGCGGCGCCGAGGCCGGATTACTTGGCCGCCTGCAAGGCTGCCCCACGGCGCAGCGGCGCGGCGGCGCGGAAAGCATCCCAGCCACGGGCGGCGAGGGGGCGCGCACGGCCAGCGGCATCGCGCAGCCATAGACCGCGCCGCACGGTGATCGCGCCGATCTCGGTGATCGGAACGGGGAGGCGCAGGCCGCGGAGGCGCGCGGCACTCGCCGGGGGCGCCGCGAACAGCAACTCGTAATCCTCGCCGCCGGCCAAGGCGAACCGCAGGCCCGCCGCGCCGGGCAGGCGGGGCAGGCGATCGGCATCCACCACGGCGCCGACGCCGCTGGCGGCACAGAGGCGCGCCAAGTCCAGGCTCAAACCATCGCTGATGTCCATCGCGGCGGTGGCCAGGCGTCGGGAGGCCAGCGCCATGCCGAGCTCCCAGCGGGCGCGCGGGCGCCGGTGGCGGGCGAGGGCGGCGGTGGGGGGACGGGTTGAGGCCGGGCGGCGCGGGCGGTGCGCCCAGGCGCGTCCGGCGGCGGCCAGGCCCAAGACGCCGCTGACAAAAAGCCGATCGCCCGGACGGGCGCCGGCGCGGGTTAAGGCGCGGCCGCGCGGCAGCACGCCTAGGCCGACGATGTCGGCGGCCACGCCCCGGGGCGAAACCGCCAAATCGCCGCCGGCCAATGCCGCGCCGGCCTCCCCGGCCGCCTGCAGCAGCCCGCCGACAAATTGCCGGCCCCAGGCGTGGGCGGCGAAGCGCGGGGAGCCCGGCAGCGCCAGCGATAGCCACAAGGCCGCCGGCCGAGCGCCCATCGCCGCCAAGTCGCTCAACGCGCGGCTGGCACAGCGGTAGCCGCAGTCGGCGGCGCGCTCCCGGCGGAGGAGAAAATGCACGCCTTCCAAAAACAGGTCGGTGGTGACGGCGGCCTCTTCGCGGGAACCGAGGCGGACGATGGCGGCGTCATCGCCAATGCCGAGCCGCAGGGTGCGGCGCGGCGCCGCCGCGTGCGGCGCCCGCGCCGCCGCTTGCAGCCATTGCACCCACTCCCGTTCCCCGGCGGGCATGTCGGCAGCATAGCAGGCGGCGCCCGGCGCCCCCGCGACCCGCAGCGGTGGTCGGTGGCACGCCGGGCGCGTGCCTGGCCACGGGACCAGTCCCTTCGGGTGTTTTCCCGCTTGTATCCTGTTGGGGTGGCGCATACAATTCCGCCAAGTAGTTCCGGGAGGCGAGCCTTGGCGCGCCGCCGCCGCGTTCCTTCGTCAAACTCTTTGGATAAAGGCAGATTGTCACCATGTGGAAGAACCCATCTGAGAAGGAATCCGCATTCCCACCGGCGCGTCCCACCACCGCGCCCCAACCACCCGCCGGGGCGTCGCCCGCAGGCGTGGTGATGCCCGCCACGGTGCCGGCTCCGGCGCCGCGGGCCGCCGAGCGGCCCACCCATTTGGGGAAGACGGTCTTCGTCAAGGGATCCATCACCGGCGGCGAGGACCTCTACGTGGACGGCCGCGTCGAGGGGACCATTGACCTGGCGAAGAACACCGTAACCATCGGCCTGAACGGCCAGGTGCAGGCCGATGTGACGGCCCGCGAAGTGGTGATTCAGGGCAAACTGAGCGGCAACGTGACGGCCAGCGACCGTGTCGAGATCCGAGCCCAAGGGGCGCTGACCGGCGATGTCACCTGCGCCCGCATCAGCATTGAGGACGGGGCATTCTTCAAGGGCGGCATTGACATTCAGAAAGCCGCCAGCAACAAGGTCGCCAGCGTCGGTTAGCGGCGCGGCGCAGCGAGCGATCGGAACGGCGCGGGGCGGGCGCAAGCCCGCCCCGCGTTGTTATTGTCGGGCCGGCAGCTCGCACTCGACGCTGTCCACCACGCCGATGACCGCGGTGCTGATGGGAGAACGGGGGCGGCCCACGGCGGTCATCGCGGCGTAACCTTCGCGCACCACCAAGACGCGATCGCCCTCGCCGGCATCCACGGCATCCAGGGCCACCAGAGTCTGGCCGTCGGCGTGACCGTCCAGGCCCAGGGGCTGGACCAGCAAGAGCTTGCAGCCTTCGTGGCTGCGGTGTTTTTGCGTGGCCACGACCGCGCCTACCACCCGCGCCAGGATCATCGCGGCTTTCTCTGCGCCGGCGGGTGCGCCCGGGGGAAGAGGCCCGCCGCCAGCTGGGGATTGGCGGTGGGATCGGCGATGCCGACGACGGCTGCGTCCGTGGGCGGCGGCGGATCCTGGTCCCAGGCCAGGCTGGCTTCGCGGCCGCGGGCGAAATAGACCAGCTCGCCAACACCTGCGCCGACGGCGTCCAGCGCCACGATCGCCGCGGCGCCGGCCGAGGGGCCGGCTAGGGGCGAGACCAACAGCAGCTTTTTGCCTGCCAGCTCGGGATCTTTGACCGTGGCAACCACCGTTCCGATGACGCGAGCCAACTGCATCAGGCCTCCACCTGGAGGTTGTCCACGATGCCCACGATGGCCGCATCCACCGGCCGATCCTGGCAGGCGGCGGGCATGCGGGCGGAACTGCCTTGGACGACGAGAACCTGCTCCCCCATCCCCGCGCCCACGGTGTCCACGGCGACCAGATATCCGCTTTGCGCTCGGCCCTGGGGATCCAACGGGCGGACGATCAACAGCTTCATCCCTTCCAGCCGCGGGTCCTTCCGCGTGGCCACGACCGTGCCAACTACGCGCGCCAATAGCATGGCCGTCCCCGGCGGCGCTTAGCCGATCGCTCCGCCCTTGGCCGCCGCGGCCGACTTGCCGATGGGCAGCGCGTCCTCCAGGCTGGGATGCGGCCGAGCGATGACGTGCACGGCGATCAACTCGCCCACGCGCCGCGCGGCGGCGGCGCCGGCGTCGGTGGCCGCCTTAACGGCGGCAACATCCCCGCGGACGAGAGCGGTGACGTAGCCCGAGCCGATTTTTTCCCAGCCCACGACGGTCACTTTGGCCGCCTTGACCATGGCATCGGCAGCCTCGATCATGGCCACCAGGCCACGGGTCTCGACCATCCCCAGCGCTTCACCCAACGGTTCCGGCATCACGTCTCTCCCAGTTGCCCGCCGCCAGGATTGTAGCAGATGCCGGCCGCAGAAGACCCGGAGAAGCGCGGTGTGCGCGCTGCAGGCAGCCGCGTTCGCGGCCACGGTCAACCGCGGCTGAACCGATCGCGGTCAGGCGGCGGGGGCGAGGGGTTCATGGCCAACCGTGGTCAAAAACAAACTCGCATCTGCCCCTTCCAGCTCCTTGCTTTCACCATTGCTGAAGTGCAGCTTCACTTTGCCGTTGTCCTCGACCTGGTAGTAGGAGACCTGCTCGAGGTTGATGTACATGCGGCCCCGAAGGACGCTCAGGAATCGGCCAGGGAAAGTAGCCATAGCATCACCCACTAGACAAGATGTATATGGCGGTGGATCCGGTTGCCGCCACGGCGCGGGAACGGGCAACTGCGGGCCGCCCGACTGCCGGCAGCCGGGACGGCTGCCCGCGTAGGACAGGCGTCCTCGCCTGTCTGACGCGTCCTCGCCTGGACCGGCTGGAATCCACAGCGGCTGTCCTCGGGGTGCTCGCGAATTGGGACTGTTGGCCCGACGAGCTGCTGGCGGCCACCACCGCCGACGTGCGGGCGTTTAGCCGCGGCGAGCAGAAGGATAACATTACGTTGATCGCCGCCCGATGCATTTAGGCCCGCGCGGCGCATTGCTGGCCGGAGCCCACCTTATGGACTACGAAGGGATCCGTTTCGCGGACAAGTTTGCGCACATCGCGCAGCCATGGCAGCCGCGGGTGATCGCAGAGATGAACGATTACCAGTTCAAGCTGGCGCGGCTGAATGGAGAGTTCATCTGGCACCATCATGCCGACACCGATGAGGCGTTCATTGTGCTGGCTGGCACGCTGCGCATCGAAATGCGCAGCGGCGTGGTCCGGCTAGGGCCGGGGGAGATGTACGTGGTGCCGAAGGGCGTCGAGCACCGGCCCTGCACTGAGGGCGGTGAAGTCAAGCTCTTGCTCATCGAACCGCGCGGCGTGCGCAACACCGGCGAAGCCGGCGGCGAACGCACCGCGCCCAATGACGTCTGGGTCTAATGCCCCGGGGCCCGGGCTGAGGAGGGCGGGCGCCCCGCGCCAGGCCGCGCCCCCGCCGGCAGCTCGCACCGCGGTTACCTGACGGGAGTCAGCGTGAAGCGGTGCGGACGGGGTTGGTTGGCGCGGTGCTCCTGGGCGACGATTGCGCGCAGCAAGCCGTGCATGGCACGGAGAGTCCCGGTGACGGCGCGTGCGGCAGCGGGATTGTTATAGGCGTTGACCGGCAGCTCCTGGCCCTTGGCTCCGGGCCAACTGGCGGAAAAGTTCTGCAAGCTGGTCTGGACGTAACGCCAGGGAACGAAATGGGCGGCGATCTGCTCCCAAACCAAATTGTCCACCCGGTAGGCCTGGCGCATCATCGGGGTCATGTACCCGGCCAGGTTGACGCCGGCGGCGAGCCCCCGGGCGGAGAAGGTGGCCACCGCCTGGCCATCAATGGCCAGGCGATATTGGCCCGCGGCGAGGCCGGTGACCTGGAGTGGCTCCTGATCCAGGTAGCGGGTAAAGCCGCCGAGCTTATTGATCAGCGCCGCGGCGGGTTCGCTTACGCCGGGTTGCGGCTGGGGCGGCCGATACATGTCCCAGGCGGGAAACTGCGGCCACTGGGCGTGCAGACCGAGGACCGGCATGGGCAAGCTACCGTCCCGTTCGGTCCATTGCAATCCGCCGCCGGCAGCGGAGAGACCGGTGATCCGGGCATTCACCGCCTGCCGCACCGCGCCCTGGGCATCCAGCCGCACCCGCGTGACCGTAGCCGGCGCGCCCCAGGCGCGCAGCAGGGCTTCCGCCATCATCATCTGCCCCGCCGCGCTGGGGTGGACGCGGCCGGGGATGATTTGCTTGGCCAGCTTGGGGTTGATGCGCTCCGCCGCGCGCATCACGCGAACCATCGGCGCATTGAAGTCCACGAACAACAGATGATGCCGGCGGGCCAGTTGGCGGACGAACTGGCCATAGCGATCCAGCACGCCATTGTAGCCGCCGGGGAACTGTGGCGGCTGGGTGACATCGTCAAAGGGCGAGGTGGCCAGGAGCACGATCTGGACGCCGGGCAAATGTTGCTGCAGAGAGGCGATGATGTGCTCGTAGCCCTGCTGGAAGGTGGCGAAAATTTTAGGATCGAACGGCCGGTAGCGGGCGTCGTTCATGCCCAGCATGATGGTGACGATGTTGGGGTGGAAGGGGAAGACGTCCCGTCGCAGGCGTAGGTCAATCGGCCCGGCCCAGCCGCCTTGCACCGTATCGCCGCCGACCCCCGCATCCACGAAGCGCACGCGGAGGCCGGGAAAACGGGTCAGCGTGTAGGTCTCGACCTCGGCGGGATAGAACCGCTGCTCGGTGATGCTGTCGCCGTAAAAGCAGACGCGATCGCCGCTGTGCAGCGCGAAGCCCTGGGGCCCTGCCGCCTGGGCTATCGGCGCCGCCGCCAGCCAAGCCACCGCGGCAACGATCGCCGCCATGGCGGCCAGCGCCGTTCCGCCCGCGTGCTTGTCGCTCATTGCTGTATGCCTCCCGAGCCACTTTAAACTCCGCCGTCACGCACCGCAACTCCGCGCCTCGGCTTCCGCCGCCTCGCGCATCGCTTGCCATACGGCGGCGACGTCGTCCCGCTCCGTCGTTTCCGCGCCGATGGAGACGCGGACCATCCAGCTCCCGTCCAGCAGTGCCGGGGTCAAAAACGCCCGGCCGGAGCGGTTGATGCGGTCGCACCAGGCGCGGGTGTGGCGGTCCAGGTCCGGGCCCGCCAGGGCAGGCGGGTGGTGGCGGACACAGACCGTTTGCAGGGGCACTGGGGCGACGACGCGCCAGGCCGGCGCCGCGCGCACCTGCTCGGCCAGCCACTGGGCGTTGGCTAAGTCGCGACGCAGGCGGGTTTGCAGCCCCTCGACGCCTTGCTCGCGGATCAGGAACCAAAGCTTGAGGGCGCGGAAGCGGCGGCCGAGGGGCAGACCCCAGTCGCGGTAGTTTTTGACCTGGCTGTCTACCGCGGATTGCAAATAGCTGGGGTGGGTGGACATGACGCGGATGAGGTGCTGGGGATCGCGGACAAAGTAGGCGGAACAATCGAAGACTGCGCCCAGCCATTTGTGCGGGTTCAGGACCATGGAATCCGCCGCTTCGACCCCTTCCCAGAGCGGGCGGCACTCCGGCAAGATCATGGCGGCGCCGGCCATGGCGGCGTCCACGTGCAGCCAGCAGCCGTATGGGCGGGCCAGGTCCGCGGCGGCGGCGATGGGGTCGAAGGCGGTAACGCCAGTCGTGCCGGCGGTGGCTACGATGGCGCAGGGCTGGCGGCCGCCGGCGGCGTCTTCGGCCAGGGCGTCGGCTAAAGCGGCGGGGTCCATTCCGAAATCTGGGCCGCAGGCCACCAGGCGCAGATGCTCGCGGCCGAAGCCGGCCAGCAACGCCGCCTTTTCCACCGAGCTGTGGCTCTGGACGGAGGTGTAGACGGTCAGCGGGCGCGGGGCATCGCGCAGGCCGCCGTGGTCCAGCCCGAATGCGGTGGCCCGCTCCCGGGCGCAGAGCAGAGCGACCAGCGTACTGGTGGAGGCGGTGTCGGCCAGCACGCCGCTCCAGCCAGCGCCGAGGCCGACCATCTGGCGCAGCCAATCCACCACCACCTCCTCGAGTTCGGTCAGCGCGGGACAGGATTGCCAGGCCAGGCCGAGCGTGCCCAAGCCGGCGGCGGCCAGGTCGCCCAACACGCTGGCCAGCGCGGCATTGCCGGGAAAGTAGGCGAAAAATCGCGGATGCTGCCAGTGAGTCAAGGCAGGCAGAATGACCGCGTCCAGATCGCCCTGCAGAGCGGCCCAATCCTCCTTCTGCTGGGGGGGCGCGGCGGGCAAGCGGCGCCGCACCTCGCCCGGGGCGGTGGGCGCCAGCACCGGGCGCTGGGCCAAGCCGGCGCGGTAATCGGCGATCCAGTCAATCATTTGGTGTCCGCAGCGGCGGAACTCGTCCGAGGTCATTCCCCCACCCTGCCACAGGTGGAGCGAGGCGCGGCAGGGGGGCAGGGCGCCGGCCCCGCCTGGTGGCGACCCGGCGGCGCGGAAAAGGGACGAGTGGCTGCGCCCAGACCCGGGGCCCGGCTACACTCGGGGTATGGTTCCGAGCGCCCCCAGCACGCCGCCGGTCGCCGTGGACGCCACCGGCCCAGCGCAGACGTTGGTGGCCATTTTGGCGGCCGAGCGGCGGCGGCTGGCGGCGGCCGAGCAGGCGGTGCCGCTGGCGCGTCTGCGGGAGCGCGCGGCCGGGCGGGAGCGGCGGGATTTTATCGCCGCGCTGCGGGCCAGCCGGGGGAACGCCTCCGGGCTGGCGATCATCGCGGAGATCAAGCAGGCATCGCCCTCGCGCGGGCTGTTGCGGGCGGAGTTGGACGTGGCGGCGATTGCCCGAGGGTATGCCGCAGCGGGGGCGGCGGCGCTATCGGTGCTGACCGAGGGACCGCACTTCCGCGGGGACCTCGCCTATCTGCGCCAGGCGCGGCAGGCATGCAAGCTGCCCATCTTGCGCAAGGACTTCACCGTGGCCGAGTACCAGGTCTGGGAGGCGGCGGCGAACGGCGCCGACGCGGTGCTGCTGATCGTGGCGATTCTGGACGACGAGCAGTTGCCCGGGCTGCTGGCAACGGCCGCGGCCGCGGGCATGGCGGCGCTGGTGGAGGCGCACGACGCGGCGGAGCTGCGCCGAGCCCGGGCGGCGCTGGCGGCGGCGCCAGGGACGCAGGCGCTGGTGGGAGTCAACAACCGCGATCTGCGCACCTTTCAGGTGCACCCGGAGCGAGCCCTGGAGCTGGCCTCGGAGTTGCCCGCGGGGGTCGTGGCGGTAACCGAAAGCGGACTGCGCACGGCCGCGGATCTGCGGCGGGCGGCGGCGGCGGGCTATGGCGCGGCGCTCATCGGCGAGCGCTGCATGGCGGCGCCCGACCCTGGCGCGGCCCTAGCGGCGCTGCTGGCGGAGCACGGCTAAACGCAGCGCAGCCACAAGGCGAGCCGATGATCAAGATTTGCGGACTAACCCGCGAGCACGATGCCCAGGTCGCGGCTGAGGCCGGGGCCGACGCGCTGGGCTTCGTCTTCGCACCCGGCCCACGCCACATGACGTCGGCGGCGGTAGCGGCGATTACGGCCCATCTGCCGGCCGGGCCGCTGCGCGTCGGGGTCTTCGTGGACGCCCCAGCGGTGCAATTGCGGGCGGCGGTGGCGGCGGGGCTGACGGCGCTGCAGCTGCACGGGCATGAGCCGCCGGAGTTGGCGGCGGAGTTGGCGGGGCTGACGCTGTGGAAGGCGGTGGTGATGAACCGTCCGGAGGCGGCGGCGCAGTTCGAGGCCTGGCGCCCGCACGCCGCGGCCCTCCTGCTGGATGGCGGCCCGGGCGGGAGCGGCGAGCGCTTCGATTGGGGACAAGCGGCGGCCCTGGGCGAGCAAACCGGCGCGCGGATCATCGTCGCCGGCGGGCTGACGCCCGACACCGTGGCCGCGTGCGTGCGCCGCGCCCGGCCCTGGGGCGTGGACGTCAGTTCCGGCGTCGAGCGGACGCCGGGGCGCAAGGACCCGGTCATGGTGCGCGACTTCATTCAGGCCGCGCGCGACGCCTTCGCCGCGCTGGGAGCCGCATAATAGCCGATGGCCCGCCCCCCCCGACCCACCGCGCCCGAAGCCCCCGCGGCACCCCCGCCGCCGGTGGCTGCCTCGCCCGAGGGCCGTTTCGGCGCCTTTGGCGGCCGCTACGTTCCGGAAACGCTGGTGCAGCCGCTGGAGGAGCTAACGGCGGCATGGCTGGCGGCGCGCGGCGAGGCGGCGTTCCAGGCCGAGTTCGCCGCTCTGCTGACCCAGTACGCGGGGCGGCCGACACCGCTGTATTTCGCCCGCCGCTGGACGGAGCAGGCGGGCGGCGCGCGCATCTACCTAAAACGCGAGGACCTGCTGCACACCGGCGCCCACAAGATCAATAACTGCCTGGGCCAGGCGCTCCTCGCGCGGCGCATGGGCAAGCGCCGGCTGATCGCCGAAACCGGCGCCGGACAGCACGGCGTGGCCACGGCCACGGTGGCGGCACTGCTGGGTCTAGAGTGCGTGGTTTACATGGGCCGCGAGGACATGGCGCGGCAAGCGCTGAACGTGGCCCGCATGCGCCTGCTGGGAGCGAAGGTGCGCGGCGTCGCCGCCGGCAGCCAAACGCTGAAGGACGCCATCAATGAAGCCATGCGGGACTGGGTGGCCGATTGCGCGCGCAGCCATTACCTGCTGGGCTCGGCGCTGGGGCCGCATCCCTACCCGGCGATGGTGCGGGACTTCCACGCCTGCATTGGAGGGGAGGCGCGGCGCCAGATTCTGGCCGCCGAGGGGCGGCTGCCGGCGGAGGTCATCGCCTGCGTCGGCGGCGGCTCGAACGCCATCGGCATCTTCTCGGCGTTTCTCGACGACGCGGGGGTGCGGCTGACCGGCGTCGAGGCGGGGGGCCGCGGGCCGCGGCTGGGCGAGCACGCGGCGCGCTTTGCCGGCGGCCGGCCCGGAGTGCTGCAAGGCACCTATTCCTATGTCCTGCAGGATGAGGCCGGACAGATCGCTGCGACCCATTCGGTGTCGGCGGGGCTGGATTACGCCGCCGTCGGGCCCGAGCATGCCGCGCTCCGCCAGCGGGGACGGGCGCAGTACGTGACCTGCGGGGATCAAGACGCGCTGGCCGCCTGCCAGTTTCTGGCGACGACGGAAGGAATCATTCCGGCCTTGGAAAGCGCGCACGCGGTGGCGGAGGCCCGCCGCCGCGCACCCGGGCACAGCGCCGCCGAAAACCTCCTGGTCAACATCTCCGGCCGCGGCGACAAGGATATGGAGATCCTGAGCCGTGAACTCGGACTCACGGCGGGAGCGGAATAACCTGATGTCCACCGCGCGCCGCGCCGCTGCCAACCACGCCCGCACCGAAATCGCGAACGGCGGCAACGGCCGCTGGGCGCCATATTTTCAGCGGGCCCGCGCGGCTGGGCGTTGCGCACTGATCCCCTACATCACCGCCGGCGACCCGACGCTGGCCGCCAGCCGGGAGATCGCGCTGGCGCTGGCGGAGGCGGGAGCGGACATCCTGGAGTTGGGGGTGCCCTTCAGCGATCCGGTGGCGGACGGCCCGGTCATCCAGCGGGCCAGCGAGCGCGCCCTGCGCCAAGGGGTCACACTG
Source organism: Terriglobales bacterium (assembly GCA_050746205.1). Lineage (GTDB taxonomy): Bacteria > Acidobacteriota > Terriglobia > Terriglobales > SCQP01 > JAKAUF01. Next base: position 4,226 of record JBOGKW010000020.1, on the reverse strand, counting down.
ACCCAGGTCCTGGCGCTGGCGGCGGAGATCCGGCGGTCTTCGCCGGTGGGGCTGCTGCTGTTCGGCTACGTCAACCCCTTTTTGCAACTCGGCTGGGAGCGCCTCGCCCAGGCCGCCGCGGAAGCCGGGGTGCAGGGGGTGTTGGCAACCGATTTGATTCCGGAGGAGGCGGCGGCCTACCGCCAGGCGCTGGCGGCGCGCGGCTTGGAGCCAGTGTTCCTCGCCGCGCCGACCTCGCCGGACGCGCGGCTGGCGGCGATTGCAGCGGCCTCGCGGGGATTTGTCTACGCCGTGTCCCGCACCGGGGTGACGGGGGCGCGGGCGGAGGTGCCGCCCGGAGCGCGGGAATTGGTGGCGCGGCTGCGGCGGCATACGGCGCTGCCGATCGCGCTCGGCTTCGGGCTTTCCAGCGCCGCGCAGGTGACCGAGGTGGCCCGCTTCGCGGACGGCGCGGTGGTGGGAACGGCGCTGGTGGCGGCGGTGCACGCCGCCGTGGAGCGCGAGGGAACGGACGCGGCGGCGCCGGCAGCGGCGCGATTCCTACGCTCGCTGCAGGCGGTCCCCGGGCCGAGCGCGGAGTGAACCGCGCGCCGGAAAACTGCCCCCGCCCCAAGCCCCGGGCCCCGGCCCCGGCCCGACGGCCCTGCGCGCCAGGCCCCAGCCCCCATGGCCGTTATACTTGCAGTTCCGAACCGTTTTGTGAGGACCGTTGTGGACATCGCCGCCTGGCGCGAGCAAATTGACGCCATTGACCGCCAATTGGTGGACCTGCTCAACCGCCGCGGCCAATGCGCTCTGGAGATTGGGCGGCTGAAGCGCAATCGCGACCTGGCCATCTACGAGCCGGCACGGGAACAGACCGTGCTGGCCAATGTCCGCGCCGCCAACCGCGGCCCGCTCAGCGACCGCGCGCTGCGCCTCATCTTCGAGCGCCTCGTGGACGAGATGCGGGCGATTCAGCGTTATGAGGCCCTGGGCGCCGCCAACCCCCTGGCGCAGGGCGCCGGCCATTCTGCGGCGGAGGGCGGCGAGCCGTCCGCGCCGCCGCCGCGCAAAGAGCCCCAGCCATGATTGTCGCAATGCTCCCCGGCGCCAGCGATGAGCAGATCCAAGCGGTGACGGATCGGCTGCTGGCCCTCGGTTTTGATGTTCACAGCACCACCGGCGTGGAGCGCACCGTGCTGGCCTGCGTCGGCGTGCCCGCCGACTTCGACGCCCGGGAGATTGACGTGCTGGAGGGCGTGGCCGAGGCGCATCGCATCACCACGCCCTACAAACTCTCCGGCCGCGCCTTCCGGCCGGAGGGCACTCGCGTCACCGTCGGTAACTTGACCGTGGGCGGGCCGGAGGTCGCGGTGATCGCCGGGCCCTGCTCGGTCGAGAGCCGGGATCAGGTCTTCGCCGCCGCCGAGCGCGTCGCCGCCGCCGGAGCGCGCGGGCTGCGGGGCGGCGCTTTCAAGCCGCGCACCTCGCCCTACAGCTTCCAAGGTCTGGGCGAGGACGGGTTGAAGCTGCTGCGCCAGGCCTGCGACCGCTTCGGCCTGGTGGCGGTCAGCGAGGTGATGTCGGAGAAACAGATTCCGCTGATGCTGGAATACGTGGACGTGCTGCAGGTGGGCGCCCGGAACATGCAGAATTACGACCTGCTGCGCGAGCTGGGCAAGCTGCGGCATCCGGTGCTGCTGAAGCGCGGCATCTCCGCCACCATCGAGGAACTACTGCTGTCGGCCGAGTACCTTATGGCCGGCGGCAACTATCAGGTCATCCTGTGCGAGCGCGGCATCCGCACCTTCGAGAGCTACACCCGCAACACGCTGGATTTGTCGGCCGTGCCGGTGGTGCAAAAGCTCTCGCACCTGCCCATCCTGGCTGACCCCTCGCACGGCGCCGGCCGGCGGGACATGGTGGCGCCGATGGCGCGGGCGGCGGTCGCGGCGGGGGCGGATGGCATCCTGATCGAGGTGCACCCGGATCCGGACCGGGCCCTCAGCGACGGCGCCCAGTCGCTGCACTTGCGCCAATTCGAGGAGCTGATGCCGGAGTTGCGGCTCATCGCCACCGCGGTCGGGCGGCGGGTCGCGGATGGGCCGGCGGCGCGGGCGGCCGGTTAGCGGCGGCGGCGCAGGCTGGGGTGGGACGGCCGGCAACGGACGTCCGCTGGCGCTCAGGGCCTCTCCAAGTTGCCGCGAGCAGTGAGGGCGCTTCCTCCCCCGCTCCCAAAGTCCAGCCTTCCGCCGTTTCGAGCCGTGGGCCGCCGCTCGACCGGGCCGCACACAGCACCGGCGGGCCGGTGTGCATCTGCTGCGGGTGTGGTGGACGTCTCGGAAGCCGTGATTCGCCGCCGGGTCGGCGAGCTGGGAGAGTGGTTTCACAACTTGGATTTGGGCGGCGTGCCCACCGCGCCGAACCATTTCCTTGGGGATTTTCCCGCCAACAAATGGCGCCGCCTGGGGCCGTTTCTGCCCGCCGACCTGGCCGGGGCCAGCGTCTTGGACGTAGGCTGCAACGCCGGCTACTACTCTTTTGCGCTCAAGCGGCGGGGGGCTGGGCGGGTCCTGGGCGTGGACGTGGACCTGCGCTATTTGGCCCAGGCGCGCTTCGCCGCTGAGGTCTATGGCCTGCCGGTCGAGTTCCGCCATCTCTCGGCGTACCAGCTTGAGGAACTACGGGAGCAATTCGATTACGTGCTGTTCATGGGGCTGTTCTATCACCTCCGCTATCCCGTGCTGGCCCTGGACCTGGCGGTAACGCGAACGCGGCCGGAGCACGGACGTCTGGTGTTCCAGACCATGGCGCGGGGCGAGCCAGTACGGCAGGCGCCGGAGGCGGACTATGACTTTTGGGACCCACGGCCGTTCCAGCAGCCAGGATTCCCACGCATGACGTTCATTGAGCACTCCTTCGCCGGCGATCCAACCAACTGGTGGATTCCCAATCCCGCGGCAGCGGCGGGCTTGCTGCGCAGCGCCGGGCTGCGCATCGTGGCCCAGCCCGAGGCGGAAATCTGGATATGCGAACTGACGCCGGAGGCGGCACGGCAACCCGAGCCGGTATGGCGGCGGGAATGGGCGGGGACGCTTTGAACTCCCCCGCCCCGCTCCCGCGCGGCCCGCGCCGCGCCGTGGTGTTCGGCGCCGCCGGCTTCATCGGCTCTCATCTGTGCCGGCATCTGCTGCGCGCCGGAGCGGCGGTGATCGCGGTGGATAATCTGTGCCGCGAGGGCGCGGAAGCGCGCTGGGCGGCGCTGGCGGCCCACTCCGAGCCCCCCCGGCAACTGCGCGCCGATGTGCGCGACTTCGCGGCGGTGCGGGCCGCGGTGGAAGGGCAAACGGAGATCTATCACCTGGCGGCGCAGGTGGCGGTGACGCGCTCCATCGAGAGCCCGCGTGGCGATTTCGAGGTCAATGCCGGGGGCACCGTCAACGTGCTGGAGGCGGCGCGGCGATGCGGCGATCGGCCCTTCGTCTTGGTGACCTCGACCAACAAGGTCTATGGCGAGATGGCGGGCCGGCCGCCGCAACCCACGGGTGAAGCCCAGCCGCTGGACTTCCACTCGCCCTACGGATGCTCCAAGGGCGCGGCCGACCAGTACACGCGCGATTACGCCCGCACCTTTGGCCTGCCGGCGGTAGTGTTCCGCATGAGCTGCATCTACGGGCCGGGGCAAGCCGGCAGCGAGGACCAGGGGTGGGTGGCACACTTCGCCGCCGCCGCGCTGGCGGGCCGACCGATCACGCTGTACGGTGATGGCGAGCAGCAGCGAGACCTGCTCTACATTGACGACCTGATCGCGGCCATGCACCTGGCCTGGAGCCACCGCCAGGCCGCCGCCGGGCAGGCTTTCAACATCGGCGGCGGCGCGGCCAACCTGCGCAGCCTGCGGCAGGTGGCGGCCGCGCTGGAGCGGCGTTATGGCCGACCCATCGAGCTGCGGCAGGGCCCGCGACGGCAAGGCGACCAGCAGTTCTATTGCAGCGACTACCGGCGCTTTGCAGCGCTCACCGGCTGGCGGCCGCGGGTCCCCGCCGACGCCGGCTTGGAACGGCTCTGCGCCTGGCTGGAGGCACAGGAACGGGAGGCGCGCCTGATCGGGCGCCGCAAGGCGGCGTGAGGTACGCGCTGCTTTATCCGAACTGGGACTTTACCGGCTCCAGCTACTTCGGCTGCCGGGAGACGCACCTGCCGCTGGAGCTTTTGTTCGCGCGCCAGCAACTGGAGGCGGCGGG
>JBOGKW010000019.1:0-31824 GCA_050746205.1 Terriglobales bacterium | reverse complement strand
TCAGCAAGACATCGAGCTGGAAATAGCGCAGCAGTTCCAGGTGGGTCCAGTGGTAGAGCGGGTTGCCGAGGCATTGCGGCGTCACGTGGGCCCAGGCAAGGAATTTCTCCCGGGGCGGCGCCTCGCCGGTAATCAGCCGCTCCGGCACGCCACAGGCGCGCATGGCCCGCCATTTGTAATGGTCCCCGTCCAGCCAAATCTCCGTTAAGTTGGCGAAGCGACGGTCCGCAGCCAGCTCCCGCACGGGGAGGTGGCAATGAAAATCCAGGATCGGCGCTGCCGCGCCGTACCCATGGTATAGCCGCCGCGCCGCCGGTGTGGACAACAGAAACTCCTCAGTGATCCATCCCATGCAAACGTCCCTTGCCTCTTAAACCGAAAACCACTGCACGATCCGCAAGCCCGGCGCCCGGCGCCACTCCGGCAGCCTTGTCTCGGGCGGCCAGGCACATGAACTCCGCGCCCAGGCGCCACCGAAAGGTGAGAAGCGGCCGGCGCTCAGGGCCCGAACGTGCGCACCGGCGCACCATTGACGGTGACATTCCGCAACCTCACGCGGCTTACATTTTCGATCACGTTGTCCAGGGTGACGCCGGACAAGGCGCAATCGGTGAAGGCGAGACCCTGGATCAGGTCGCACGGGCAGCCGCGCAGATTAAAGGCCCGAGGTACCTGCCGTCCCCGCATGTCCATCACCGAAACCTTCCGCACCACCGGCCGGTACCGCCCGACGCAGCGCATGCTCGTGAGGCCCACCTCCTCCTGCGGGGTGACCGTGGCGATGTGATCCTCAATGCCGACCCTCCGGCCAGGATCATAACTCGGTTTTTTGGGCGTCGGGACCAGGGTTGGAGACGGGCGCCGCGGCGCTACCGTGGCGGGTGGATGGGGCGGTGCAGCAGCCGCAGCGCAATGTAGTGCGCCATGCCCGTGCTCGTGGTGGCGAGGTGCTCCAGCACCGGCCGGGCTGCCGGATTCCCGGTTGCCGCCAGGCCCTCCATCAATCCCGGCAGCAGGTATCGCGAGGGGTGGTTCTGCAGCGCCGCGTCCAGCAGCTCGAACGCCCCCGGCGCGCGAGCCTGGCCCAGGGCCCGCGCCGCCGCCGCCTGGGCGGCGTAACTGCCATCGTGTTGCAACTCCCGCCGCAGCGCCGCGAAGACCGCGGGCGAATGGAACGCGCCCAGCGCGGTGACCACCGCGGTCCGCGCACGGCTGTCCGGTTGATCCAGATTGGCCAGCAGCGCCTGCTGCGCTTGGGCCCCGCCCAATTCGCCGAGCGACCGCGCCGCGATCTGGCGCACGCCATAAAACCCGTCATGCGCCAGCACCTGCGCTAGGGCCGCGACGCTGGCTGGCCGCTCGCCCAGCCCGTGGCGCCCCAACTGTTGCGCCGCCCACAGCCGGGTCATCGTCGCCGGGGCCGTCTCCGCCGCCGCCACCAGGCTGAGGACTGGCTGCGAGAAATTCACCGTCTTATAGATGCGGTCGTCGGGGTCGAACGCCGTGAACAGCGGCCGGAATGCCAGCGGAATCACGAAGGTCTGCTGCGGCAGGTCGTCCCTCACCAGCAGGGTTTTTTCCCGCCCATGGGGCCCGTAAAAAGCCACCTCGACTGGCATGCGGAAGATCGGCGTCACGGCCGTGGGCGTTTGCGTCTGCGCCACGGTCACGATCTCCTGGCCGTGCGCCGCTCGATACCGCGCCCGCACCTGGTATTGCGGAAATCCCCCGCGGTGCACCCACTCATGGAAAAACCATTGCAGGTTCCGTCCCGTCGTTCGCCGGATCGCGGCCAGCAGGTCGTAGTCGTCCACGTTCTGGGCGCGATTCGTCTCCAGGTACAAGCGCAGCGAGCGGAAGAACGGCTCTGTCGGCGAGGCCACGGCGGGAACGGCGCCGCGGTCCAGCACATACCGCATCATGTCCAGCACCGCCGCGCCCTTCTGGTAGGTGGTGGCGCCCATGATGCCCCAGGGCTGGGTGTAATGGCGGTCAAACATCGGCCGCCGCCAGAAGTGCAGATCCCGCGACCGCGCCGCGTTCTGGTCCTGCCAAATCTGATAGCGATAGGCGTCCACGCCGGCGTGATGGCCCAAATACAGCGCCGCCGAATAGGTGGCGAAGCCCTCGCTGAGCCATACCCCCGCCCAGCTGCGCTCGGTCACCAGGTCGCCGAACCATTGGTGCGCCAGCTCGTGCGCCACAAGCTCGGTGCTGGGAAAGTCCGGATCCGCCCGCGCCGAGTGCAGCGTGGTGTCGGTCAGCGTGGTGGCGCTCATGTTCTCCAGCCCGCCGCCGAAATGGTGCGCCGCCACCTGCGCGTACTTGCCGTAGGGATACGGCACGCCATAGACGTGGGCGTAAAAGGCGATCATGTCCGGCGTCAGGTGGAAGGAACGCAGCGCCCGGGCGCGGGAAACGTAGGGCGGCACGTAATAATCCACCGGCAGCCGGCCTAGATGCTGCTCCACCTTGCGCCAGGGCGCCGCCGCGATGCTGACCAGGTAACTGCTGTGCGGGACGGACTCGATCCAGTCATAGGTCACCCAAGCGCCCTGCCGGGTCACCCGCGCCAGATGGCCGTTCGACACCACGGACTGGCCCGCGGGCACGGTAATGATGGTCTCACTGGTGGCTTTGTCATTGGGGTAATCCCAGCAGGGGAACCAATAATGGTTGTTCTCCGGCCAGCCATAGGACCAGACCTCGCGCAGTTGCGGATGCGCCGCGCTGGGCTGAATGAACGTCAACCCCCGCCCATTCGGCGCGCCGGAATAGGCGATGCCGATGCGCAGCGTGTCCGCCGGACCGTAGGCGCGGTCCAGCGTGACCCGGAGCCGCGGATCGGCGCGCTGGAAGCGCAGCGGGACGGCCGCGCCGCGGGCCGGCAGCAGGCTGACGCTCGTGATCGCCAGCCCGGCGCTGTCCAGAAAAAAGCGCCGGAAGCCGGCGGCGAACGGCCGCAGCGTCACCACCTCGGCGCCGGCGATGCGGTGTCGCGGTTCGTCCAGCTTCAGCCGGATACGGTAGTTGAGAACGTGATAGGCGCGGCTGGGCGCGTACTGCCACAGGTTGGGGTTGCCGAAGACGTGGCCGGCGGGTCGCGCCTGCGCCGCCAGGGGTGCGGCGGCCAGCGCCAGCAGGAAAAGAACGAACAGCCAGGCGGCGGAGCGGCGAAGCGGGGTCATGGTGGGGAGAGGGACGACCCACGGCGGTCGGCGCCGCGGCCGTTCGTTATTTATACCACCCGGAACCGTGGCTCGGCCTGAGTCAACTCGGTGACGACGGATGTTTGCCGCCCTGCCGCCCTCTCGGGTACTCTCAAAAGAGAGCCCGTAGGCTCTTCCCTTCACATGCAATTCCCGCGTTTCCCCGCCGCGCGCCTCGCGACCGGCCTGATGCTCGTCTTCGCCATGGCCGCCGTCCTCCGTGCCGACACGCTCACCCTCGGCAACGGCGATGAGGTCTCCGGCAAGCTGATCCGCGCCGACGCCAAAGCCATCATCTTCAACGCCGACCTGATGGGCAACATCACGCTGCAGTGGAAACAGATCCGGACGCTGAACACCGCGGCCGGCGTGGTGGTCATCGCCGTGAAGGGCCCCCCGGTCAGCGGCACGCTCACGTATGCCAACGGCCAGCTCTATATCCTGCCCGCTGCCGGCCCGGAGATCATCTGGCCGCTGAAGCGGGTGCACCTGATCCTCAGCCCGGTCCTCTTTAACCGCTACATCGCCCGCCATCCCAACGCCTTCCAAGGTTGGCACGGCGCCATCGCCGGCGGATTGAGCTTCGTCAGCGCGACCCAGTCCTCGCGCAGCTATACCACCACCATCAATCTCACCCGTCCCATCCCCAACGTCAGTTGGCTGCCGCCACGGTCCAACACCCAGTTCAGCCTCCAGGAAACCTACGGCAGCCTCACCCAGCCCGGTTTCCCGGAGGTCAAGACCAGCGTCTTCAGCACGCAACTGGAGCAGGACAAATATTTCAGCGGCCAATTCTTTGTGCTGGGGCGCGGACAGCTGGACCACAACTTCGCCCAGGGCCTCCAGTTGCAGCAGAGCTATGGCTCCGGCATCGGCTGGACGGCCTTGCCCAACCTCAATCTCAAGGTGGACCTGCATGTGACCATCCAGCAGTTCTTCGCCGCCCCAAGGGCACGGTTTCTGGCCTCCGATATCGCCGAGACCTATGCGCGCAAATTCGGCGCCGTGCAGTTAACCGAGGCCTTAAGCGCCGACCCCTCCTATACCCAAAGCAACGCGTTCCAGGCGACGGGCTCGACCGCCTTCGCCGTGCCCATCTATAAGCGGCTGGGATTCCAAACCACCCTCAGCGACAGCTATCTCGGCAATCCCCAGCCCGGCTTCCGTCACAACTCGTTCCAGTTCAGCACCGGGCTGCAAGTCACCCTGCCCTAGCCCGGCTCGGCCGGCCAGAATCGGGCGGCCCAGCCGCAGCGCCGTGCAAAACCAGGCGGCTGAGCCGCGTTGCCGCGATTGGCGGCGGCGCGTTTTCCGGCCTACAATGCGGCCATGCGCCCCGTAGCCTGGCTCGCACCCGTGCTGGCGGCATCGCTGCTGCTGGCCTCCGCCGCCGCCCTCGCGGCGCAGTCGTCGTCCTCGCCCTATGATGTCGTGCTGGCCGCGGCGCGCGCCGCCATGGCGCAGCACCATTACGCCAAGGCTCGCCAGGACTACCAGCGCGCCGCGCGGCTGCCCGGCGCAAACGCGGCGACTTGCGACTTGGGCATGGCCGACGCGGACGGCATGCGCGCCTCCTTCGGCGCCGCCGAAAAGGAATGCCGCCGCGCGGCGCAGGCGGCGTCCACCCCGGTCAGCCGCGCCGCCGCGCTGCAGTTGGCGGGCGCCCTCGAACTCAAGCGCGCGGTCTACGCCCAGGCGGTCGCGATCGGCCGATCTGAGGCCCAGTACCGCATGGTGCTGCCCTCGGCCAAGGACCAGCGCCGCTGGCTGGCCCAGGGGGAGGCCGATCTTCGCGCCGCCCTCCAGCAGGCGCCGCAAGCCGCCGCCCTGCACTTTGACCTTGCCGCGTGCCTATTGCGCGAGGGTCGAATCAAGGCTGCCGATCCACAACTCCAGACCTATCTGCGCCTGGACGCCAGCGGCCCGCTCGCTCCCCTGGCGCGGTCCTTCCTGGCGAACCCGGACCTGGCGCTGGCCTACCATGCGCCGCCGTTCACGGTTCTCACCAGCAGCGGCGACCGCCTGACCCCCCAGTCCCTCGAGGGCAAAGTGGTGCTGTTGGATTTCTGGGGCAGTTGGTGCCCGCCCTGCCGTGAATCGGTTCCTTTCTTGCAGCAGCTCTGGAAGCGGTACGGTCGCCGCGGCGATTTTGTCCTCCTCAGCATTGACTCCCACGAGCCGGACGCCGAGGGCGCCAAGTTCATCGCCGCGCACCACATGATCTGGCCGCAGTATTGGGACTTCCACAGCACCGTAGAGAAGGCCTTCGCGGTTCACAGCTATCCCACCTTCATCTTGCTCAATCGCCAAGGCGTCATGCGCGCCCGCTGGTCCGGCGAGGACGGCTGGCGCACGGGCGCGACTTTCGAACGCATGGTCCGGACCGCGCTGCGCGCCAACTTGGAGAAGCCCTGAGCGCCAGCGGGCGTCCGCTGCCGGCCGGCCGCGCGCCAGCCGACCGGGAAGCCGGGCGAGAAGCGAGCAGGGCGACGCCGCGGGCCGTGAACGCCCAGGTTCCCGAGGCGCAGCGGCGTACCTTGGGCAGGGACGGCCGGGAGCAGTACATGGACGTACCCGCTCGCCCCGACCGAACGATGCGCCCACCGCCGCGCCCCTAGCCCCTAACTGAGGCGGTCGCGGGCCGCCTTAGCCATGCTTCGATGGGACGGGAGGGAAATGCCGGCTGGTAGCCGTCCATCGCAACGGTCCGCCCCTGGGCGGCGGACTCATAGGCGGCGAATAAAATGCGCAGCACTTCCCGGCCGTCGGCGCCGGTTTCTTGCGGCTCCCTGCCGAAGCGCAGGCAGTCCACCATGTGCTGCAGTTCCTGCGGAAAGCCGTAATTCCAGCCTTCCTCGAAGATGGTGAACGAGTAGCCGCGAGTGCTGGCGGCCTTTTCCATGGCGTAGCCGTAGCCCGGGTTGCTCCAGGTTTTCATGGCGTTGCCGTGCACCAGGTCGCAGAACACGGAGCCCTCAGTGCCGTACACCTCGGCCCGGTCGTCCATGCCGCCGAAGAACGCCCAGCTGTCCTCCAGGATCGCCCGCGCCCCACCCTCGAACTCCAGCACCATCATTCCGTCGTCTTCGGCGCGGGTGCGGGTGCCGTGCGCCACGGTGGCGCAATGGGCGGTGACGGCGCGGATGCGGGGCTTGTCCAGGATCCAGCGGGCGAACTCAATCCCGTGGCAGCCCATGTCGAACAGCACGCCGCCGCCGGCGCGGTCCACGTCCCAAAACCAGGGCGAATGAGGCCCGGAGTGCTTCTCCAGTTGCTTCACCAAATAGGGCCGGCCCAGCGCGCCTTCCGCGATCAGCTGCTTCAGGCGGAGGTACTTCGGCGCGAAAACCAATTCCTCGGCATAAAACAAGTGCCTGTGGGCCGCGGCGCAGGCGGCGATCATGGCGTCGGCCTCGGCCAGGGTCATGCATAGCGGCTTTTCCATGGCCACATGCTTGCCTGCTTGCGCTGCGGCGATGACCACCTGCGCATGCAGGTCGTTGGGCACGCCGATCAGCACCAGGTCCACGTCCTTCCGTTCCAGCAGGGCGCCGACGTCGGTGAAGGCGTGGGGAATGCCGAACTCCCGCGCCAGCGCCGCGGCGTGGCCCGGAGTCGGCGAGGCGACGGCGCGCAACTCGGCGCCCTGCACAAAGCGGCGCAGCGCCTCGGCATGCGCGCGGGCGATGAACTGTGAGCCGATCAGGCCAACGCCAATCACGGGAGCCGACGGAACGGGAGCGGGCATAGAGGCCCAGCATACACCCCGGCCCGCGGAGCCGCCGACCCCGACACGCCATTGGTTCCACCGGTACTCCGGGCCGGGCGCCGCGACAACACCGACATCGAAACCGCCTTGCATGCCGCGGACGCGGCCGGGCGGGGCCCTGCGGACGGAGCCTAGCGGTGCGGCATACAGCAAAGGCAGGAGGGACTGACCCGCCCCGGCGCGTCGCCTCCGCCGGCGAGCGGCCGTCCGCTGCTCGCCGCCTCTTCCAGACCAAGCAAGGAAGCGCCCTCGCGCCAGCAGGAGGCTGGGCCCGAGCCCGCGACCGCCATCACCACGAAACGGCGATAGGGGCCATGCGGATCGGCGTAGAGCATGTCATCGAGCTGCGCAGCTTCGAGAGATTGCTGGCCGAGAGAAGCGCCAAGCTATGCACCGGGAAGAAACGCCCCGCCACCGCATTGCCGCGGGCGTCTAGCACCGGCACCTGCGGTTCTTAGGATCGAAACTGAGCATCGGCCGCTGGTTCGTGCGATCTAAGCCAAATCGAATCAGCGGGATCTCGCTACCCTGGCTGTGCCTTCATGGGCAGAATGTATTCGGCTAGTAGGCACGACTACGGAGTGTCCGGGATGGTCCGACCACCCACCACATGCTAATGTGATGCCGTCCACCGGTTCCTGGACACCCCGCGAAGCGACCGGTCACTGGCGTGGTTCCAGACTCCGTCTCTCCTAGCGGACGCATCATGGATCTGGGCCTTACCGACGAACAGGTACCTGTCCAGATTCGGACGAGTCGGGCGACCGCCCGGTCTGAGCCGAAAGGTGAAGCGCCCTTGGGACGAGTTTTCTGGATCACCGGATTGTCCGGCGCCGGTAAGACAACCCTCGGACGTGAGCTCTGGAACCGGCTGCGCGCGGATGGCTATCCCGTCGCCTTCCTTGATGGCGACGAGCTTCGTGGTGCGATTGCCGACGATCTCGGCCACAGCGCGGAGGATCGGCGGCAATCAGCAATGCGCAACGCGCGCTTGTGCCGGCTGCTCGCGGAGCAGGGAATCGATGTGATTTGCGCCACCATCTCCTTGTTCCATGAAGTACAGCGCTGGAACCGGCAGAACATCCCCGGGTACCACGAAATCTATGTTCGAGTGCCGATGGACGAGCTGCGGGGCCGGGATCACAAGGGTATCTACGCAAGCGTCGAGCGCGGCGAAGCGCGCGACGTTGTGGGTATTGACGTGCCGGCGGAAGTCCCCGAGGCGCCCGACCTAGTCCTCGACAATTATGGTGCGCTGGACGTGGCCACTTCGGTGCACCGCATCCTGGCGGAATGTGCCAATGGGACCAAGGCGCCTGCATCCGGAATGGCGCGCCCGTGCACGCGAAAAACAAAGGCTGAAACGCTTGAAGCCCTAGCGCCGCTGCTCCGGCGTGCGCGAGTCCTCCCACAGGTCCGCTGCACCGTCGGCGAATGGCGCTCGAGCTCTGCCAAGGTTCTCGCTGGCGTCAACGCTGAAAGCTGGGGTTCCAGTCGTCTGGTTGTGCGCAGCAGCGCCAGGAATGAAGACAGCACTGCGAAGAGCCTAGCCGGCAAGTACGATTCGGTGCTCGGGGTGGTTGGCAGCGCCGCTGTGGCGCAGGCGGTTGATCAAGTGATCGATTCCTTCGGCAACGACCGGAGCGATGAAGACCAAGTCTTTATCCAACCCATGCTGGACCGCGTGGCGATGGCGGGAGTCGCTTTCTCGCGCAGCGCTGCCGGCGGGCCCTATTTTGTCATCAACTACGACGACCGTTCCGGTTTGACCGATCGCGTGACCGGGGGTCTCGGCGACAATCTCAAGACCTTCTACTGCCTGAAATCCCGACCGGAGGCCTGCCCCCCGCCACTGGCCCCGGTTATCGCCCTGGTCAGCGAGCTCGAGAATCTTCTCGGCTATGACGCGATCGACGTGGAATTCGCCGTCGCCAGCGACGAGCAGCTCTATCTTCTGCAAATTCGCCCCCTCACCGTGGACGGCCGCGGCTGCGTGGGGGACGAGCAGGTTGACGCAGCGGCGACCGACATCGAGCACAAAGTCGAGTTGCTCAGCCGCCCACATCCCTACCTGCACGGCAATCGGGCGATATTCGGGGTCATGCCCGACTGGAATCCGGCTGAAATGATCGGGTTGAGGCCTTTCCCGCTCTCCTTGTCGCTCTACCGCGAACTCGTCACCGACGCGATCTGGGCCTACCAGCGGGACAACTACGGGTATAAGAATCTTCGAAGCTTTCCGCTACTCATCAGTTTTAACGGATTACCGTACATTGATGTACGGGTCGACTTCAACTCTTTTGTTCCAGGCGATCTGCCGGAGGAGCTCGCGCGCCGCCTGGTGAATTACTACATCGGTCGGCTTCTCGCCGAGCCGAACCTCCACGACAAAGTCGAATTTGAGATTATCTTTTCCTGCAATACATTTGACCTGCCGCAGCGGGTCGCGAAGCTTGCAGAATACGGATTCTCGCCAAATGACCTGGCGGATCTCATGGCCGCCCTGCGACGCCTGACGAATCGGATCATTCATGGAGATACCGCCTTGTGGCGGCGCGACCGTGCCAGGATCGACGTGCTGGAACAGCGGCTTCCAGCCATTCTCAACGCCAAGGTCGACAAGATCAGCCGAATTTACTGGCTGCTCGAAGACTGCAAACGATACGGCACGCTGCCCTTCGCCGGGCTCGCCCGCGCGGGCTTCGTTGCGGTTCAGTTGCTCCGGTCCCTGGTCACAGTCGGAATCCTCACGGCCGAGGAAAGCGCGACATTTATGGCCAGCCTCGACACCGTCGGATCGCGCATCGGACGGGACTTCGCTCAGTTGCCGAAGGCGGACTTCCTGACGCGTTACGGCCACCTCCGGCCTGGGACTTACGACATCCTCTCGCCGCGTTACGACGAGGCCCCCGACCTTTATTTCGACTGGTCGAGCCCCCAATCGGCAGTCGCCCCGTCGCCCCGGTTCGCACTCTCGGTCGAGCAGTTGCGCCGTATCGAGCAATTGCTCAAGGCCCACGGGCTGGAGATTGACGTTTTGAGTTTGATCGAGTTCATCAAAGGCGGAATTGAGGGGCGGGAGTATGCGAAGTTTGCATTCACACGGAACCTGAGCGACGCCATCTCGTTGATCCGGCAGCTCGGCGAGGAGCACGGGGTTCCGAAGGAGGATTGTGCGTACCTGAGCTACGACGCCATTCGCACGCTCTACAAGGAAAGCGGATCGGTGCGCGACGTCCTGATGCAGAGTGTCGCGCAAGGAAAGGAGCGTCACGCGCTCACACTGAGCCTGACGCTTCCGCCGGTCATCGCCTCGCCCGACGAAGTAGTCGCCTTTCACCTTCCGCCCAGTCAGCCAAACTTCATTACGCAAAAAAATGTGACCGCGCCGGTCGCTTCAATTGGAGATCCGCCGGAGACCTTTTCGGGACGGATACTCTTCGTGCCAAGTGCGGATCCGGGCTTTGACTGGATCTTTAGCCGCGGCATCAGCGGATTCGTAACCCAGTTTGGCGGCGCCAATTCGCACATGGCCATCCGCGCCGGCGAGCTAGGCATGCCTGCGGTCATCGGCACCGGTGAAGGCTTGTTTCAGCGATGGCAAACCGCGCGCAAGCTCTGCCTTGATTGTATGAACCAGAAAGTCTTGATCATCGAAAATCACCATTGACGGAGAGCACCGATGGACGCCACAACTGTCCAGCCCACAACTACCTGGGATTATACCGAGCATGCGCCTCACTACGATAAGCGAGCGGACTATTCCAGAGATGCCATCGACAGCCTCTTCAAAAGCATCGGCTGCGACATCCCCAGACGCGTAGCCGATATTGGGGCGGGCACCGGTAAGCTTACGAAGGAACTGCTGAGGCATGGATTGACGGTATGGTCCGTCGAGCCGAACGAGGCGATGCGGGCTATTGGAATCCAAAACACAAAGGGCCTGTCGGCCACGTGGTCCGTGGGAACCGGCGAGGCGACCGGCCTGCCGACAGGCAGCGTCTACGCTGCCTTCTTCGGCAGTTCGTTTAATGTGGTCGGCCAAAGCGCCGCCCTCGCGGAAACCTCCAGAATCCTCGTCCCCCATGGCTGGTTTGCCTGTATGTGGAACCATCGGAGATTGGATGACCCTTTCCAGGAACGGATCGAGTCCATCATCAAATCGGCGATCCCAAGTTACTCGTACGGATCCAGAAGAGAGGATCCCACCGTGCTCGTCGACGCTAGCGGCTACTTCTCGAATACGAGATCGATACGGCGTCATTTCGTATGGCCAATGCGAAAGCAAGACATTGTCGCCGCCTGGAAATCGCACGCTACTCTCAAGCGCCAGGCGGGCAGCGACTCGCTATTTGAGAACATCATCCATCAAATCGCTGGCTATTTGGACGAGTTGCCTGAGCCCGTCGAAGTTCCCTACACAACTCAGATTTACTTTGCGCAAAAAAGTGATGAGCCCAAGTGAAAGGATGCCGCCTCGGCTCTATCCTAGGACGCTCGCGCTCAGGTAACGCTCCGCACGTCGAACGCTGCGCATTTGAAATACAACGGGGCCCGACAGCCTCTGGATTGTGATGAAGGTAGTCGCTATTACGCAAAGAGTTGTAACCGTGCCGGAGTACGGTGAACGGCGCGACTGTCTCGATCAGGCCTGGCCAAGGTTCCTCGCAGAGTGTGGACTGACGCCAATAGTACTTCCGAACGTGCTGGCGGTAGCGCTGCAGTTATGTGCGGCAGCGGATCTCGGCGGGGTGGTGTTTACCGGCGGGAACGACCTCGCGCAGTGCGGAGGCGACGCCCCGGAACGCGACGCGGTGGAGTTTGCATTGCTCGACTGGGCCCAGAAGCGGGGGCTTCCAGTGCTGGGCGTGTGCCGGGGAATGCAGGTGATTCAGCGGCACTTTGGGATCGCGTTGCACCGCGTCGATGGCAACGTAGCGCGGCGGCAAGTCATCCGCGTCGAGGGCAAGCCACGAGAGGTCAACAGCTTTCATCATTATGCCGCGTTGGAATCGCGACCACCGCTGCGCATTTGGGCAACAGCCGAGGATGGCGCGGTAGTAAAAGCGATTCGCCACTCGACAGAGCCCATCATGGGGATTATGTGGCACCCGGAGCGGTGCAGTCCCTTCTCGCCCGCGGATGTGGCGCTCTTCCGGGAGGTCTTTGCGGTCCAATGATTCGCGCAGTCATCCTCGCGGCGGGCCGCGGCAGCCGCATGGGCCAGCTCACCGGAGAGCGCCCCAAATGCCTGATCGAGCTCGCCGGCTGCCCGCTGCTGGTGCGCCAAATCGCGGCGCTGCGCCGCGGTGGCGCCGAGCGCATCGGAATCGTGCGCGGTTATCGCGCCGAGGCGATCGCCGCGGCGGCGGCCGGGGCGACCCTGGAGTACTTCGACAACCCGCGCTGGGCGGAGACCAACATGGTGGCCTCGCTCGCCGCGGCCGCGGCCTGGCTGCGCTCCGGCCCGGTGATCGTCTCCTACGGCGACATCTTCTACCGCGCCTCGCTAGTGCGCGCCTTGGCCGCCCTTCCGGGGCCCTTGGCCGTGGCCTATGATCGCCTCTGGCGCCGCCTGTGGACGAGCCGTTTCGCCCGTCCGCTCAGCGACGCCGAGACGTTTCGTCGGGACGGCGCCGGCCATCTCCTTGAAATCGGCGGCCCACCCGCGCGGCTTGAGGAGATCGAGGGCCAGTACATGGGACTCCTGCATTTCACGCCCCCCGCCTGGCGGATCGTCGAGGAGCTCCTCGCCCGCCTGACAGCGCCGGCTCGGGACCGGCTCGACCTCACCGGCCTCCTGCGCCGCCTGCTCGCGGCGCGGGCACTGCCCGTCGCCACCTGCCCCGGCGACGGCCAGTGGGGCGAGGTTGACCAGCCGAGCGACATTGAACTCTACGAGCGCATGCTCCGCGACGGTGAGCTGGAGCTTGAACCTCCCCTCTCCGCAAGCGAGGAAGTCGCAGTCTGAACGACAACTATGCCCGCCCCCAGGGCCTCCCTAACGCCCGCTCTAACGCCCCCCGCAGACCCCTCGCATCACCCATGGGGCTTCACCGGCCTGGCGCGCCACTGCGCTCGCTTGCGGCCCGGCTACCCACCACGAGCCGCCGCCTTGCTTGCCCTGGTGTGCGCGCCACCGGCCCGCTTCGGCGCCGTGGATACCAGTGCCGGCAACGGCATTTGGACCCGCACGCGCGCCACCCGTGGCCTGGGTTCCGTGCTTGCGGTCGAACCCAGTGACGATATGCGCGTACAGGGGGTCGAGACCTCGCATGCAGCGGGAATGCGCGGATTAAATGGCTCCGCTCTCGATTTCGCCGCCCGCCACGTCCCCGGCGTGGACCTGATCGAGGCCACCTATCTCACCCGCGCTTGGGTAGCGCGTTCCAATAGGTAGCCATATGCCGAAGGATGATTCCACCGCGGAGCCCGGCCCGCACCCGAGCCGAGGTGTAACGAATCCCGTGAGACCGACGGCCGGCGCGCCAGGCGCTTCACCAGCCCAAGCCTCACTCGCCCGCAGCCCGATGTTGCGCCCGCCCGCCCCGGTGCCGTTGACGGCCAGAATTCGGAACCGCTTGGCCAAGATCGCGCGCAGCAGCCCCCAGCGGAACTGGGAATGGCTGCAGTCCCGCCGGCGCGGGGCCAGGTTTTTCCGGCACCAGAACGACGACCGGCGGCCGGCGCCGCGCTTCGGCGACGACCGAACGGCATATGTCATTGGCCTATGTGGCTCCGGCCGATTCTATATAACCTGTTGGCTGTTACTGAACATCGGGCGGCGGGCCAAATACATGCGGCCCGGGATCCGGCTGCATCCTGGCCCGACCTCGATGATCTATAGCGGCCATACCACGGCCAAGTATCCGTCGCGGGAAGCGGACCCTCCGGCGGTCGCCCATGGCGTGCTGGCCAGCGTGCGCGCGGGCCACGCCGACGTCATCTTCGTTTATCGCCATCCGCTGGACTCGCTACTGACCAACTGGGCCTATTTCCGAACGCAACTCTGCAGCGGCAAGGGCGTCGACTCCACCTCCGAAGCCTACGCCGGCCTGGACGATTTTGCCGCTGACCTGGAACGCAATTTCTCCGAGTTCGCGGCCTTTGCGGCCGCTGATCCTGCCTTCTACGGCGGCCCGGAGGAGCCGCGCTTTCTCTCCCTGCTGCAATTCGTCGAGGAGACCGAACTCTACGTCCAATGCGCCACGCTCGCGCTCCGCCTAGAGGACTTTTCCCTCGATCCTCGCCGTGAATTCGCACGGGTCGCTGCTGTGATGTCGGTCCAGATGGACGTGAACCGCCGTCGCGTGGACCCGCCGCGAACCCGGCCCTATCGCTACCGTGAACTCGCGACGCTCGCGCCGCAATTCCGGAGCTTCATCGCCGAACTCGACTCGGAAACCCAGCGCGGTATAACAAGGCTGGGCTATGAGCTGGGCGACTGATGGCTCGGGGCCGGAACGACAGGATCACGACGGCGAAGCCGATGTGGCGCATGCGCGCCCTGCGAACATACGGCATCAGCGTAGACGACGACTGGCCATGTTGACATCCGACCACGACCCACCGTCTCCGCCCATCGCCGCGATTTACCAACGGGGCGCCCGAAACGCTGGTGCTGGAGGGGGGAATCGAACCCCCATGGAGCTAAGCTCCGGCAGATTTTGAGTCTGCTGCGTCTGCCAGTTCCGCCACTCCAGCAGCGATAGACATTATCGCATTCCCGGTGGGGGCTTCACGGGTTGGCGCCGCTGGCGAGAACACTGCCGTCTGCCACCAGCGCCGGCCCGCCGCGCAGCGCGGCGAACGCCGCCTGCACCTCTCCGCGCTGCAGGGCTCGCCAACGCAATGGCCCAGTCCGTGATCACTCATCCCGCAGCTGGCGGCCCGAAAGGTCACGCCACGTGCGGCCAGCGCGTCAAGGTTGCGGATGCGGCCCTGCGAGATCAGGGTGACGCAGGTGGATGGAGGATGCCGCTCACCGGGCTGGCGGAGTGAAGGATTGATCGAAGGCTGCCAAGGTGAGAGAAAAAACGCTCAAAAATCTTGACGTCATATAGTGTATTGTATATAGTGTGTGTAATACGGTGTATGGAACACGGCATGACATTCGCTGAGAGGCTCTTTGAGAACCTCCGCCTGGAGCTGCGGCGGGGCAGCTTGACCCTGGCAGTGCTGGCGCAACTCAGGAAGGAACACTACGGATATTCGCTGCGCAAGGCGCTGGCCGGCCGCGGCATGGAGATTGACGAAAACACCCTTTATCCGCTCTTGCGGCGCCTCGAAGCGCAGGGGTTGCTCAGAAGCGAGTGGCGCGAGGAAGACAAACGCAACAAGCGGTTCTACCGGCTGTCGGCAGACGGCGTAGATATCTTTGCGCGCCTGTTGCAGGAATGGAGCGACATCAACACAGCGATTGCAAATCTGCTGTAGGCGCGAGGGAACAACAATGGCGATGCTCGATCATTATCTCGAAGCGGTAAGACGGCACCTGCCCTGGCGGCGGCAGGACGACATTATTGCCGAACTGCGCGCGAACCTCGAAGCGCAGCTCGAAGACAAGGAAGCGGAGCTGGGGCGCAGGATGACCGACGCCGAAATAGAGCCATGGCTCCAGCAGATGGGATCGCCGCTGCAGGTGGCCGCGCGCTACCAGCCGCAGCAATATCTGATCGGGCCCGCGCTTTGTCCCCTCTACTGGTTCGTCCTTCGCCTGGCGCTGTCGTGGTGTGCAGTCATCTATGCAATCGCGAAGACGGTGGAGATCCTGGGGAATGGACAGGGATCCGGCGCATTCACTGATGCGGCGCTGCAGTTGCCCTGGGTTCTGTTCATCACGGCAGCCGTAGTCACGTTGAACTTCGCCATCTGGGAGCGAAGCGGCGCGAGCTGGGCAAAGCTTGCCCGCGGAGCAGTGATGAGCAACGGCTGGCAGCAGGCAGCGGTGTTGCCCTTCGATGTGCGGCACGATGGGCGCAAGACACTGAAGACGTACGTACAGGCTGTCATTGAAGTTGTTGCCGGCTGGCTCGGGTTAGCGTGGTTGTTCTTGGTGCCGCATTATCCATTCCTGTTGCTTGGGCCCGGCTCTGCTTACGTGAACGCGATGCCCTACCGGTTCGCGCCGGTGTGGTGGGCGTTTTATTGGTGCATTGTGGTGCTCGCCACAGGGGACCTGCTGTGGCGCACCATCGATCTCCTACAGGATCGCTGGCAGGGTCCGCACCGCGCACAGCGCTTGATGAAGAATATTCTGGGGCTGGCACCGCTATTGATTGTGCTGGCCGCGCCGGGACATGCACTGGTCGTACTTAAGAATCCAGCGGACATCGCCCACGCAGCGGCGTTGGCGCAGATCAACCTGTACATCTACCGCGGGTTCGAAGTGATCGCTGCGATTGTCTTCCTGCAAGTGGCGTGGACGGCGGGAGGGATGAGCCTGGAAGCATTTCGTAAACGCCTGGCGGCGCAGTAGCGGCGCCGTTCAGGTGACGTGTTCCCCGAGAACGGGTCCACAGCCGAGTAGGATTTGAGCGACTGCGCCGGCCCCGACTGCCCCGAAACCGCCGGCGCAATCCCTCGTGCCACATAGCACGCCGACACAAGCGGCCCAGCCACCCAGGGCCATTATCCCGTCCGGGGCTTCCTGCGACGCAAGGCCCCATCGGCGGGGTCCCGAAGCGGTGCGGCGCGGAGCGCCAAACAAGGCGCAGCGGCGGGCCTTGGCCTGGAGCGGCGGGGCCATCCAAAATCGGGTGGCTGAGCCGCCGCTTTCGGTCTGCCCTGGACCGCCTCCGCCTGCCGGCTCCCCGCCCGCCGCGCCGTCCGCGTCGCCCCCTCCCTCGCCCCGCGCGTGGACAAGCGGCCTCCCGCGCCGGGCAGGGTCCTGCCGGGCTGGCCCCCGCCGCTACTCCGTCCCGCCGCCGCGCCTACTCGCTCCGCAGCGCCACCATCGGGTCCACCTTCGCCGCCCGCCGCGCCGGGACATAGCACGCCGCCACCATCACCGCCGCCAGCAGCGCCGCAACCGCCGCCAACGTTGCCGGGTCCCCGGGCCGCACCCCAAACAGCATGCTGCGCAGGAATTGCGTCACCGCCACGGCCGCCACCGCTCCCACCATGGCCCCCGCCGCCGCCAGTCCCAGCCCGCGTCCAATCACCCCCCACACCAAATCGCTTCGGTCAGCTCCCAGCGCCATTCGCAGTCCGATCTCGCGCGTCCGCCGCGCCGTCTCATAGGCCATCAGCCCGTACAGGCCGACCGCCGCCAGCACCAGCGCCAGCGCGCCGAACAGGCTGGAAAGCCACGCGACCAGGCGCTGAGCGAAAATCGTCCGCCGCATGACCTGCCTTTGCGTCCGCATTCCGAACACGGGCAGCGTTGGGTCCATCTTCGCCACCACGCGCCGGACGTCCGCAATCAGCGCCGCCGGAGCCACCGCGGTACGCAGCACGAAGTACCCGCCGCCAGCGCCGTTCGGTGCGAACGGATAGTACAGCGTCGGCCCGTCCGGCTGCCGCAGGCTGCTGTATTTTGTCTCCGCCACCTCGCCAATGATCTCGGTCCCGCGGTGCGTCTCTCGATTCACGTTGAACACCCTGCCCAGCGGGCTTCGGCCCCGGAAAAACCGCCGTGCGAAGGCTGCATTCACGACCGCAACCTCCCCTGCGCCGGTCCCCACAGCGCCGGCCGCCGTTCCCAGCTCCCTTGCCGTGAATCTCCGCCCCGCCAGCCACGGGATGCCCATGGTCCGGAAAAAGCCCGACCCCACCGCCAGCGCGTTGGACGCGCCCGCCTCTTTCCGCTGGCCCGGCAGCTCGATCCCCGTCCGCCAACTGTCGTGAGCCAGCAGCATGTCCGAGGCGTAGCTCACCGAAATCACCCCCGGCAGCGCCGCCAGCTTTTCGCGCAGCGCCGGAAACAGGCGCGCCAGCCTCGCGCCTTTGTATCCATCCAGCTTCGGGCTGATGCCGAACAGCAGCAGGTTTCGGGTATTGAAGCCGACGTTTTCCGCCTCCAGATTCGCCACCGTCCGGACCAACAGCCCCGCGCCGGCCAGCGCCAGAATTGCCAGCGCCACCTGCGCCACCACCAGACCGTTGCCCAGGTTCAGCCATCGCCGCCCCGAGCCCGCCAGGCCCGCTTCGCCGCTCTTCATTGCCATTCCCAGCCGCGCGTGCCGCGCCTGCACCGCCGGCGCCAACCCGAACAGCAGCGCCGTTACCACCGCCACCCCGACCGCAAAGCCCAACACGCGGAGGTCCGGCGCCGCGTGCAGCTTGAGCTGCACAATCCCGGCCAGGTTCTCCGCCACGAACGCCGCCAGCGCCTGCGCCCCGGCGTAAGCCAACCCCAAGCCAAGCACCACGCCGGCCGCCGCAATCCACGCGCTTTCGGTCAATAGCTGCCGCGCGATTCTCGCCCGCCCTGCCCCCAGTGCGAACCGCACCGCGATCTCCCGCTCCCGCCCCGCCGCCCGCGCCAGCAGCAAGCTGGCAACGTTGGCGCATGCCGTCAGCAGCAAAATCCCCACCGCCGCCAACAACAGCAGCAGCGGCGGCCCCAGAAAGCCACGCAGTCCGGCGAAGCCGTTCGCCGCGCTCAGGAGCCGCACGTGCGGCGCGTCCGCACGCGTGTATGGAGGTTTTGCGCCTCCCGTGACGGACGCTAGAAACGCCGCGCTCGCCGCCGCCTGCGCCTGGGCTCGGCTCACTCCTGGCGCCAGCCGCGCCACCACCGTCAGCCAAAAATCCGTCCGCCGCTCCGCCGCATGCCGCGGCGTTGCCCGCTCCCGCGCGAGTGGCAACAGCAGGTCCCATTCCACGCCCGGATCCATCCCCTCGAATCCCCGTGGCGCCACGCCTACGATGGTGGTCGGCGCGCCGTTCACCGTTACGCTCCGCCCCACCACCGCCCGGCTTCCACCGAAGCGCTGCTGCCAGTATCCGTATGTGATCACCGCCGTGGGCGCCGCGCCGACCCGGTTGTCGCTCGCCGTCAGGAACCGTCCCACCGCCGGCCGCAGCCCGAGCGTGGTGAAAAACGCCGGGGACACGGACCGCGTGCTGGCCAGGCTGGCCCGCCCGCGCACGGCCACGTCAACGACGGGGCCGCCCGCCGATGCGAACACGCCGGAAAATACCCTCCGTTCCCTCCGCAATGCCTGATAGACCGGAAACGAGAACGAGCATCCCCCGGCCGCCGTCGCGGTCGATTGGCAGTCGCCGTAGCCGCTCTCGTCGTAGTGTTTCGGCCAGCGATTCGCCGACCACTGCAGCACCACCAGGCGCTGCGGATTCTTGACCGCAAGGGGCCGCAGCATCACGGCATTCACCAGGCTGAAGATCGCCGTCGTCGCCCCAATGCCCAGCGCCAGCGTCAAGATGGCCACCGCCGCGAATCCCGGATTGCGCCGCAGCTGCCGCAAACCGTAGCGCAAATCTTGCAGCAACGTGTCCACGAACCGCGCCGCGCCCACGTCGCGGCATGCCTCCTTCACCTGATCCAGCCCGCCAAATTCCAGCCGCGCCCGCCGCCGCGCCTCCCCAGGGGACGCGCCCGCCGCTGCCAACTCGGCCGCCCGCTGATCCAGGTGGAACCGCAGTTCGGCGTCCAGCCGCCGCTCCGTCCTCCCCCGGCGAAAAAACCGTTGATACCAGCGCATGGCTTCCCTCTCACTCCCGCCCGCAACCGCCCGCCCCTACTCCGCCGTCTTCAGGATCAGCGCCACCGCGCCGGTCAACTGCTCCCAGTTCCGCACCTCGGCCTCTAGTTGTTGCCGGCCCTTCGGCGTCAGCGCGTAAAACTTCGCCTCCCGTCCCGTTTCCGTCTCCTTCCAGGCCGCCTTTAGCCAGCCGCGGTCTTCCAGCCGGTGCAGCGCGGGGTAAAGCGAGCCCTGTTGCAGTTGAAAAAAGTCGCGGGAGATCTGTTGCATTCGCTGCGCGATGGCGTAGCCATGGATCGGACCCAGCGCCACGATCTTGAGGATCAGCATGTCGAGCGTTCCCTTGAGAAGTTCCGCTTTGCCTTCGCCCATGGTTCCCGCCGCCGGCAGCTCACCAACGTCACACGCCTAGAACTTCTACACGTTAGGCTGGCGGGCGTGAATTGTCAAGCATGTTGTTCCCAAGGGCCACAGAAGTGGGACAGGCGTAATTGCGGCGGCAGCACAACGCCCCCTCAGCGCAATTCGCAAGACGACCCACCTCGGCCCCGCGACCCTGCGCCGCCTCGCCGCGCCCACGCGTGGGGTCCAACCGGCGTGTGCCATCCTTGGGTTGAGGGTCGGCAGCTGGCGCTGGCCGCGCCGCGGATCGGGCAGATTCCCAGCCCGGCGCGTTCCGCGCGGAGGGCGCCGGCAGGGGGAGCGAAACCATGAACGTAGGCTTCATCGGACTGGGGCAAATGGGCGCCGCCATGGCGGCCAATGTGCTGCGCGCCGGACATCGGGTCACCGTCTACAACCGCACGCCCCAGAAAGCCGCGCCGCTGGTGGAGCAGGGCGCGCGGGCCGCGGCCACCGTGGCCGCGGCCTGCCAAGGCGACGCCGTCATCACCATGCTGGCCGACGACGGTGCGGTCGAGGCGGTGGTGTTCGGCCCGGACGGCATCGCCGCGCATCTGCCCGCCGGCAGGACGCATGTCTCGTGCAGCACCATCGGCCTCGCCTTGTCGAGGCGCCTCGCCGCCGCCCACGCCGATGCGCGGCAGCACTACGTCGCGGCCCCCGTTTTTGGCCGCCCGGAGGCCGCCGCGGATGGCCGCCTGCTGGTCGTCGCCGCCGGCGCTTCCGGTGCGGTGACCGCCGCCATGCCGCTGCTGGACGCCATCGGCCAGCGCACCGTCGTCATTTCCGAACAGCCGCCAGACGCCAACCTGGTGAAGCTCAGCGGCAATTTCCTGATTGCTTCGGTCTTGGAATCGCTGGGCGAGGCCATGGCCCTGGTCGCCAAGGGCGGCGTTGACCGCCGCCGGTATATCGAGCTGATGACCTCCACGCTCTTCGACGCGCCGGTGTATAAGATCTACGGCGGGCTGATCGCAGCCGGTCGTTTCTCGCCGCCCGCCTTTCCGGCGCCCCTCGGCGCCAAGGATATTCGCCTGGCGCTGGCGGCCGCGGAGGAACTGCGCGTGCCCATGCCGCTGGCCAGCCTGCTGCGCGACCGCCTGCTCACATTGCTCGCCCAGGGTGGCGACCAGCTCGATTGGTCGGCGATCGGCGCGTTACCGGCCAAGGACGCCGGCCTGCCCACTCGCGGCGACTCGGAAACGCCCTGAGCGCCAGCCGGCGCCCGTTGCCGGCCGTCCCACCCCAGCATGCGCCGCTGCATACTGCGGACCCGTTCGAAGCCCAGGCGCAGGCGCCGCCAGCGCCGGAGTCCCCAAGGCGCAGTGCGGGCGTGGAGCGCCAGGGGCCCTGGCCGCTAGCCCCGCCTGACTGGCGCCCCCGCCGTCCGACTGTCCTACAATGGCTCTCGTCAGACCCCGCGCCGCCTCGCCCCCGAGTTACTCCCGCGCGGCCGTGGGCGCCGCCCACACCCGGAGATACCCATGACTCGCGCCGCCAAAACCCTGCTCCTGGCCCTCGCCTGCGCCGCCCTGGCCGCCGCGCAAAACCCCTCGCGCCCCTGGCTGAACACCTCCCAGCCGGACAATGTCCGCGCGCAGGAATTGGTCAGCGCCATGACGCTGAAGGAGAAATGTTCCCAGCTCACCAACATTGCCCGCGCCATCCCCCGGCTCGGCGTTCCCGCCTACAACTGGTGGAGCGAGGCGCTGCACGGCGTGATGGTCAACGGCGCCACGAACTTCCCCGAGCCCATCGGCCTGGGCGCCACCTTCGACCCTCCGCTCATCCACCAAATGGCCCGCGCCATCAGCATCGAGGCCCGCGTCATCCACCAAGAGTCCGTCCGCAACGGCAACTCTTTCATCTTCCACGGCCTGGACTTCTGGGCCCCGAACATCAATATTTTTCGCGACCCGCGCTGGGGCCGCGGCCAGGAAACCTACGGCGAGGATCCCTTCCTCACCGGCCGCATGGCCGTCGCCTACGTCACCGGCATGCAGGGAACCAACCCTCGCTACTACCGCGTCATCTCCACCCCCAAGCACTTCGACGCCCACAGCGGCCCCGAAACCACCCGGCATTTTGACGACCACGACGTCAGCCGACACGCCCTGGAAGCGACCTATCTGCCAGCGTTCCGCGCGGCCATCGTCCAGGGCCATGCCGATTCCATCATGTGCGCCTACAGCGCCGTCAACGGCCAGCCCTCCTGCGCCAACCAGTTCTTGCTGCAAACCACGCTGCGCGGCGACTGGCAGTTCCACGGCTATGTCGTCTCCGACTGCGACGCGGTCCACGACATCTTTACCGGCCATCATTACCGCCCCACCCAGCCCCAGGCCTCCGCCATCTCCCTGGAGCGGGGCATGGACAATGAATGCTTCGGCTTTACCTCGGCGCCCCACGGCGGCGACTACCGCCCCTTTCTGGAAGCCGTGCAGGAAGGCTATCTCTCCGTCCACGCCGTTGACCGCGCCCTCGTCCGCCTCTTCACCGCGCGCATCAAGCTGGGCATGTTCGATCCTTCCTCGATGGTCCCGTACGATCACATCAACCCCGACCAGCTCAACAGCCCCGCCCATCGCGCCCTCGACCTTAAACTCGCCGAGCAGTCCATGGTGCTGCTGAAGAACGACGGCGTCCTGCCCCTCAAGCCCTCCATCCGCCACATCGCCGTCGTCGGCCCGCTGGCGGCGCAAACCGCCGTGCTGCTCGGCAACTACAGCGGCATGCCCAAGGATCCGGTCACGTTCCTGGCCGGCCTGAAAGCCACCTTTCCCCGCGCCCAAATCACCTACGTGCCCGGCACCCAGTTCCTCAACGATCACGGCTTCCGCCCCGTGCCCGCCGATCTGCTCACCACCGCCGCCGGCCAGCCCGGTCTCCAGGCCCAATACGCCGCGCCGGGCGCCATGGTGGGCTTCGTCCGCAGCAAGCCCACGCCTCTGGCCTCGCGCGTTGAGCCGACCGTGGATCTGACGCCGACCGACTTGCCCGCCGCCGCGCAGCACGCCCACTCTCTATTCGTCCGCTGGAGCGGCTATCTCACGCCCCGCCGTTCCGGCGATTATTACCTGGGCGTGCGGGGCAATACCGCCTTCGCCGGAATTTCCCGCAACGGCCGCCAACTGGCCCAGGCTTTCCGTTCTGATCCCGGCATCGCCTGGATCCATCTCACCGCCGGCCGCCGCGTTCGCCTCGCCTTCATCGCCGCCTTCGGTCCCGGCGCGCGGCCGCACGCGCGCCTGGTCTGGGCCCGCATCTCCGACCGCCCCGATCCCGCCGCCCTGGCCGCGGCGAAACGCGCCGATGTGGTCATTGCGGTCGTCGGCATTGACAGCGATCTGGAAAGCGAGCAATCCCCCGTGGACCAGCCCGGCTTCTTCGGCGGTGATCGCACCAATCTCAAGATGCCCGCGCCGGAGGCAGCCCTGGTGCGCGGCGTCGCCGCCAGTGGCCAGCCGCTGGTGGTGGTGTTGATGAACGGCAGCGCCCTCGCCGTGCGTTGGGAAAAGCGCCACGCCGCCGCCATCCTCGAGGCCTGGTACCCGGGCGAAGAAGGCGGCGCCGCCATCGCCCGCACCCTCAGCGGCGCCAACGATCCCGCCGGCCGCCTGCCGGTCACCTTCTATCAGAGCGTGCACCAGCTGCCGCCCTTCGAGGACTACTCGATGCAGGGCCGCACCTACCGCTATTTCCACGGCCAGCCCCTCTGGCCCTTCGGCTACGGCCTCAGCTACACCACCTTCCGTTTCAGCGATCTGCAGCTTCCCGCCGCCCCGATCCCCGCCGGCGATCCCCTCAACGTCTCCGTCCGCGTGACCAACACCGGCCAAGTCGCCGGCGATGAGGTCGCCGAACTCTATCTCCAGTTCCCCAACATCCCCGGCGCTCCCATCCGCGCCCTGCGCGGGGTGCAGCGCATTCACCTGGCCCCCGGGGCCAGCCGTACGCTGCATTTCCACCTGCAGCGCCGCGCCCTCAGCATGGTCACCGCCGTTGGGTACATCATCGTCGCCCACGGCGGCTACACTCTCTGGGTCGGCGGTGGCCAGCCCGGCACGGGCGCCCCCGGCGTCAGCGGCCACTTCACCATCGACGGCCAACGCCGCCTGCCGGATTAGCGCCGTCCTCCCCAGCCGGCGGGGTCCCCGGTTCGCCGAGGGGTGCCCGGACGGTCCATAGCCGGGGGGCTGAGCCGCCAGGGCGAACCGCCGCGGCCGCTTTCGATGACCGCTGCCGGGAGACACTACAACGGCTTGCGAGCAAGGACGACGGTGAGCGGCGGGAATGTCGTGATAAAGCTTCCACGGCGCTTATTGACCGCGAATCCCAACGCCTTGAGTTGCTCTGCGTATTCGCCGGTGAGTTTGTAGTCGGAGAGAAGCGCAGCTCCTCCCGGCCTGAGTACGCGCGCGATCTGCCCGATGGCCTGACGGCGGGCCGCACGGTCGGAGATGTTGTGCACGCAGAGGTTGGAGACAACGAGATCGAAGCTTTCGTCCGCGAACGGCATTTGCTGCGCTGGCTTGCTCACGAGGTCACAAATTCCAGATACGCCCTCAAGCTCCAGATTGCCTTCGGTCGCCGCAGCTGAGTTCGCGGCCATATCCCTGTTGGACCAGACGTCAACGCCGGTGGCGCGCCCAACGCCCTTGACCTGTAGAATCCGCTTGGCCGCGCCAACGAGCAGTAAACCGCGGCCGCAGCCCACGTCCAGCACGCGTTCATCGCCTCGCCAATCGTGCATATCGAGCATGAAATCGCGATGGCGGAACTTGCCGAACCGGACGTAGAGAAGGAAGAGAAGGCCCTCGCCGATGAAGCAGCCGGCAGGCCAGAAGAAGGTGCGCATGTCGATCTTCAACGAGCGGATGTGAATGACATGGGGCGCTAAGGCGGCGCACAACAGGCATGCGAACCCGACGAGGAAAAGGTTCCGCATCACTCCGGGCGCGTCCACCCCATAATCGGGTTTTGTCTGGCTGGTCCTGGTCACAGTTGGCTCTGGAGCCGACGGGCTTGGCAGAA
Source organism: Terriglobales bacterium (assembly GCA_050746205.1). Taxonomy (GTDB): domain Bacteria; phylum Acidobacteriota; class Terriglobia; order Terriglobales; family SCQP01; genus JAKAUF01. The sequence goes on along the minus strand of JBOGKW010000019.1, from coordinate 6,742 downwards.
ATCATCGCAAATCTTCATGCCATTAGGGAACTCCGTTCCATTCGCGATCGCAGCAGATCGGATCTGCCCCCGAACCATTACGGGGGGGGACCAGAAGCATTGACGCGGATCGCGCGTTGAGGGGGTGGCCTCAACGCCTACATCCCGAAGCGAAGTCCTGCGGAACCTTAGTTGGCGAAGTGCTCGTACACTTAACGGGTTCCATATGAATTATGACGTCATCATTGCGGGTGGCGGCCCAATTGGACTTTTTCTTGCTTGCGAGCTGCGTCTCGCCGGCGTCGCCGTGCTGCTCCTTGAGAAGAACGAGAATCCCAGCACGCCTCTCAAGAGCGGGTGGATGGGGGCGCGCGGACTCAACTTTCCCTCCACCGAGGCCTTCTATCGCCGTGGCCTGTTGGGCGGCGTGAAAGCTGCGGCCATCGGCTGGATGGGTGGTGAACGGCCGGGGATGCAGTTCACCGGGGAGGGCAAGGTCGCCGCTCCCCCCGCTTCAACGCCGCGATTCGCGGGACACTTCGCCGGCATCATGCTCGATGCGAGCAAGGTCGATTTCTCGACCCAGCAATGGATTATCCCCGGCCCGTCGGTTGGCGGCGGCATGGTCAGTCTCGAAGCCCTCGAGGCCGTGCTGGCTGAGCGGGCGAAGCAGCTCGGCGCCGACGTGCGCCTCGGGCATGAAGTCCTCGGCTTCGCCGAGACCGCTGATCATGTTTCCGTGCAGACAACACGCGGGGATTTCGCGGCGACGTGGCTCATCGGCTGCGACGGGGGACGCAGCACCGTGCGGAAGCTCGCCAGCTTCGCGTTCGAAGGCACCGACCCGGAGCTGACCGGCTACATGGCCACCGTCGAATTCGAGGACCTCGGCGGCCTGGCCCCGGGATTCAACTTGACACCCCGTGGCCTGTATACGCATGGACCTGCTCCGGGACGCGTCGGCGTCGTTGATTTCGACGGCGGCCGCTTCGACCGCGACTCCGAGATCACACGCGAGGACCTGCAGACGATGCTACAACGGGTATCCGGAACCCACGTTCGACTCAAAACTGTCGAAATTGCCACCAGCTACACCGACCGGTCCCGGCAGGCGACCACCTATCGCAAGGGGCGCATCCTGCTTGCGGGCGACGCCGCCCATGTCCACTCGCCTTTCGGGGGGCAAGGGATGAATGCCGGCCTCGGCGACGCCATGAATCTCGGATGGAAACTCGCCGCTGTCATTAAGGGTTGGGCACCCGACGATTTGCTCGACACCTACACCGCGGAACGTCATCCCATTGGCGAGTGGGTTCTGAACTGGACGCGCGCTCAGGTAGCGGTCATTCGGCCTGATCCGCACGCCCGTGCAATCGCTTCGGTCCTTCGCGACCTGATCGCCACGAAGGACGGCACCGGTTACTTCGTAGACAGGATTTCAGGCGTTTCCATGCGCTACGACCTCGGCGAGGGACACCCGCTGATCGGCCGCAGCGCCCCGGATTTCGAACTTGACAACGGCAACCGCCTCGGCGACCTGCTCCACGACGGGCGCGGCCTGCTGCTTGATTTCACCGCCAGCGAATCGCTGGCCGCCCTGTGCGCCGGGCTTCAGGACCGGCTGCGGTACGTCGCCTCGCAGGCAAAGGATTCTAGAGGGGTGTCCGCTCTCCTCGTTCGCCCCGATGGCTTTGTCGCCTGGGCGGCGAATGCAGCACCTGATGCATCGGCCGCCGCGCCATTCGTGGAACGCTGGTTCGGGGCGGCCACGGTTCGGAACGCGTAAGCAGGGGCCATGCAGTGCCCGCCTCCGACCTCTACTGCGGCGCACCAGCAACAGGCGCCCGGCCCGCCTCCGGCGGCCCGCCGCTGTCGGTTGGCCGCGTCAACGGTCGCCGGGTGTATGCTGGTGCCGAATGACGCCGTCAAAATGGCCATCTCGATTAGGCTTCCGCCCGAGGTTGTTTGCTATGTGTGCTCGGCGCCGATATCCCGGTATGAGCGTCCTCGCCCTTGGCGGCCTGCTGGCCCTTGGCGCCCTGCCCGCCGTCGCCGCCCAGGCCAATCATGCGCCTGAGAACGCAGCCCGCCTCGCGCGCCAGGCCACGGCCGACCTCGCCGCCGGCCACTACGCCGCCGTGGAGGCGCATTTCGTTAGCGCGATGAAGGCGGCCTTGCCTACGGCCAAGCTCGCGGCGCTGTGGACATCGCTGACCACCCAATTCGGCGCCTTTCAGCGCATCACCGGGGTCAAAAGCACGACGATGGGCGGGGACCACAACGAAGATGTCGGCGTCGCCTTTGCCCACAAGACGATCGGCCTCAAGTGGTCCATCAACCCGCAAGGCCAGATCGTCGGGCTGCACGGCGCGGCGCCGCCGGGCGCGGCCCAAACGAGCACTTGGTCCCCGCCGCCGTACGCCCGTCCCGCCCGCTTCCAGCAAATGGCCGTCACGGTGGTGGACGGCCATTTTCGTTTACCGGGCTATCTGACCCTGCCCCGCGGCCGTGGCCCCTTCCCGGCCGTCGTCTTGGTCCCCGGTTCCGGCCCCGAGGATGCCAACGAACAGATCGGCCCGAACCGCGTATTCCAGGATCTCGCCTGGGGCCTTTCCAGCCGCGGCATCGCGGTGCTGCGCTACACCAAGCGGACACGGCAATACGGCTCCGCCGCGGCGGGAGGCCAGCCCTATACGGTCCGCCAGGGCTACATCGAGGATGCCCGCGCCGCCGTCGCCATGCTGGCCGCCAATGCCGAGATCAATCCCCGCCGCATTTTTCTCGCCGGGCATAGTATGGGCGGCTATCTGGCCCCCCGCATCGCGGCCAATGACCCTCAGATCGCCGGCATCGCTATCCTCGACGGCCCCAGCCGCCCATTTTTGATCGTCCTGCGCCAGCAGCTTATCTACCTGGCGCGCGTCGAGCACGCCCCGCGCCCACGGCTGGAGCGAGCCCTGGCTCAACTGCAGGCCGACCAGCGCGAAATCGCGAACCCCCACCTGGAGCCCGCCGCCGTCATCCGCGTGCCGCCCGGCGTCAAGATACCTGCTGCCTACTTCCTCGACCTCCGCCATTATTCCCCCACCACGACCGCCGCCCGGCTCAAGATCCCAATCTTGGTGATCCAAGGCAGCCGCGACTACAACGTCCGCCTCGCCGATTTTCGCGGCTGGCAGCGCGCCCTGCGCGGCCACGCCAATGCGCGCTGCCTGCTGATCCCCGGCCTCAACCACCTATTGATGCCCGGTCCGCCGGGAGCAACCGGCCTCTCGAAGCCGACTGATGAACTTCGTCCCAACCATGTCTCCACTCGCGCCATTGAAGCCCTTTCGCGGTGGATCCAAGGCGCCGCGTCCGCGTCATAGGCCGGTAGCGCGCGAAAGGTAGGTCTTCAGCGCCCGCGCAGGCTAGCCCTATGCGCGACGCGGACTGGCATGGGTTGGTGACGACCTTGGCGCAAAAGCCGCGCAGGTCTCAAACAGCTGCTCACGTTGAGAAACTCATCCCGCACACGGCCATTTGGACTCTCGAGTCGGCCATTCTGCGACGGTCGCCCGGGTGCAATGAGCAGCGGCGTGACCTTTCTGCCGACACACCAACTCAGGAAATGCCGGCGGGTCGGCTCCCGTCGGTGCTCGCGGCGAACACGCTGCGGCAGGCCACGCTCGGGACCGGCGCATTGAGGAATCCTGTTTACTTGTGAGTCCGGGTGTATTGAAATGGCCCTAATGATGAGCTGGCGGACACGGCAAATGGGGAGAGCGGCGATCTTCCTGGTGATCGTGGCGGCGTTTCTGTGGCCATGCGCACGGACCGCGGGGGCGCAGACGTGGAATTTGGTGCAGCAGTTCACGTTCAACGGCGCGGCGGGATCGGCGCCACCCAGTGCGCAATGGACATACGACGAGGGCAATAACAATGGCTGGGGCAACCAAGAGCAGGAGTATTACTGCGCGCCCAGCGACGACATCCCTCCCTGCAGCACGGCGCAACCAAACATTTATGAAGACGGCAATGGCGACCTGGTGATCCAGGCCAGACAAACGTCGAGCGGGACGTGGACTTCGGGCCGCATGCTGACCGAGGGCCTCTATTCGGTACAGTACGGGCGCATCGAGGCGCGGATGCAATTGCCGGTGGGAGCGGGGCTTTGGCCGGCATTTTGGATGCTGGGCAGCGATATTGAGAAGGTCCCGTGGCCGGGGTGCGGCGAACTGGACATCATGGAGAACGTGCCGGTCTTAGGGCCGACCGAGATCCAATCCAGCGTGCACGACCTTGACGACAACAACATGCTGCACGGGATTTTTACCTTCCCGAGCGGCGAGAGCGTGAGCAGCGGGTTCCATGTTTATGGCATGATCTGGTCGCCTTTCCTCATCCAGTTTTATGTCGACGACCCGTCCAATGTCTTCGCGACGATTACGCCCGCGACGCCGAGCAGCAACTGGCCGTTTAATCAGTCCACGACCGCGCCCAACCCATTTTTTCTTTTGCTGAACCTGGCGGTTGGTGGCGATTGGCCGGGCCCACCGAGCGCGAGCACGCCGGATCCGGCTACGATGCTGGTCAACTACGTGCGCGTGTATCAAGCGGCGGCGATTCCGGGGCCAACCATCAGCGGTAGCGGATTTAGCGTCACCGCAGGCGCGGCGGGAAGCACCACGCTGAGCTTGACCGGACAGAGCGGGACGACAGGAAAGGCATATCTTGCCTGCTCGGGTGCCCCGGCCGCCTCTACCTGCACGATTTCGCCGAACGTGGTGGATTTTACGAGCGCGAATTCGGCTACGGCGACCTTGAATTTGTCCACCACCGCAAATTCGGGCCTTTTTGTGCCCGCGCAGGGGCCGGACGTGTGGCCGTGGGCCTTGGGGTCAGCGGCGTTTCTGTTGGCGGGATTCGGATGGGTCAGAAAACGCCGCGTATGGGCCGCCGGGTTCGGAACTGCCGCGCTGGCGCTGATGTTGGCCGGTTGTGGCGGCGGGGCATCGTCGGGCGCGCCCATGTCCCCATCCACGCCTTCCGGCGGCACGCCGGCGGGCAATTACACGCTGACCGTCACCGCGTACACCGTGAGCGGGGCGAGTAGCAGCGGCAGCATATCCCTGACAGTCAATTAAAGGCGGCTCAGCCGCCCTATTCTTGCCGCTCCCGCTGCTCCCACCCCAAAGCGCGCCGTCGCACTTTGGGGGCCGCGGGGTCGCTGCGGCTGGACCTTCACGGGGGCCCCCGCGCGCAACGGCGCGCGCTGGGGTGGAGCGGAGCACCTTGGGGTTGGAGCGGCGGGCCTGTCTAGGAGCGGGCGGCGGAGCCGTTAAGTCAAGTGAGGCGGGGATGCGAAACCGAGCCTCATGTCGGATCACAGCGGCGGAGCCGCCCTGCGGCTAGATTGACCCAGCGCCGGTCGCCGGCGTGCCGGGCGCGGTCACGGCGCCCGCGGCCGACGGCGCCGCCGGCATCAGCACCCATGCCACCAAGTACGCCACCGCCCCAAACACCAGGCCGGTCACCAGGGTGAGGATCGCCCAAACCACGCGCAGCAAGGTCGCGTCGACGCCAAAATACTCGGCCAGTCCGCCGCAGACGCCCGCCAACTTCTTGTCTCCGGACGATAGCGTCAGCCGCCTGCGCGCCGCGCCGCTGTTCTGCCGTGCTCCGCAGCGCGAGCAGAACTCCGCATTCCCCACGGTCTCCGCTCCGCATGCCGCGCATGTCATGGCTTGATTCTACCCCCACTGCCGCGCCAGCCGCCACGCGGCCCCGGCCGCGCCGCGCGGGGCTACACTCCCGGAATGCAACCTTTCCCGCCGCCCCCGGGCAAGCCCGCCGAGGACGCATCTCGCCCTCCCCTGCCGCCCGCCGTCCGCTCACGCCGCCGCAGTCTGCTTGGCCTGCTAGCCGGCGCCGCCGCCAGCGTGCCCCTGCTCCGCGGCGCGGCCGCGGCTCAGCCCCTGGCGCCGGCCGGCGGCGTCCCGGATCTGGGCCCGGCGCTGCTGCGCCCGGCCCGCTGCCGCAAGGCCTCCAGCTACGACCGCAGCGGCGGCAACGCCGATTTCTTTGTCATCCCGGCCGGCGGCGAGCAGGTCCTGCTGGACACCGACGGCCCGGGCGTAGTCCGCCATCTCTGGTTCACCGTCAACGGCGGTCCGCACCATCTCAAGGACATTGTGCTGACCATGCATTGGGACCACGAGGACACGCCCTCCGTCGAGGCGCCACTAGGAGATTTCTTCGGCCTGGGGCTGGGCCAATATTTCACCTATGCATCGCTACCCATGACCGTCGCCCCCGAGCGGGCCCTGAACTGCTATCTGCCCCTGCCGTTTCGCCGCCATGCCCGCATCACGGTTCGCAACCAAGGCGGGCCCATCCCCAATTTCTATTCCAACATTGACTTTGAGCTGACCGGGGCGCTGCCCGCCGAGGCCGCCTACTTTCATGCGCAATACCGCCAGGCGGCGCCCTGCCACGGTTGGACCAGCGACTGGCAAAGCAACGGCGACCCCGTGGTGCTGAACCACCGCAATCGCTACGGGCGCGGCAATTATGTCTTCTTGGACGCCCGCGGCCGCGGGCAATACATCGGAACCAGCTTGGCCGTGCTGCAGAACCAAGCGGGCTGGTGGGGCGAGGGCGACGACATGATCTTCATTGACCAGGCGGAGGCGGCCCGGGGAACGGTGCTGCCCACCATCAACGGCACCGGCTCGGAAGACTACTTCAATGGCGCCTGGGATTTTGGCGACCGCGCCTTCAG
>JBOGKW010000018.1:0-31833 GCA_050746205.1 Terriglobales bacterium | reverse complement strand
GTGCCGGGGCTGGAATGGATCTCGCCGCGGCGGGAGCTGCGGCCGCAGGGTTTGCTGCCCGCCCCCAGCGGGTCGCTGCCGGAGGTGCTGGGCGTGGCCCCGGCCTACGCCCGCATTCACGGCCTGCGGTTGGCCTCCGGCCGGTTCTTCGACGGCACCGACAATGCCGCTGGGTCGGCGGTCTGCGTGCTGGGGGCGGCGGCCAAGGTGGAGTTGCTGGGCTATGGCCCGGCCCTGGGCCGCTACCTCAGCTTCAACGGCGTTTGGTGGCGGGTCATCGGGGTGCTGCGCCAACAGGCGCAGCTGCCGGGCAGCGGCGGCGACGACCTCAACGACGCCATCTATACCCCGTTGCCCGCGTTCCAATATCGCGTCTGGGATTCCGATTTCAGCTTCAAGGACCCGCTGGACGGCATTGACATCGCGCTGCGCCCCGGCGCCAACGTCGCCCGCTCGGCGACGGTCACCCGCGCCATCTTGAACTCGACGCATCATAACGTCGCCGACTTCCGGGTGGTGGTGCCCGCCGCGCTGATGGCCGAGCAGGCGCGAACGCAGCGCATCTTCACTCTGGTCATGGTGGCCATCGCGGCGATCTCCCTGCTGGTCGGTGGCATCGGCATCATGAACATCGTGCTGGCGACGGTGCTGGAGCGCACGCGGGAGATTGGCGTGCGCCGCGCCACCGGCGCCACCCGCGCCGACATTCTGCGCCAGTTCCTGATTGAGTCGGTGCTGATCTCCTTCACCGGCGGGGCCATCGGCGTGGCCTTTGGCGTGGGCTTATCGCGAGCCATCGCCTGGGCCGCGGGCTGGGCCACCATCGTCAACGGGGCGTCCATCGTCGTGGCCTTCGGCGTGTCGGTCGCCGTGGGCATCATCTTTGGCTTGTATCCCGCTCAGCAGGCGGCCAAGATCCACCCCATTGACGCCCTGCGCTACGAGTAGCCGCGGAGGGCAGCCGCGTAGGACCGGCGTCCCCCCTGCCGGGCCACGATCTCACGTGTTCACGGCAACTTGGAGACGCCCTGAGCGCAAGCGGGCATCCGTTGCCGGCCGTCGAAGCCCAGCCGCAGCGACCAGCGGGAGCGTCCAGAATGGGCGGCTGAGCCGCCTATTTTTCCGCCGCGATCGCCGCTAGGATCTTCCGCGCCTCCGGCAGGCTGACGCCGCAGTCGGGATCTTCGACGCGGCAGTTGGCCAGCGAGTACTCGCAGCCGCCGCAGGTGCAGCGCATCGAGTTCAGTTTCGCCAGCGCCTCCTCCCGCTGCTTCGGCGTCAGCTTTTTGAAGGCGGCGATCAGCCCGGGAATCTGCGTCGTGCCCACCGGACCGTTCGGATTCATCTCGTCCACGCGGATGATTTGACCGCCGAAGGGCAGCCCCAGTAGCGCTCGGACCGAACTGTCAAACTCGGCGTAGCTGTGCAGGCCCACGTCCCGCTGCACGATCTGGCCTTGGCGGTCAATCACATAGGTCGTCGGCACCGCCGGCACCGCGCCGAACTTGGCTTGCATGGTGTCGGTCGCCATCACCACCGGATAGTTCATCCCCAGCTGTTTGGCCACCGCCGCCACATCGCGGGCCGGCGAAGTGTCCACCGACAGCCCAATGATTTGCAACTGCCTCGGGTATTCCCGCTGCAGGCGCTCGAACTCCGGAATCTCCATGCGGCAGGGCCCGCACCAGGTCGCCCAGAAGTTCAGCAGCACCACTTTGCCGCGCAGCGCCGCCAGCTGAATCGCCTGGCCATTCAGCGTCACCAGGTGCAGCCCGGGCGTGGCCATGGGCTTTTTGAACAACACCACGTCGGTGCCGGCGGCGCGGGCCGCGGGCGCGGCCCAGCCGGCTACGGCCACGCAGATCGCCAGGGCGGCCCAGCCCGCAAGCGGCGGAACGCGGCGCGCCCCGGGTCGGCGGCGGCCCACGGAGCGGGAGGCGCGAGCGGCCGGAGAAGTCCTCATAGGCCTTATTGTATGCTCTCTCGCCGACATCGCTTTTGAACCCGGTCGGGGCCGCCCGCCCCGCCTGCCCGCCGTGCCACGCTTCTCGCCCCGCCCGAACCGGCAGCTCGGCAGGAACCTACTTGGCGGGGCTTGACAATCCCCGGTCCGGGCGGAGAATCAGCCTAGGGGGCGCGTTGTTCCACCGCCCCGCCAGGAGGCTTTGATGTATCGTCTCCGCCTGCTCGGCTCCGGGGTCGCCGTTTTCGCTGCCGTGTGTGTTGCCACGGCCCTACCTCCGGCGCCACGCTCCGGCCCTGCGCCGGCCGCGGCGACATCGGCCCCGGCGTCGCAAAAGTTGTCCCATGCCCGCATCGTGCGCCTCAGCCTGGCGCAGGGCGCCGAGATTCAGCAATGGGCGGGGGCGGGCTGGCTCGCCGCCCGGCCGAATATGCCGATCACCGAGGGCGAAGCGCTGCGCACCGGCGCCAGCGGCCGCGCCGAGGTGGAGTTCGAGGACGGCTCGACCGCCCGCTTGATCCCCAACAGTCGAATCGTGTTCCAGCAATTGGCGCTCACGCCCAAAGGCGTGCGCCTCAATGGCGTTTCGGTGATGCAGGGCGGCGTCTTCTTTAATTTGCACCCCAAGGATAGCCAAGCATTTCGCGCCATCTTCCCCGAGGGCGTGGCCACCGTCCCGCGGAAAAAGGCGGAGTTTGAGATCTCCGTGAATGGGCAGCAAGCCCGCGTCCAGATGCTGAATGGCCATGCCGAGATCGCCGCCGCCGGCCAGCCCTATGCCCTAAACAAGGGCGACCTGCTGACGCTCGACGAGCAGGCGCCGGCCGAGCTGGCCAAAAGCAAGGCCAATTCTACCTGGGACCAATGGAACCATCAGCGGGATGAGGTGATGGAAGCCGACGCCTCGCGCCAAGGCCCCGACTTCCACGGCGACGCTTGGTATGGCATGGGCATGCTCAGCGGCTATGGCAACTGGGACGGCAACCTGTGGTATCCCGCCGGCATGGCGATGGGCTGGAGCCCCTTCATGAACGGCGCCTGGTCCTACGATCCGGCGTTCGGCGACATGTGGGATTCGTACTATCCCTGGGGCTGGGCGCCGTACCATTACGGCGAGTGGTTGGATACCGCCGCCGGCTGGGCCTGGTCGCCGATGGGCGGCATGATGTTTGAGACCTACCCCATGGCGGTCTACGCCGGCGGCGGTTCGCTGGCGCTTCCCCCTCGTCCGGCGACGCCGGCCACGGCGCTGCACCGTAATCCGGTGCCCGGCATCACCGTCGTGCGCAGTGCCGGCGTAACGGCGCCACAGCGCATTCTGGCCACGCGGGCCTGGAGCGCCATGCAAGCGCGTGCCGCCGCCGAGGGTCGTGCCAATGGGGCGCTGCGCAGCGCCAAGCGCAGCGGCCAGTACAGCCGCGCCCAGATGAACGCCATGCGCCTGGCGGCGCGTACGCAGCAGCGTGACCTGGAGCGGATGCGCGGCCCGGTCTGGGCCCGGCAGAGCCCGCGGGACGTGTTTGGCCCCCAAAACGCGGCTCCCGGAGAACCGATGCCCACGGCGCCGATGCGCGGCCTGGAACCGGGTCCGGCGCGGGGCTCGGAGATGGGCGGACCCCCCATGGGCGCGTCGGGGGGCGGGACGCCCCACGGCGGCGGCGTCATCCGGCATTAGCGGTTCCGCCCCCGCGCGGCGATTAGGACAGGCGTCCTCGCCTGTCGTTCGTTGCCCGCTCGCGGCAACTTCGAGACGCCCCGAGCGCCAGCGGGCATCCATTGCCGGCGGTCGAAGCCCAGCCGCAGCGACCAGCGGGAGCGTCCAGAATAGGGCGGCTGAGCCGCCAGCCGAGAGCGTGGAACAGGCGTCCGTTGCGCGCCGTGGGGTTGGGCTCCTACCGCGCGTAGGACAGGCGTCCTCGCCTGTCATTTTCCTCGCCCTGGCAGGGCGTAGGCTGCTAGACGGCAGCGCGCTAGCGGGCCAAGCGATCCTCGCCCAACTACGCCCGCACCTGAATTCGCTCCAGCGACGTGGCTCGGCCCGCCTCGGTGACCACGAACAGCCCGCACAGGCGTACGTCCTCGCTGGCCGCCTCCAAGCGGTTGGGCCGGGCTAGCAGCAGCCGGTCCACGGCGTCTTGCGACCGGCTGCCGATCACCCCGGCGTAGGCGCCGGTCATGCCGGCATCGGTCTGGAATGCCGTGCCCCCCGGCAAGATGCGTTCGTCGGCGGTGGGTACGTGCGTGTGCGTGCCAATGACGGCACTGACACGGCCGGCCAAATGCCAGCCCAGGGCCTGTTTTTCGCTGGTCGCTTCGGCGTGCACGTCCACCAGCACCGTGGCGCACTCGGGCGGCAGCGTGGCCAGTAGTTCGTCCGCCTTACGGAAGGGGCAATCAATCGCCGGCAAGAATACCCGGCCCTGCAAGTTGAGCACCGCGTAGGGTTCGCCCTGGCGCGCCCGGCCCAAGAACAGCCCTTGCCCCGGCGTCCCCGGCGGATAGTTGGCCGGCCGCAGCAGCCGCGAGGCGTTGGAGTCGGCCCGCCCGGCCGTGCTGAGGTAGGGCAGGATCTCCTTGCGGTCCCAGGCATGGTTGCCGGTGGTGATCACATCCACGCCCATGGCGAATATCTCATCCGCCAGCGCGCCGGTGATGCCGAAGCCGCCGGCGACGTTTTCGCCATTGGCCACGATGAGGTCGGGGGCATACGCTTGCGCCAGCGCGGGCAGTTGCGCTCGCACGATCGCCCGTCCCGGGCTGGCGTAGATGTCTCCAATGAAAAGAACGCGCAAGCATCCAGCCTACCAGCCCGCGCCGTCCGCCGTGGGATCTGCGCCCACAGCGGAGCGGGTGTCCGCTCGCGGTAACTTGGAGAGCCCGGAGCGCCCGCGGGGGCCTCCAGAATAGGGCGGCTGAGCCGCCGGAACCGCGCCTATCGCCTCGCCCGCTCCGTCAGGCGCGTCAATCCGGCCAGCGGTAGGGCCAGCCAATCCGGCCGGTGGCGCAGCTCGTAGCCCACTTCGTAGACGGCTTTTTCCAACTCAAAAAAATTGAGCGCCGTCGCCCGTTCCGCCTCCCCGGTGGGCGCCAGTCGCAAGCGGCTGCCTGCGGCATCGCCGAGCTGCTCGAAATAGGCCACCTGAAAACTTCGCCGCGCTTCCTCCCGCCACGCGTCCAGCCAGGCCGGAATTCGCGCCGGCCCCTCGGGCGCCGCCGCCCCAGCGGCGTAATCCAGCGAGCGCAGCATGCCGGCCACATCCTTCAAGGCGCAGAGCTTTTGCCGCCGTTCGGCGAGCGGTCGCGCGGGCTCGCCTTCAAAATCGAACAACCGCCAGTCACCGTCCCGCGTGCGCAGCGCCTGGCCGAGGTGGAAATCGCCATGCACGCGGATCTTCGCCAGCCCCTGCGGCCTGGGGCCAAAGTCCAGCCGTGCCAAGCGTCGCGCCCCAACGCCGACGGCCTCTGCCCCCGGCCCCGGCGGAGGGGGCCGCCGCGCCAGTTCCGCCGCCAGCTCCACGGCGCTGGCCGCCACCGCCTGTTGCCAAGCCGCCCAATCTTCCCGCCGTATCGGCTCCGGCGCGAACGCCGCCAGGGGCTCCGGCGCCGCCGCGAGCACCCGGTGCATCTCCGCCGTGCGGCGCCCCAGATCGGCGATCGCGGGCAGCGTCCCCGCCGCCTTGCCGCGGTCGTCCGCCGCCGCTCGCAGTTCGCGCAGCACCCACTCCCAGCCGTCGCCGTCATTGGCAATGAAGGCCTGGAAAATGCCCAGGGTCCAACGCGCTGGCGTCGCCGCTCCGCCGGCTGCGTTCCCGTTCCCCGGCTGATACTCCACCGTCCCCGCCAGCGGCGGCACTAACTGTGCCCCGCCGTGCGCGGTCAAATATCCCGTCACCTCGGCGTCGGGGTTCAGGCCTGGGCCCAGGCGCCGGAAGCATTTCAGCAGCAGCCGCGTCGCGCCGCTGGCATCGGCGTACAGCACCGTCGAGTTGCTCTGCTCCGCCCGCGACAGTCGCGCAGTGCCGGCCGCGAGGGCGTCGAGGGCGGGGAAGTCGCGCTCCAGCGTTGCGCTGGGCTGGAACACAAAGACGCCGTGCGCGCCGCTCATGCGCCGTCCGGCGCGCAGCGCCGCTAGGCACGCCGCCGCAAAGCCCGGCGCGGACAAAGCGTCCCCCAGCCATCCGTGGCCCCCGTCCAGCACTTCGGCGATGGGCTCGACGGGCGGCACGACGCTCCACGTCGCGGGGGTCAGGTAGGTGGCGGCGCCGCCGCCGGATAAATCCACATGCGCCAAGGCCAGCGCCAGCCCCGCGGCGCCATCGCCTGAGGGCGGCGTCAGCCAGGCGAAATCCACCAGCCGCACCGCCTCAATTGCACGGTTCTTGTCCGCGAACCACCGCCGCGGCGGCAGATAGGTGGGCAGTGCCCGCGCCAGGTGCCCCGGCAACTGTCCACCCGATGCTTCTCCGCCGCCCATGCTTTGATCATAGGCGGTTGCGAGGCAGGCATCCCCCTGCCGGGCCATCCCGCCGCGTCGCCCCGGCGTCCCCGATTGCCTTCGACGCCCGACCGGGCTGCGGCAAACAAGCCATGCGGCGCGGATCGCCCCGCCCGAACCACAGCACGTAGACTGGGCTATCGTCCCGCATGTCTCCCTGGCTCGCCCCCCACACGCGCGATCTGGCCGTCGCCGTTATCTTCGCCGCCAGTTATTTCGTCTTCGCGGTCGGCCGTTTGCCGGGAACCCAGATTCGCCGCTCCGCCATGGCGGTCATCGGCGCCGCCCTGATCTTCGCCCTGGGGGCGCTGCCCGGCGCTGCCGCCCTCCACGCGGTGGATTTTCCCACCCTGATTCTGCTGTTTGCCATGATGATCATCGTCGCCGCGCTGCACCAGGCTGGCTTTTTTGATTGGGCCGTGGCGCTGGTGGTCGCGCGGGTCCGGCCGGACCATCTGCTCCCCACCGTCCTGTTCACGGCCGGCGTCCTGTCGGCGTTTTTGGTCAATGACGTGGTCTGCCTGCTGCTGGCCCCGCTGATCCTGCAAATCGCCAAAGCCATGCGCCGCGATCCGGTCGCCTACTTGCTGGCCCTAGCCATCGGCTCCAACATCGGCAGCCTGGCCACCATCACTGGCAATCCGCAGGATATTTTGATCGCCTCCATCTCTGGCCTCGGCTATCGCGCCTATTTGGTCCATCTCGCCCCGGTGGCCCTCGTGGGTTTGTTCGTGGCCTGGGCCTTCCTGCACGGCCTGGAGCGGCCCACCGCCGCCACGCCCGGCGGGGCTCGGTGCGCCTCCGTCCCCTCCGCTCCCGCGGGCGGCCAGCCCGCCCTGGCGCGCAGCGTGCCGGCGGTCGCCTTGAGCCGCGGCATGGTTCCTGCGCTCGTGATCTTAGCCCTGGTCATGGCCGGTTTTTTGCTCGGTGTGCCGCCCGCACTGGCGGCCGTCGTTGGCGCCGCCCTGCTGCTGATTCTCCGCCACCGCGACGCCGCTGAGCTGTGCCGCCAGGTGGATTGGGGTTTGCTGTTGCTGTTCATCGGACTTTTCCTGCTCATCGCCGGCGCGCAGAACGCCGGCTTGCTGGGCTGGCTGGCGCAGTGGTCCCGCGGCCCCGCGCTGCGCAATGCCGCCGGGTTCACCGCCTTCGTCGCCGTGCTGTCCAACATCGTCAGCAACGTGCCGGCGGTGATGCTGCTGAAGGCGCCCATCGCTCACTTCGCCCATGCGGCGGGGTATTGGCTGCTGCTGGCCATGGCCAGTACGCTCTCCGGCAACCTGACCCTCACCGGCTCCATCGCCAACTTCATCGTCGTCGAGCGCGCCCGTCCGGACGCCAGCATCGGCTTCTGGCGCTATTTCCGCTCCGGCTTCCCCATCGCCGTCACCACCCTCGCCCTCGGCTATTTCCTGCTGCGGCTCGGCTGGTAATCACGTGGCGTCTCGTGGCAACCGTCTCATGGCAGCTTGGAGACGCCCTGAGCGCCAGCGGGCGTCCGTTGCCGGCCGTCCCACCCCAGCATGCGCCGCTGCATGCTGGGGACCCAGGCGAAGCCCAGCCGCAGGCCCCGCTAACGCCGGGGTCCCCAAGGCGCAGCGGTGCGCCTTGGGGTGGAGCGCCGGGGTCCCCAAGGCGCAGCGGTGCGCCTCGGGGTGGAGCGGCGGGGCCGCCCAGAATCGGGCGGCCCGCCGCTCCGGCTGCCGCAGGCTCGCCCGGCTGCATCGAAGCAGACAAGGCCCAGAGGCGCTTGGGGACGAACGGAGGCGGAATGGCGACAACAGGCACCCTACCGGAGATTGCGGCCAAGGCCGTCGAACGGCAGCACTGGATGGCCGGCGCAGAAGACGCCCTGCAGCGGGCCGTTGAGCGGGGTTTGGCCCGTTTGGGCCCGCGGCGCGCCGTCATTGAGCGCGTCCTCCACGGTGACGCCCTCGGCCACCCCCTGGAGGCCGTGCTGACCGACATTCCCATGGGCGCATGGACCACGGCGGTAGCATTCGACCTTTTGGCTCGCATTAGCCGCCAATCGGAGTGGGAGACGGCGGCGCGTGGCGCGATCGGGGTGGGGCTGGCCGGGGGTCTCGCGGCGGGCGTTGCCGGGCTGGCCGATTGGTCACGGTTGCAGGGCGCCGAACGCCGCATCGGCTGGGCGCATGGAATGCTCAGCGGCGCGGGTTGGCTGGCCTTCGCCGTTTCCTGGCAGCGGCGTCGCCGCGCGGGCAGAGGGCGGTGGTGCGCGCTGGCGGGACTGAGCGCCAGCCTCGCCGCTGCGGAGCTGGGGCGGTATCTGGTCTACCAGCGCGGCGTGGGCGTGCGTGCACGGATACCTGCGGCGGCGGAAGCCGACCGTCCGCGTGCCGCCTAACGGCGGCAACTTGGAGGCGCCCGGAGCGCCAGCGGGCGTCCGTTGCCGGCCGTCGAAGCCCAGCCGCAGCGACCAGCGGAAGCGTCCAGAACAGGGCGGCCGAGCCGCCCGCGCTGCCGCCCGCGGGCAATGCGATCCACGCGGCGCTGGCAGTCTTTGGCTAGGCCCGGGTCATGCCCGCTTGGTGAAATCCACGGAGATGGCCAGCCGGTCGCCCTGCTGGTCCAGCACGCTGCAAAACGCCCGCTGACCGCGGCGCGTGAACTCCAGGCTGACCACGGATTGGCCGATGCGCATGTTCCGCAGCCGCAGCCAATCCAGCCACTCGGGCAGGACAGGATTGACCACGCGCAGCTCCTTTTTGCCCGCGTCCGGCCGCAATCCCAGCAACGCGGTCAACAGCAAGAACATGGCGCCGGAGGCCCAGGCCTGGGGCGAGCAGGAGACCGGATAGTGCACCGGCGTGTCGAACTCCCGCCGCTGCGCGCCGACAAACAGCTCCGGCAGCCGCGTGTCGCGGAAATGGCGCGCCGCTTGGAACAGGCCGGTGAAGATCCGCACCAGCGCCGCCTTCTGCTCATAAAACGCCAGGCCCAGCCCAATCAGCGAATTGTCATGCGGCCAGACCGAGCCGCGGTGATAGCTGAGCGGGTTGTAGGTGGGCTCGTCGGCGGCCAGCGTGCGGATGCCCCAGCCGGTGAACATTTCGGCCCGCAGCAGGCGGCTGGCCACCAGCCGCGCCCGGTCTTGGCCGATAATGCGGCTCCACAGCAAATGGCCGGCATTGGAGCTGATCACCTCCTGCGGGCGTTTTTCGCCGTCCAGCGACATGGCGTAGTAGCCTTGGCGGGGCAGCCAGAACGCCCGCTCGAAGCGGTGCGCCAGGTCGGTCGCCTCGCGCCGCACGCGCTCAGCGGTCGCGGCGTCGCCCAGCAGGCGGAGCAGGCGGGACAAGCGGTAGCGGGCGTCATAGCAGTAGCCCTGAACTTCGCAGAGCGCGATGGGCGGCGGCTCCGGGCGGCCGTCCCGGTGCAGGTTCGAGTCGTGGGAGTCCTTCCATCCCTGGTTGTCCAGCCCCCCCGGCGAGCGGCGCAGGTATTCGACGAAGCCGTCGCCGTCCAGGTCACCGTACTGCTCAATCCAGCCCAGCGCCGCCCGCGCCGCGGGCAGCAACTCCTCCAAAAGCTCGCGGTCGCCGGTCCATTGGAAGGTTTCGCCCAGCACGATCAAAAACAGCGGTGTGCTGTCCACCGAACCGTAATACGGAGCATGGGGCACCTCGCCGCCGCGCGTCAGCTCGCCTTCGCGAAACTCGTGCAGAATCTTGCCCGGCTGCTCGTCGCGCCAGTCGTTCACCGTACGCCCCTGCCAGCGCGCCAAAAAGCGCAGCGTGGCCTCGGCTAACTGCGGCCGGAGCAGCAGCGACTGATAGGCGGCGATCAGCGAATCGCGGCCGAAGACGGTGGCGAACCAGGGGATGCCGGCGGCGATGATCTCGCCCTCGCGGCTGCGCCCGAGCGTGGTGTCGCCGCGCGGGCTGGCCTCCGCGCCTGTACCGCCCATGGCGGGATGCGCCCGGGCAGCGAAGGGAATCCGCAGGGCAAAAAAATCGTTCACCGCGGTCTCCATGCAGGCGTCGAACAGGTCGTCGGAGGACTCAATCCGCGTGGACTCACGGCAAAACGCGGCTAGGCGGCGGCGCTGGTCTTCCAGCGCCGGGCTAAAGCCAACTGCCGCCTGGATGGGATCGCCCTCGGTCTCCGGCGTGACCGTCAGCAGGATCACCCGGCGCTCCCGCGGATTGAGGCGCAAATGAAACCGTGCGCGATGCGCCTCCGGCGCCGCCGGCGGCGGATCGAAGCGCAGCACCGTGCGGCGGTGGATGCGGTCCTGGCCGTCATAGGCGAAAACCACGCCGTCGGCGGTCACCGTCGGCTCCCGCTGCCGGCCTTGCGCTGGGATCCGCATCCCCCGCACCTGGAAGACGTCGGCGAAGTCGGCGTCAAAGCGCCACTCCAGCGTAATCTCGACCGGCTGCAAATTGAAGTTTTCCGCCGTCACGCGCTCATAGAAATGGCTGGCCATCACCTGCTCCCGCCGCACATGCAGGTTGTTCTCCGGCGCGCCGCCATCCCGCCGCACCAGCGTGCTGGTGGCCAGCTCGATTTGGGCGTACAAGTTTCCCTGCGTGCCGGATGAGAGCACCACGGTGCGGTGCCCGTCCACCAGGAGCTCCAGATAGCTGAGAAAGCGCGTGTCGCGATGAAACAGCCCCACGTCGCTGGCGTTGGCGGGCGCAATGTCCCCGGAAACCGTGGTGGCGGAAAACGTCTTTCCGTCCAAAAGGCTCAGGTTGTTGATTCGCCGCGGTGGTTCGCTGGCCGCGGGCGCGCCGCAGGCGGCCTTCGGCGTTGCCGCTCCCTCCTCCGGCCGGTGTTCGCCGCACGGTTCGGTTCCGGTTGGCGTCCCGGCTTCGGTTTCCGATCTCATGCCCTGGGTGAACCGCCAATTGCCCGCCGGGATGCCCAGCACTGCGGAGCTCCCGCCGGCACCGTTCCAGCGCGAGGCGACGGCGCATCGCTCAAGCGGCCACCGGCGCCGGCAGCACGGTTTCCGCCGCTTCCGCCTCCGCCGCATAAAGGCGCAAATAGCTCCGCGCCATCGCCTCCAGCGCGAAATGGCTCTCAAAATAGGCCCGGCAGCGCTCGGCGCTCAACTCCGGCTCCACCGCCCGCGCGGCCATATCCTTGGCGTCGGCGCAAATCCACCCCGAGACGCCATTCCGGACCACCTCCGGCGCCGACCCCCGCCCAAAGGCCAAAACCGGGGCGCCGCATGCCATGGCCTCGATCATGACCAGGCCAAACGGTTCCTCCCATTCAATCGGGAACAGGAATGCCCGCGCTCCACCCAGGAGTTGGTTTTTCTCCTCCAACCCCACCTCGCCAACATATTCGATGAACCGCCCATCCACGTGGGGCCGAATCCGGGTTTTCCAATACTCCTGAAACAGAGGCTGAATCTCGCCGGCGATTTTCAGCGGAATGCCGGCACGCCGCGCCACGGTGATGCAGTGGTGCGTCCCCTTGATGGGCGAAATGCGCCCGATCGTGCACAAATATTCGCGCCGCCCGTCGCCCAGCCGGTACAAATCCGGGTCGAGCCCGTGATGCACCACCGTCAGCCCCTCCATCTCGGTTTCAACCGCCGCCTGCGCCCGGCTGATGGCCACGAAACGGACGCGGGGAAAGTGGCCGTAGAACGCCGAAAGCGAGGGTATGTGGGGATGGTGCAGCGTGTACACCACCGCTTGCTCTAGAAAGCGCGTGAAGGCCAGCGCCGGGGCGTTGTTCAGATGAATGGCCTCGCAATCCGCCACCGCGTCCCGGCAGGCCCAACTGCAATGCGCCAAATCCTTCAAGCTGGCGTGCAGATCCTCTGTGATCGGCCACTCCATGCGGGAAAACAGGTAGCGCAGTTCCGCCGGGGGCCGCGATTCGCCGTTGGCGTACACCACCGGCTCATGCCCCAGGCGCCGCAAGCCGGCCGCCAAATTGGCGATAAACAATTCCGTGCCGCCATAACGCGGCGGCGGCACGGGAATAAAGGGCGGGACAACAAGAGCGATGCGCATACTCTGGGCCGGCCCTGGCGAGAGTGCGGGATTCCACGCGCGTCTGCCGCGGGACGGCGAAGCCCCGCCGGAGGCGCTCCGGCACGACCACAATGGGCACGGGCAAAAAGTGTTAGACGACCCGTTGCGCCTTAGGTGTTGGCTGCACCGTAGCGGCACTTCATCTGGAATGCCGATGCCTCCCGCCTGCCGCCGCCCGCAAGTCGCGGCAACTTGGAGACGCCCGGTGCGTCAGCAGGCGTCCATTGCCGGCCGTCCCAGCCCAGCACGCGCCGCTGCATGCTGGGCCCCCGTGAAAGCCCAGCGGCAGCGACCAGTGGGAGCGTCCAGAATAGGGGGGCTGAGCCGCTGAACCGCGGACACCCGGCGGCGCCAACCCCAGCGGAAAGGCCGCCCCGCGGCGCACGGCGGCTACCAGGTGTTGTACGGTGTGCCTTCCAGCGAGGTGGCGTCGCTGCCGCTATGTACGTCCACAATGCCGGGCTGCTGCTGGTCGGCGCTCATCAGCGAATCGTCGGTCACCGGCGCCCAGGTGCTGGACGATCCGGTCATCGGGTCCTTGGGCAGTTGGCGCAAATATCCCGCCGTCACCAAATCCTGCAGGGCTTGCGGCGCCTGTTGCTTGTCCAGCGTGTACTGGTCAATCAGCTGCCGCATCTGGAACAGATCATCTTTCAGCACCGTCTCCCTGGCGTGGAGGATGGTCCGTTGATAAATGGGCATGGCGATGGCCAGCAAGATGGCGATGATCGCGATCACGACCATCAACTCGATGAGCGTAAAGCCGCGGCGGGAGCCGGTGAGGGCGCGGCGGCGCGATTGCAGGCGTGCGAGCATTTACCAATCCCGGTAGGGCACGCCGTTCATGCCCGTGCCCTGGCTGCGGCTGTAGACGTTGAAGACATTCTGTCCGCCCCAAGCGTCAGCGTCGGGCGCGTCGGAGTCCGACAGCAGCCCCCAATCCTTATCACCGGTCATCGGATCCACCGGGACGCGGCGCAGGAAGCGGTAGGTTTTTCCATTGGCCTCAATCGGCTCAACGAGGGCCGCGAGCGTCGGCGGATAACCGTCGCTACCGAACTGCACCTGGAACAGTCCGCGGTCGGCGGCGTCCTTGTAGCGGTCAATCGCGGCGCGCATTTGGTGCAGGTCATAACGCAACTGATGTTCCTTGGCCCGCTGCACCTGGATCTGCACCAGCGGCAGCGCCATGGTGGTCAGCACCAGCATGATGGTGATGGCCACGATCAACTCCACCAGCGTGAAGCCGCGCCGGCGCCACTGCCGACGGAGCGGCTCAGCGCCGCGGTGCGGATTTCGGCTGCCCCTCATAACCACCCGGTGCTCCCAGTCTACGCCGCCCCGGGTTACTGAATATTGACCGTCGCCGCCTGGGTGTGGACCGGCATCTCCTGTCCCGAAGGGTCGCGTGCCACCACGCGGCTGAGGGTGATCTTAGTCACGCCCGCGGCCTTGGCCTCGAAGGTGATGTAGACAACCTTGCCCGAGCCGGCTACGCCGCTGGCATTGGCCGGGCGGCTCAGGCTGATCAGCGCGTCGCCGAAGGCCGGGTCCTCTCGGTGCACCAGCGCCACTGGCTGCCCGCCCTGGGACAAGAAGCCCGCGTTCATGACCTGCTTGACCTCGAGCATGCGCGGGTCATAGTTCAACTGCAGCGTCAGCGCATAGGCGGCGGTGGCGTGGCTGAGGTCAATGGTCAGGCCGAAGGTCTTGCCGACCGTCGCTTGCCTGCGGGCCGGCGCCAAGCTCAGTACCGCCGGTCCGGCCGCCACGGGCGCGGCCGGCGGCGCGGCCGCGGCGCTGGTCCCCGCCAGGGCGGGAGCCGGCGCCGGGGCGGCCGCTAGCGTGGCGGGCGCCGGGCTGGCCAGCGTCGCCGGCGGCAACTCCCGCAGCTCGATGTCGTTCTGCGTGCCCGTGTCCAGGGCCTCCCGGTTCAGGCGCGTGATGTCCGGCCGCCGCACGATGTGCGGCGTCAACACGATCAGATCCTCCTCCCGCGTGCTGCTGGAATTGGTGCGGGAGAATAGCCATTTCAGCCCCGGGATGTCCATCAAGCCGGGGATGCCCGTCTGGTCGCTGGTTTTGACGTCCTCGAACATCCCGCCCAGGATGTTGCTCTCCCCGGCCCGCAGCCGGATCACGTGGCTGATCTTGCGCTGCCCGATGATCGGCTGCTGAATGCCGCCGATGTTCTCATAGCTGTCCACCGCGGAGATCTCGATGCTGGTGTCCAACGTGACGTCGTCGCCGTTGACCCAGGGCGTCAGGGTAATGTTGACGCCCACCGGGATGTACTGGAACTGCGTGTTCACCAGCGGGTTGATGCCGATGCCGCCGATGCCCGGCTGGAAGCTGCCGGTGGCGATGGGCACCCGCTCGCCGATCTGCAGCGTCGCCTTCTGCCCTTCCAGCGCGCGCAGCACCGGAGACTGGATGGAGTTGGTCATGCTGTTGTCCAGCATGGCGTCAATCTCGGCGGTGCTCATGGTGACGCTGAAGTCCTTGCTGTCCAAATGCGCCAGCTCATTGAGCGTGGGCGAGGTGGTGGTCGTGGTGGTCGCCCCGGTGGTGGCATTGGTGCTGGTCGAGGAGGGGGTTTGCAGCCCCACCGTCACCTGCGTGGGCGGCAGCAGCCCCAGGTCCCGCATCAGCACCTGGCTGACTTGCAGCACCTGCACGTCCACCACCACCTCCGGCGGCGCCTTGTCCAGGTCGTCAATCAGCTTCTGCGCCAGCGCCACCTTGTCCGGCGTGTCCCGCATCACCAGCGCCATTTGCGAGCCCACCACCTGCAGGTGTTGCGTGCCCACCAGGGCGCGAATGGCCTGGCTGATCTGGGTCAGGTCGGTCGGGCTGGTGACGTTATGGAAGTAAAACGTCTTGATGACGTCGTCCTGCAACTGACGGCGCTTGGCCTCGTTGTTGACGGCCACGAAGATGGTGTCCGGCGTGACCACGGTGTAGAAGCTCTGGCTCTCCAAGTTCAAAATGCGCAGGGCCTGGAGCAGGGTGACGTTCTGGAGGTTCAGTGCCACCGGGCGGCTGCGGTAATCCGGATCAAAGACAACGTTCAAATGCGCCAGTTGGCAGACCGTGCGATACGCGTTGCGCGAACCGGCGGTCAGCTGCAGCCGGATCGGCGTGTTTGCCACCGCGCCCAACTCGACCGGCCCCCCGGCGTCCTGCAGCCGCTGGTTCAGTTCGCTGACCTGCCGCGCTGTCACCGGCTGGCCGGCCTTCAGCGCCGCCTCCCGCCGCTCGACCAGGTTGATGCCCTGCTGGCCGGCAAAGTCCGCCGGGTCGGCGATCTTGGCCTTTTCAAACTCCGCCAGCGCCTGAGCGTCGCGGTGTTCTTGGTAAAACGTTCGGCCGCGCTGGACGTGAAAAACAGCGGCGGCGAAATGCGCGCGCCGGGCCGCGACGATGTAGGCGGCGTTATCCGGCTTCAGCACGAGCGCGCGGTCGTACCAGCGCACGGCGCGATCGTATTCCTTGTGGAGAAAATACCAATGGCCGATGTTGTAATCCTTCTTGGCCTGGTCGGCATGCGCCACTAAGAGCAGCGCAAAGGGCAGCAGCGCGGCTGCGGTCCAACGGCGGCGATCAAATCCGGCAAGGGCGGTCTGAATACGGCGCGGCAGCAAAACAACTCCTTCCGGCATCCTGGGGGAAAAGACGCGTACCCGGCCACTGGTGTTAGGTTCAGGTTCGGGACAGGCCCGACACTGGCGGCCACCTGCGGCCGATTAGGGCACGATTTGGGCTTGAGTTTAGCACGGCCGCCCCGCCCAGCGCCTCAGGGGAACCGCCGAGGTTACCTTGGCCGGGGGGCCCGTGCGGTCGCGCCGCCGCGCATGGAACAGGCCCCGGCCGGGCGCCTGGAATAGGCTTCGGCTGGGCGAGTGGCGCAGGCTTCAACCCGCGGCGCCGCCGCCGTGGGCCCTGCTCTTCACCATCGCTGCAACTTGGAGACGCCCCGAGCGCCAGCGGGCGACCGTTGCCGGCCGTCGAAGCCCAGCCGCAGCGACCAGCGGGAGCGTCCGGAATAGGGCGGCTGAGCCGCTGAGATTGCGCTTCCATCCGCGGTCACCGGCGGGGGTCGTACTACCATCGGGTATGCCCCGCGCCCGGGAGGGAGAGAAGATGATCGCCGACAACCGGCAGGCGCGCCACAAGTACGAGATCTTGGAGCGCTTTGAAGCTGGCCTTTCACTGCTCGGCGGCGAGGTCAAATCCCTGCGCCTGGGCCAGGTGCAGCTCAAGGACAGCTACGCCTTGATCCGCGATGGCCAGGCCTTCCTGCTGAACTGCCACATCAGCCCCTATCAGTTCGCTGGTTACGCCGCCGCCGAGGCCGAGCGCACGCGCAAGCTGCTGCTGCACAAGGCTGAGATCGCCCGCCTAGGGGGCAAGACCCGGGAGAAGGGGCTGACGCTGATTCCCCTGCGCCTGTATTTCCACAATGGCCGGGTCAAATGCGAACTGGGCCTGGCCCGCGGCAAGAACCTGTTTGATAAACGGGAGACCGAGCGCCGGCGCGAAGCCGACCGCGAAGCCCGGGCGGCGCTGAAGCAGCACGCCCGCCGCTAACCGTATCCGTCCGTTTCAATCCGGAAGCCCGCCGCCTCTGTCATGTCCCGAGGCTCGAGGGTCGCCGGCGTCATCTGCACGCGCTCCACCCGCGCCGCCGCCGGCCCGCGCGCCAGGGCACGCTGGAACGCTGCCAGCGGCTCGGCCGCCCCGATCGCCAGGCCCTCGACGGCGCCGTCGGCGCGGTTGCGCACCCATCCGCGCAACCCCAGCGCCGCCGCCTGCCGCGCCGCAAACGCCCGGTAGCCGACCCCCTGCACCTGACCCCAAACGGTGAAGTGCATCGCCTGCGGCATCGTCCCAGCCTATCGCGGCAACTTGGAGACGCCTTGAGGGCCAGCGGGCGTCCGTTGCCGGCCGGCGAAGCCCAGCCGCAGCGACCCCGGGGTCCCCAAAGCGCGGCGGCGCGCCTTGGGGTGGGACCAGCGGGAGCGTCCAGAATAGGGCGGCTCTGCCGTGCGCGCCAACCGCACCTGGTGCGGGGGGACAAGCCTCCGCCCACCGTCCACGTGGCCTTTCGGACGTGACACGATTTTAGTAACCAACCAGGTTCTCTATGGCTGATTCCAAAGGGCTTAGCTCCCAGGCCTCCCGGCCAAATGTCATGTTTTGCTTTTGCCGTGTGGCGCGCTGTCCCTGGGAGCCGCGGGGAGCGGAACGTAGGACAGAAGTGCCCCTCGCCGCTCAGTCCTCAGCCGAGACGGCCCCGATCTTCGCGTTTGCAGCCAACCGCCCTTGGAGCGCTAGAACGACAGCTTGGCCAGGAATTGCAACTCGCGCGGCGGCAGAACGTTGGTGACGCCGGTCAGCGGTTCGCCAAAGCCGGGCGCCGCCGTGGCGCCGTCGCCGTAGACGCCGTTGAAGCCCACAACGTTGGCGTGGTTCAACAGGTTGAATGACTCCAGGCGCAGGTTCAGATGCCACCGCGGTGTGAGCGCCATCGCTCGCTGCAGGAACAGGTCGGCATCGTAAATGGGGGTGCCGCGGCCGGCATTGCGACCGATGACGGCGCCGTTGATTACTGGCCGGTCCGAGGTTTGCCCGTCGCCGCTGTTGTCGGCTCCGGTGGTGATGTTGTAAGGCAGCCCGGAGGCCAGCGTCACCACGCCGCCGGCTTGGACCGCCCACGGCCCGCTCCAAATGCCGCTGAGCACGAAGCGGTGGCGCTGGTCGAAGATGGCGTCGCCATATTCCGCCGGACCGGTGAACTGGTCCAAGTTCGGCGCCTGGCCTGGAATGTCCGGATCCACGTTGTCCAAGGCATGCGACCACGTATAGCTGGCAAGCAAGGAGAAACCCGAGCGGAAGCGGTGGCTCACGTTCGCCTCCAGCGCGTCATAAGCGCCATAGCCGTCATTGGTGTCGGTGTCAATCACGCTGTAGGGCGGCTCCGGATAGCCCAGCGGCGGCGTCGCCATGCAGGCCACGCCCTGCTGCTGATACCACCACGCCCAGTATGGCCGGGTGCAGTTCGCGGCCCCGGGCGAGCGCACCTGCCCCGGCGCGGTGCGGAGAAACGGGGACGGCGGGTCAATATCCAGTTCGCGGTCCACGTGCACCGAATGCGAGCCCAAGTAATCCACGCTCAGCACCCAGCCCGGCGCCACGGCCCGCTGCACGCCTAGCGTCCATTGCTCCGAGTAGGGGTTCAACAGCGCCGAGGGATAGAGCGGCAGCAAGGAGGTGGGGAAAAATGAGTCGAGATAAGCGCTGTCGCCGGCGCGCACGTAAATGCTGCGCGGCGGCAGGACCGCGCCGGCGGGAAAGGCCGGCAGCGGCACCGCGGTCAGGCTGGTGGGAAAGCCGACGCCGCCGGGAAAGGCGGTGTAGTTGAACGCGCCTTGCGGCCCGCCAATCGCGTAACTGGCGTCCAGGTTGTCGGGGAGCTGGCCGTAATAGATGCCGTATCCGCCCCGCACCACCGTGCCGTGCCAGTCGTAGGCGAAGCCGAGGCGGGGCGCGAAATCATCCCGCGCGTTGCTGAAGGTCTGCTGCTCGTAGCGCAAGCCCACATCCGCCGTCAGGTTCGGAAGCAGTTGGTAATGGTCTTGCACGAACGTGCTCCACAGCGTATCGGTGACGGTGTATTGCGCGCTGCCGAAGCTTTGCGTATAGCTCTGCACGTTGCCCAGGTTCATGTAGGCCGGCGTGGCGCAGTAGGTGGGCGTCAGCCCCGCCGGGCAGGGATTGAAGACGAACTCGCCCTGGGTGATGGGACCGCCATACTCCTTGCTGTCGCCG
Source organism: Terriglobales bacterium (assembly GCA_050746205.1). Classification (GTDB taxonomy): domain Bacteria; phylum Acidobacteriota; class Terriglobia; order Terriglobales; family SCQP01; genus JAKAUF01. The sequence continues at coordinate 12,521 of JBOGKW010000018.1, read as the reverse complement.
CCGTTGTGGGCCACGATGGCGTCGGCGCCGAAGTTGATCTGGTGCCGCCCAGTGTCCACGCCCACCGTGTCGGTCAATTCATATTGCCGGTTCAGCAGCAGCGCCGATTGGGAACTGCCCGAGGTCAGCACGTTGCGGATGACGTATTCGGTGCCAAAGTCCACCGGGGAAAAGGACGTGATCGGCGAAGCCAGCTGGAACTGCAGCCGCAGCGCGTTCACGAAATCCGCGCCCAGAGACAGGTCGTCGCCCGCCTGCGCGGTGTAGGTCCGCCGCTTGAAGATGCGGTCGGCGCTGGGCAGGGAAAAGCCGCCCACGGCATCGTTGGGATTGGTGTCGTAGAAGCTGTCCACGTCCAGGCGCAGGAAGCCGGAGTGGGTGGCGCTGTACTGGTGGTCCAGGCGGGCGTACTCCATGCCGTCGCGGTACTGGCCGGTGAAAACCCCCGGCGCCGCCGGCGAGGTCACCAGCGAACCGCGATCCTCATAGCTGACCTCGCCGGCCAGGGCCAACTGCGTGTGGCGCGCTAGGGGGCCGGAAAGATCCCAGGCCGTCTGCCAAAGCGTATCGGTGGCCGCATTGCCGCCGTTGGACAGTTCCGTCAGCCCGGGCAGCGTCCCCTCCGTGCCCGCCGGGCGCCAGGTCTCCAGCAGAGACCCATGCCAGGCTTCGCCGCCGCTTTGCGTGACGATGTTCACCGCGCCGCCCATGGTGGCACCGTATTGCGCGGAGAAGGCGTTGGTGAGCACCGTCATTTCCTGAATGGCCGCCAGCGGCACATTGGTAAAGATGGTCTGCCGGCCCCAGCTATCGTTGCCGGTGCTGTCGTCCACCTCAAAGCTGGTTTGCCGGCGGCCCGCGCCGTTGGTGGTGAACAGCGACTGGTTCATGAACACGTCGCCTTGATTGATCGCAGGGCGGTTGGCGGAGTTCAACAGCGCCACGCTAGTCAAGCGGCGGTTGGGCAAGGGCGTGTCCGCCAGTTGCCGCGGTCCCAGTGAGACGCCCAGTTGCGGCTCCCGCGCATTCACCGTTCCCAGCGCGCCGGTCACGGTCACCTGCGCGGTTTGGCCCGCCAGGTTCAGCTTCAGCGTCAGCATCGCCGTCTGCCCGGCGCTGAGCCGCAGACCGGTCGCCGTGGCGGTGGCGAAGCCGGTGTGCGCCGCCGTCAGCGTGTACACGCCCGCGATGGGCAGGTCGGCCAGGCGGAAGCGCCCGTGGGCGCTGGTCAGGCCGGTGTAGCGTGCGCCGGTCTGGCCGTTGGAGGCGACCACCACCGCCGCCGGCACCGCCGCGCCGCTGGGATCCGTCACCACGCCGCGAATGGTCGCGGTGTCCAGGGTTTGCGCCGTGAGCGGCAGCGCGAACGCCGCCAGCAGCGCCGAGAAGCAGGCAAGTCGTCGGAGCATGAGGGTTCATTCGGCCTTCGCCGAACGACCCAGGGTATAAACCGGGCAAGGCTACTACCAGCGCTCGTTGTCCCAGGGCCGGCTTGCCACTCGCCCTAGGGGCGCAGAAAGCGGAACAGGCGCCCCCGCCTGTCTGTTGGCTGTTGGCAAGCGGGACGGCTACCCTGCGGTTGGCGTTATTGGCAAGCGGTGAAGGTCAGGGGCGGCGCCGTCAGGTCGGCCTGAGGGGAGATCTGGCCGGGGTTCTCCGTCACCTCCGACGGGGTGCAGTCCGGCTGCCTGGCAGCGGCCGTGCTGGAGGCCTGCGCATCGAGCAAATACGCCGCCGACAGGCTTGTATTGTTCTCGATCTGCGCGCCGCTGCCGGCGTACTGTCCGAAGCTGACGAACACGGCGGGCACCGACAGCGTGATCGGCCCGGTGCAGGCAGTTCCCGTCGGGCAGCTGGCGCCGGTGGCGGTGAGCAGCGACATCGCCGCCGAGGGTTCCTCCGGCAGGGGGATGGCCAAGGAATACGTGGCCCCGGCGCTGGGGGTCACCGCGGCCTGCAGCGTCAAAGTCGTCAGCACCGGAACGGCCACGCCGGCGGCGCCGGCGCTGGTAAGCGTCGCCGCAATCGTCGCCGGCTCGGCGTTGGCCCCGTTGCCGGCATAGAGCGGCAGCGGCGGGCTCGACAGGCTGGCGCCGTTGGGCACCTGGAGCACCGCGGTGGGGGAGTACTGCCCGCCGGTGCTGCTCTCGGCTCCCGCCACGATCTCATAGTTGCCCGCCGGCACGGGGCAAAACTGGAATCCGCCGCTGGCGCCGGCGAAGGTCTGCATCAGCACCCGGTCGGTTCCGTTCTCATTTTGCTCCAGCGCCACCAGCACCGGCCCGCTGACGGCGGCCTGCGTTGCGGCGTCCTCGAAGGCGCCGCTGATGGTGTCCGCCTGGGCGTTGATCGCGCCCCCGCTCAACTGTGGGTTCAGGCTGAGCTGGCCATTGGCGCCCGCCGCTAGGGCCGCGCAGATATCGAAGTTGACGTTCACCGTCGCCGTAGCGCCGCTGGTCACCGTGAAGCCGCCATCCAGCGCCGCGCCACTTAGGGCGATGCCCTGGGTGGCCGCGCCGCCCACGGCGATCGGAGCGGTGCCGCCCGCTGATGTGGCGCAATTGGCGTAGGTGCCGCAAGCATTGTTGGCGATGGATCCCGCCTCCGAGTCCGGGGCCAAAAACACCCGGATCTGCGCGTATTTCTCCGAAGTGGCGGGCACGGCGCTGGCCAGCGTAGCCAGCACGCATTGGCTCGGCGAGCCGAGCAAATTGATCTGCTCCGGCGCCGACTTCAACTGCGGCGTCAGGTCCACGAAACTGGCGTCGCCGGCAGGCGCATTGGCGTTCGGGCTGGCCTCGACGTCGGCAATCGTGAGCCAAACCGCGGTAAAGGGCGAGCCGCCGCCGCAGGTGGCCGCGGCGCTCATCGTGAGCGTCACCGTCCCCCCCAGGCCGCCGCCTGGGGGAGTGGCGCCATTGCCGTTCAACCCGCGGTTGCCGCTGCAGCTCGCCAGCCAAACGGCGGCGCCAATCAGCGCCAGGCTGGGCAGGCGGCGGAAGCGCAATGGCATCGGGCGGAGCGGCATGGCGGGCAGAGCCCTGAAAGCTGAGGATTACGCCGACAATATCATTATCATTATCGTCACCAGCTGCGGGATTGTCACCGGTCCATCGGCCAGGCATCCGGGCGGTCAGCGGCGGCGGGCAGGCCGCGCGGCCGTGCGACAGCCCTCGGCGCCAAGCGCGCCGAGGTGGGATAGCCCTTCGAGGTGGGACAGTCCTTCAAGGCCGACGTGGGACAGCCTTTCCAGGCTGTCGCGCGGGGGGCTTTCCAGCACCGCCCATGGATGTCTCGCGCCAACATCCCGGCATGCCGACTTGCCGCCGTCCGGCTGTGTGCCCCGCCTCGTGCTCATTCCGCGTTGGAATCACCGCCCCCTTTCATGCTTATCCCGCCTTGGACAGCTCTCCCTGGTAGCGGCCCAGGGGCGGGGGAGTAGACTGAGTGTTTCATTTTTTGGAGGCGAGCCGATGGGGCCGGAGATTCCCGTTTATTTGGACTATCACGCCACGACGCCGGTGGATGAGCGCGTGGTGGCGGCGATGCTGCCGTTTTTCAGCACGCGCTTCGGCAATCCGGCCAGCCGTCACCATTTTGGCTGGGCGGCGGAGGCAGCGGTGGCGGAGGCGCGGGGGCTGGTGGCGGCGCTGATCGGGGCGGCGGCGGAGGAGATCATTTTTACCAGCGGCGCGACGGAGAGCAACAACTTGGCGCTGAAGGGGGTGATGCGAGGCGAGCGAGAGCGCCGGCACCTCATCACCGTGGCAACGGAGCATCATGCGGTGCTGGACCCGGCGCGATCGCTGCAGCAGGAAGGGTACCGGCTGACGGTGCTGCCGGTTGAGCGGGACGGGCGGTTGGATCTCGAGCGACTGCGCGCCGCAATCACGCCGGAGACGGCACTCATCAGCGTGATGGCGGCCAACAATGAGACCGGCGTACTGCAGGCAATGGCGGCAATCGGCGCGTTGGCGCACGAGCGGGGCCTGCTGCTGCATAGCGACTGCGCGCAGGCAGCGGGGAAAATCCCGGTGAATGTGGCGGCGTGGGGGGCGGATCTGATTTCGGTCTCCGGGCATAAAATCTACGGTCCGAAGGGGGTGGGGGCGCTCTACGTCCGGCGCGGTGCGGTGCCGGGATTGCGGGCGGAGATCGAGGGCGGGGGACAGGAGTGGGGATGGCGCTCGGGCACTTTGAATGTCCCGGGCATTGTGGGTCTGGGGGAGGCGGCGCGGCTGGCGGCTGGGGAGATGGTGGAGGAAAGCCAGCGGCTGGCACGGCTGAGGGACCTTCTGAGGGAGCGGCTGCAGGCGGCGGAGCCGGAGATGCGGATCAATGGGGCTCTAGAACAGCGGTTGCCGCAGAACCTGAATGTCAGCTTTCCGGGCGTGGATGGGGAGATGCTGATGATGGAACTGGGGGCGGACTTGGCGGTGTCGGCGGGCTCGGCCTGCACCTCGGGGGCGGGCGGTGGGTCGTATGTGCTACGGGCCATGGGGATGGACGCGGAGCTGGCACGGAGCGCGCTGCGGTTCGGCCTGGGGCGGATGACGACCGAGGCGGAGGTGGATTTCGCCGCCGGACGGGTGGTGTCGGCGTTGCGGGCATGCCGGGGGGAGGGCGTCCGGGCATGAGGGAGCCGCGGCGGTAAGCGTGGCCGGATTTGGTTCTCCACCGCCGAAACCGCGGACCGCATTGCCGGCGCGGGCGTAGGCTGTGCGGTTTTGGGCGCGGCCGCCGGTCGCCGCAAGGTGGCGCGGTGTAGGCCAGGGAGCAGCCGGGCATAAGGTATGCTGATGCTGCTTTGGCGCGGATAGCCGCCAGGGGAGTTATGGAGACAGCCACCGCCGCCAGTTACCAGCGCATCCGGCGAGACATTTTGCGTTGTATTTTGCCGCCGGGCGGCGAGGTGACCGAGACGCAACTGGCGCGGCACTATCGCTGCGGCAAGGCGGTGGCGCGGGCCGCGTTGCAGCGGCTGGCGCAGGACGGTTGGGTGCGGGCGTTGGCGCGCAAGGGGTATGTGATCGCGCCGGTCACGGTGCGCGACGCGCATGAGATTTTCGGGGTGCGGCTGATCCTTGAGCCGGAGGCGGCGCGGATGGCGGCCGGACACGTGGACAAGGCGCAACTGGAGGCGCTGGAGGCGGTGTGCCGGGCGGGCTATCGGCCCGGGGACCGGGCCAGCGAGGCGTCTTTTTTGCGCGCCAACCGGGATCTGCACGTGACGGTGGCCCAGGCCTCGGGCAACGGGCGGCTCACGGCGCTGATCGCCGGACTCTTGGACGAATCCGAGCGGCTATTTCACCTGGGGCTGGCGCAGCGGGACCGGACGCTGGAGATGCAATGGGAGCACAAGGCCTTGCTTGAGGCGCTGGCGGCGGGGGACGGGCGGGCGGCGGAGCGCATCACGCGAGAACAGGTGCAGGCCAGCCAGCGGATGGTGCTGCAGGTGTTGCTGCCGCCGACGATGCGGGACTCGATCGCGCGCAGCGATGGGACGGGGGGAGTACCGGCGCTGCTGGCGGAGTTTTGCCGGTACATCAGCGCCACGCTGGAGCCCGGCGATGGCGATGGCGATGGCGAGCGGGTGCAGCGCCGGATTGCCGCGCGGCTGAGCCTGCTATTGGCGGAGGCCGGCTGGTTCGAACTGCCGCCGAGCGGACTGGAGCCTGACGGGCAGGCACACCAGGTGTTGCACGTGGATTCGATGGGCCAGTTTTCCGTAGTGGCGCGGTGGCTGGCGCCGGGGCAGGCGACGCCGGCGCAGGCCTATTCGGCGTGGTGCGTGAGCGGCGTCTACCGCGGGCGGGTGCGGCAAACGCTGTATGCGGAGGAGGGGCAGGCCGGCGCGCAGATCGAGTACCGCGGTGTGGGGCAGACCGAGTACACCGACCTCCGGGGCGGGCCGCCCCGCCGCATCGAGAATGCGGCACCGGGCGAAACGGCCATCTGGATCGAGGTGATCGGGGCCGACCTGCGCCAGCCCGGGGCGGGGGTGCGGCGGGTGCCGGAAGCGGCGACCGCGTAGCGGGCTGGGCGGGCCCCGCCGGTTTTGGGACTCGGGAGGTGGCGCAATGGCGGCGCCGGCGCGAGCGGGGTGCGCGCACGCGGCGGCATCCACTGGAATGTCAGTGATTTTCCCATGTTGACACACTGAGCGGCGGGTAGTATAAAGCCCGGAGAGAGTGCGAAGGCGAGGATGAGGACAACGACCATGCGGAACCAATGGCGGGCGGCGGCGGCGATGGCGGCGGTGCTGGTGCTCAGCGCCGGGGCAGTGTGGGCGCAGTCTACCAGCGCCGCGCTGAGCGGGCGGGTGGTGGACCCCAGCGGCGGCGTGGTGGTGGGGGCGGCGGTGACCACGGTGAACCAGGCCACGGGCCTGACCTACACGGCGCGGACGAACCGGAGCGGGCATTACGACTTGGAGAATCTGCCACCAGGAACCTACACCGTCCGGGTGGTGAAGCAGGGGTTCGCGACGGCGGTGAGCCGGCGCGTGGTGTTCCAGGTGCAGGCGGCGCGGGAGATGGATTTCGCGCTGCGGCTGGGGACCACGGCGGAGACGGTGATCGTGCGGGCGCCAGCGGTGGGCATGGACACCACCGGCGGCACGGTGGCGACGGTGATCAACCGGAACTTTCTGGAAAATATTCCGCTCAATGGGCGGAGCATCCAAACGCTGCTGATGCTGACGCCGGGCGTGGTGTTCACCGAGGGCGGGGCGACCAACTCGCAGGGGCAGTTCAGCGTGAACGGGCAGCGGACGGACGCGAATTACTTCACCGTGGACGGGGTGGCGGCGAATTTGGGCACTGATGAGGTGGGCAACAGCCTGTCGGAGGCGGCGGCGGGCTCGATGCCGGGCTTCAACGCGCTGGGCGGGACCAACGGGCTGATTTCGGTGGATGCGATCCAGGAGTTCCGGGTGCAGACCTCGAGCTTCGCGCCGGAGTACGGGCGGACGCCGGGGGCGCAGGTGGCACTGGTGAGCCGCGCCGGGACCAACGCCTGGCATGGGAGCCTGTTTGAGTATTTGCGCAACAATATTTTTGACGCCCAGGATTGGTTTGCCGACGAGGAGGGCCTGCCGAAGCCGGCGGAGCGGTCGAATGATTTTGGCGGGGTGTTTGGCGGGCCGATCGCAACGAACAAAACGTTTTTCTTTTTCTCCTACGAGGGCCTGCAGCTGCGGCAGCCGGCGGCTTTGTTCGGCGTAGTGCCGGACGCGGCGGCGCGGGCGGCGGCGCCGGGACCGCTGCAGCCCTTCCTGAACGCCTTCCCGCTGCCCAACGGGAAATCCGAGGGGGATGACCTGGCGGATTTTAATACAGCGGTGTCGAGCCCCTCATCGCTGAACGCCTATAGCCTGCGCCTGGACCAATCATTCAACCCGAACCTGCGATTGTTCGTGCGGTGGGACTACTCGCCAAGCTCGACCGCAAGCGCGGGATCGCCGGGAAGCTCGGGGTTCACGCCCAACATGTTCTATGAGACGCAGGTGACCACGGACACGCTGACGCTGGGGCTGGACCAGACCTTGACCAACACGATGGCCAACCAGTTCCGCGCCAACTTCAGCTACTTGCGATCCTACGGGAACCAGTACCTGACCGACCTGGGCGGGGCGCAGGTGCCGACCAATGCGCAATTGGCGGCGGTGATGGGCCAGGGGGTGAACCCGGCGACGGCGCAGTTTGGGTTCGAGTTGGGCGATGGGAGCAGCTATTACGTGGGGCCGTCAGGGATCAACGACCAGCGGCAGCTGAACTTTGTGGACAACCTCTCGTTTGTCAGCGGCACGCACCAGATGAAGTTCGGTATTGATTACCGGTGGCTGGCGCCGTTGCAGGGGGTAACGCCTTACATGATGCAGGCTTACTACAACGGCATCAACGGCGCGGGCGGGGTGCTGAGCGGCACGGCGGCGGACGTTTCCGTGAGCACGTTCAACGGTGTTTCGATAGACTCGCGAAACTTGTCGCTCTACGCGCAGGACACCTGGTCGGCGACGCCGCGGCTCACGCTGACCTACGGGCTGCGGTGGGACGTGAACCCCGCGCCGCAAGGGACCAGCCTGGCGAATGATCCGATCGTGGTGACGGGGCTGGGGAATCCGGCCACCATCGCCCTCGCGCCGCGGGGGACGCCGCTGTATCAGACGACGCTGGATAATTTGGCGCCGCGGTTGGGGGTAGCCTACCAGTTGCGGCAGAAGACGGGCAGCGAGACGGTGGTGCGGGGCGGAGTGGGGATCTTCTATGACGACGGTGCGGGAAGCCTGGGCCTTTATTCGATCGGCTACCCGTTCCGTGCGAGCAACGATTATCCCAACGCCGCGTTTCCGCTGACCCCCGCGCAGGCGGCGCAGCCGGTGGCGACGGCGAGTGGGCCGGTCGGCTACATCACGGTGGCGGATCCGGATTTGCAACTGCCGCGCGTGTACCAATGGAACCTCGCGGTGCAGCAGGCGCTGGGGACCCGGCAAACCGTGACGGCGACGTACTTGGGCAGCAAGGGGACGCAGTTGCTGCGGGAGTATTCCGTGACTGGGCCGGCGCCGGTGTTCAACGGGGGCATTACGGTGACCAACAACTCCGGGGTCTCGAGCTACAACGCGCTGCAGCTGCAGTACCAGCGGAACGTGGCGCGGGGGCTGACGGCGATTGCCAGCTACACCTGGTCGCATTCGTTGGACAACAGCTCGAATGACTGGGGCAGCTATTCGCCGAGTGCGCTAGGCAACGCGATGATTGATTACGGCAGTTCCGATTTCGACGTGCGGAACAGCTTCAGCACCGCGCTGACCTATCAGATTCCCGCGCCGTGGCGGGGGATGGCGCGCACGATTTTGGGCGGGTGGTCGGTGCAGGATCTGGTGATCGCGCGGTCGGCGTTCCCGGTGGATCTGGAGCCGTTCACGGATTATTACGTGATCGGGCCGTATTCCTACAGCGCACGGCCGAATGTGGTGCCGGGGCAGCCGATGTATCTCTACGGGCCGCAGTATCCGGGCGGCAAGGCGTTTAATCCGGCGGCGTTCACCGATGCGGCAGCGGGAACCGAGGGTGATTTGGCGCGGAACACGCTGCGGGGATTTGGGGCGTGGCAGGACAACTTCGCGGTCCACCGGGATTTCTCCCTCAGCGAAGGGCTGAAAATGCAGTTCCGGGCGGAGGCGTTCAACGTTTTGAATCATCCCAACTTTGCCGATCCGCCGGGATTTTGGCCGTTGAACTATCCGACGTTCGGCGTTGCGACCGGGACGTTGGCGCAGGGGTTGACCAATGGGTCCGGCGACGGGCTCAACGCGCTCTATCAAATTGGAGCGCCGCGGTCGCTGCAATTCGGGCTGAAGCTGAGTTTCTGAGGCGGGCCCAGCGATGGGTGGAAAGGAAACGGTTATGCGACGGAGCTTGGCGGCGGTGGCGGCGACGCTGGTGATGGCGGCGGGGCTGTGGGCGGGACAGGGGCCGCAATCTTCGGGGCGCTATCAGGGGACGGCGGCGGCGCGGGCGCTGTTCAAGAAGGGCGAACAGGCGCAGGAAACGGGCAATAACACCGCGGCGCTGAAGTATTTTCAGCAGGCGATCACGGTCGACCCGGACTATGCCGATGCGCAGGAGAATTACGTCTTCGCCTACGAGCAAAAAGCGACGGCGAAGGAATTCAAAGCCGTGCTGTCGAAGCACGAGACCGCGGCGGATGACGCGGCCCTCGAGAAAAAACAGGACCAGGTGGAGGCGGAGCTGCAGGCGAAATACCAAAAGCTGGCGGCGGCGCATCCACGAGATGCGGTCTATCCGTGGGTGCTGGGGGGGCTGAACGACGAAAACAACCCGCTGCGGGCGCTGCGGTACTACCACCAGGCGCTGCGCCTTGATCCCAAGTTCGCCCCGGCGTACGAGCACATGTCCTACCTGGATGAATCGCGGGGGCAGCTAGCGGCGAGCCGGGAGGATCTGCGGCAGGCGCATCTGTCGGATCCGGAGAACGCCGAATACTTTTTCGATTACGCGTATGGCTACAAGGACGCCGATCCCGCGGAGTTCCAGCGGCTGGCGATGGCGGTGGTGCGGCAGTTTCCCCAGAGTTCGGCGAAGGCGGAGGCGCTGTTCTGGCTGGCGGACGCGGCGCCGAACGACGCGGCCAAGCTGCGGTATTTGACGCTCCTGCGGGATGACCAGGCGCCGGCGGCGCAGGACATGAAAGGCGGCGGGCTGCAGATGCTGTTTGGGATTGAAATGCGGCGCAATCCGGCGGCAGCGCTGAAGCTGGCGCAGCAGATGGTCAAAACAGATGCGAGCGAAAAATGGGCGGTCGATTTTGCCGGGGCGGTGGTGAAGGCCGAAGAGTTGATCCGGGAGGGGCAAGGGCAGAACGCGGTGGCGGTGCTGGCGACGGTGCATGTGCCGCATTGGCGCCAGCAGGAAGGGCAGCAGTTGGCGCTGCTGAAAGCGCGGGCTTTGGCGGCGGCGGGGCAGAACGAAAAGGCCTACGCGAGCGTGCTGGATATGATGGCGGCGCGGCCGACGCCGGAAGCGCGCCAGGAGCTGAATGCCTATGGCAAGCGGCTGGGAAAGACGCCGGAGCAAATTGGAGCGGAGCTTTGGGCGCGGCGGGTGAAGACATCGCGGCCGGCGGTGGGCTTTGCGCTGACGAATTACCGCACCGGCAAGACGACCTCGCTGGCTGATCTGCGCGGGCGCGTGTTCCTGCTGAACTTTTTCTATCCGCTGTGTGGCCCGTGCCGGGGGGAGTTTCCCTATATCCGCGGCGTGCTGGACAAATATCAAAAGCAGGGCTTCGAGATCGTGGCGATCAACGTGGTGCCCAAGCAGGATGCATTTGTGCTTTCCGAGCTGAAGGGGTTCCATCTGAACTTCATCCCGCTGCGCGGCAGCGGGGAATGGGCGACGGCGAAATACCACGTGCGGGGGGAGCCGACGAGCTTTTTGATCGGCGCCGACGGGCGGATTTATTTTGGGCCGATTGATCCGGTCGAGAGCCCGAGAGCGCAGAAAACGCTGGAGATGCAGGTGGAGACGTTGCTGCGGCATGCGAAGGGCCGGGCGCAGCTGGCCGCGGGGATGTGAAGGAAAGCGGGCGGGCGCCTGCTCCGGTGTTTTCGCGGCACCAGGCTGGGTGGCTTGCGGGCTGGCGAGGGGCGAGGGAACGGGTCCCAGGGTGGCCGGGCAGGGCCACCGGCTTCACTCTCTGCAACTTACAGGCGGCAAACGAGTCGGATGAGAGGATGGGCGAGATGAGCGGAACTTTCGGGCGGACGGCATGCGGGGGGACGGCCGGGCGGGTGGTGACGGCCGCGGCGGCGGGGCTGGCGATGACGGTAGCGGTGTGGGCGGCGCAGGCGCCAAAGGGCGGGCGCAGCTATACCGGCACGGCGGCGGCGCGGGCGCTGTTAAAAAAGGGCGAGCAGGCGCAGGAAACGGGCAACAACACAGCGGCGCTGCGGTATTTCCAGCAGGCGATCACGCTGGACCCGGATTATGCCGATGCGCAGGAGAATTACACCTTCGCCTACCAACAAAAAGCGACTGCGAAGGAATTCAAAGCCGTGCTGTCGAAGCACGATACCGCGGCCGATGATGCGGCATTGAAGAAAAAGGGAGAGCAGGTGCAGGCGGAGCTGGCAGCGAGGTACGAGAAGCTGGCGGCCGCGCATCCGCGAGACCCGGTCTATCTGTGGGTGCTGGGGGGGCTGTATGACGAAAGCAACCCCGAGCGGGCGCTGGGGTATTACCACCAGGCATTGCAATTGGACCCACGGTTCGCGCCGGCCTATTACCATATGTCCTACCTGGACGAAGCGCGGGGGCGGCGGGCGGCCAGCAGGGAGGATTTGCGGCGGGCGGCGGCGGCGGAGCCAGATAGCGCCAAGTACCTGTTCGACTATGCCTATAGCTTTAAGAACGTGGACCCGGCGAAGTTCGAGACGCTGGCGATGAAGGTGGTCCGGCGGTTTCCCGAGAGCGCGGTGAAGGCGCAGGCGCTGTACTGGCTAGCGGATGCGGCGCCGAGTGAGGCGGCCAAGCTACGGTATTTGACCCTGCTGCGGCAAGATCAGGCGCCGGCGGCGCAGGATTGGAAAGGCGGCGGGCTGCAGATGCTGTTTGATGTTGAGATGCGGCGGGATCCGGCGGCGGCGCTGGAGCTGGCGCGTGAGATGGCCAGGCAGGACGCGAGCCAGAAATGGCTGGTCGGGTTTGCCGGGGCGGTGGTGAAGGCGAAACAGCTGATCCGCGAGCGGCAGGGGCAAAAGGCCGAGGCGGCGCTGGCGACCGCGCACGTGCCGCATTGGGACCAGGATGACCAGGCGCAGCTGGCGTTGCTCCAGGCGCAAGCTCTTGCTGCCGCCGGGCAACACGAGCAGGCCTTCGCAAGCCTGTTGCAGCGGGTGGCGGCATCGCCGACGCCAGAGGCGAGGGCTCTTCTAAACGCGTACGGCAAGAAGCTGGGAAAAACGCCGCAGGAGGTGGAAGCGAACATTTGGGCGG
>JBOGKW010000017.1:0-32658 GCA_050746205.1 Terriglobales bacterium | reverse complement strand
CCACCACCTCGGTGTCCGTCTCGGTGCGGAAGCGGTGCCCGGCCGCCGCCAGCCGGCGTTTCAGCGCCAGGTAGTTCTCGATGATGCCGTTATGCACCACCACGATCTCCTCATGGCAGTCGCGATGCGGATGGGCGTTCTCTTCGGTCGGGCGCCCGTGGGTGGCCCAACGGGTGTGCCCAATGCCGTAGGTGCCGCTCAGCGGCTTCAGCCGGATGGCTTCTTCCAGGTTCCGCAGCTTGCCGCTGGCGCGGCGAATCTCCAGCTTAGGGACGTCGCCGTTGCTCGCCGCCCGCGCCACGGCGATGCCGGCCGAGTCATACCCCCGGTACTCCAGCCGCTTCAGGCCGTCCAGCACCACCGGCACCACTGGCTTGGCGCCGACGTATCCGACAATCCCGCACATGCCAACACCTCCCGCGGCCGCGGCCCCGGCTTACGTCCGCCCGGCGTTCGCCGCCAGGACCTCGAATTCCTCGATCACCGGGTTGCTCAGCACCTCGCGGGCGATGGCCTCGGCTTGCCGCCGCGCCGCCTCCGGCGTCTCCGCCGCCAACTCCAACTCGAAGACCTTCCCCTGGCGAACCGCCGCCACCGCGTATCCCTGCCGCGCCAGCGCGGCTTGGATGGCCTGGCCCTGCGGATCCAGGACCGTCTTCTTCAGGGCCACGTAAACGCGAACGTGCATACCGGAATGCTGTATTTTAGCATTCACACGGTTGACAGTAGCTCGTGCAGTACGTATAGTCATACGTATGTGGAACCCCGCCGAAGTCGTCGCTCCCCGGGCCCACATCACGGCCGTGCATGTCATCTATAACGGCGGACCCAACAGCTTCTCCGTGGCGGAGCTGGTCTGGGACCAGCAGCCCGGAATCGGAATGCGCTGGAACGGAGACGACGCGCAGGGCTTGGGCAACCCGCAGTCCCGCGGCAAGCCCACCTGGTTTCTGGTGCCGGGGCCGTTTAGCGCTTGGATCAGGAACCACGCGGAGCGGCTGGCCGCCGAGCAGGAGGGCGGGGCTTTGGAGGACTACCGGGCCATGGCCGCTGACACGCAAAGAGAGGCCCAGGCCTGGGAGTGGAGCGAGGGCCTGATTGGCGATGTCGCCGACGCGGAGAGGTGACGTCTGGTGGGTCGCCTTCGGCCCCTCCACCGGCGGCGAAATCCAGAAGACCCGCCCCGCGGTCGTTGTCAGCAACAATGCTGCTAATGCGGTCCTGAACCGCCTCGTCTGCGTCCCGCTGTCGCGCCAGACCTCCAAAGTCTACCGCAGCGAAGCGCTGGTGCGAGTGGGAACCACCGCAGCCAAAGCCATGGCCGACCAAATCGCCACCATTTCGGTGCAGCGGCTGCGTGCTCAGTTGGGCGCCATCTCCGAGACCGACCTTCGGGCCGTGGAAGATGCGATCTTGCGGCACCTGGCCATCCGCCGCTAACCACACCGGCGCTTTTCCCTCCGCCCAGTGCGCCCGGTCCGCGCGGCCGGCATGGTAGCGTAAATCGTGGCCGAACCGAAACTGCCGACCCGTTCCGAAGACTTCTCCGAGTGGTACAACCAGTTGGTGCTGCGCGCCGAGCTGGCCGATTACGCTCCGGTGCGCGGCTGCATGATCGTCCGCCCCTACGGCTGGGCGCTGTGGGAAAACATCACCGCCGCGCTGGACTCCCGCTTCAAGGCCACGGGCCACGTCAACGCCGCCTTCCCGCTACTCATCCCGCGCAGTTTTATCGAGAAGGAAAAATCCCACGTCGCCGGCTTTTCCCCCGAGCTCGCCGTCGTCACCCATGGCGGCGGCGAGGAGCTCGAGGAGCCCTTGGTGCTGCGCCCCACCTCGGAGACCATCATTGGCCACGCCTATGCCAAATGGATCCGCTCCTACCGCGATCTACCGGTGCTGATCAATCTTTGGAACAGCGTTGTCCGCTGGGAACTGCGCACCAAGCTCTTCCTTCGCACCCTGGAGTTCTATTGGCAGGAGGGCCACACCGCCCACGCCACGCTCGCCGAGGCCGAGGCCGAAACCCGCCAGATGCTTGACGTCTACGCCGACTTCGCGGTCAAGGAAGCCGCCATCCCGGTGATCCCCGGCCGCAAATCCGCCGCCGAGCGCTTCGCCGGCGCCAACGAAACCTTCTCCATTGAAGCGATGATGGGCGACGGCAAAGCCCTTCAGTCCGGCACCTCGCACAACCTGGGGCAAAACTTCGCCCGCGCTTTCGAGATCCGCTACCTTGATCCCGCCGGCGAACTGCAACACTGCTGGACCACCTCTTGGGGCCTGTCCACGCGCTTCGTCGGCGCCATCATCATGGTTCACGGCGACGACCAAGGTCTGATCCTCCCCCCGCGCCTCGCCCCCTACCAGGCCGTGCTCTGCCCCATCTTCAAAACCGATGCGGAAAAATCCGCCGTCCTCGATGCCGCCCGCCGCCTCCGCGCCGAACTCGCCGCCGCTGGCATCCGGGTGAAGCTGGACGACCGCGACAACGTCAGTCCCGGCTTCAAGTTCAACGATTGGGAGATGCGCGGCGTGCCTCTGCGCATTGAGCTCGGCCCCAAGGACGTGGCCCAAAACGCCGTCGTTCTCGCCCGCCGCGACCGCCCCGGCAAGGAAGGCAAGTCCTCCGTCCCGCAAGCGGGGTTGGCCACCGCGGTCGCCACGCGCCTGGCGGAGATTCAGCAAGCCCTTTTTGATCGTGCCCTCGCCGAGCGCCGCCGCCGCACCGTCGAGCCCAAAGACTACGCCGAGTTCCGCCAGGCCGTCGAAACCGGCTTCGCCTTCGTCCCCTGGTGCGGCGAGGCCGCCTGCGAGGCCGAAATCAAGGCGGAGACCAAGGCCACGCTGCGCTGCATCCCGCTCGATCAGGAGCCGGGCCGCTCGTCGGGCCCCGGCCGCTGCATCAAATGCGGCAACGCCGCCGCCGAGCGCGCTTACTTCGCCCGAGCGTACTAGCCATCTTGGGAGCGCGGGCCCCCCGGCCCGCATCGCTCTAACCCGAATGCGCCTCCGCATTTTTTGGATCGGCAAAACCAAGGACCCCGCCGTCACCCTCTGGACGGCGGAGTACCTGAAGCGGATTTCCCGTTTCGCCCAAATCGCCGCCGAGGAGATTCCCGCGCGCGGTGGTGAGCCGGAACTGCTCCAGCGTCTCGGCCGCACCCGCCCGGGCGCCCAATCGGCCAATTCCCGCTTAGTCCTGCTCGATCCCGCCGGCCGCCGCCTGGACTCCGCCCAGTTCGCCGCCTATCTCGAGCAATCCTTTGCCCAGGACGGTCGCGAACTGGCGTTGGCGATCGGGGGCCCGGACGGCTTTTCCGCCAACACCCGCGCCGCCGCCCAGGCCAGCCTTTCCCTGTCCCCCATGACTTACTCGCACGAACTGGCCCGCGCCATGCTCCTTGAGCAGGTCTACCGCGCCCTGGCCCTGCTCAACCACCACCCCTATCCTCGCTGAATCCTGTTAGCCGGGTGACCGGCCCGCGGCGGACAGCCCGCGCCTAATTGACAGCCGGCGCACCCACGGGGTAGGCTGCAACAACGGGGCCCAGGCGATGTCAATCAAGAAGGAGGAGTTCTACAAGGGCGCCGCCATCTACAGGCTAATTCGGCAGGGCGGCGCGAGCCTTTCCTATGAGGAGCCGTTCATACTGTTGAACGGCTCGCAGCGCATTTGGCTGAAGTACAGCACGGCCTGCAGGAGCCCCTGGGCGTTTACCTTCACGCCAGAGGAGCGGGTGCTCCTCCGCTCGGCTGCAAGCGCCAACGTCCTCGTCATCGGCCTGGTCTGCGCCTCGGACGGCGTCGCCGCACTCGATTTCGAGGACTTCACGAGCGTCGCCGGCGAGACGGCCGATCCCGTTAGCATATCCTGCGCTCGCCGTCACCGCGGCCGGTACCGCGTGGGGGGCCCAGACGGCCTCTGCCGGGCCAGGATCCCCGCGACCAAATGGCAAGCGCTCGCGCTCGGGGGAAGCTGCGAATGACTCACCGCGACCAGGTCGAGGCGCTACTCAGGCAGCAGATAGCCGACCTGGACGAGGTCCGCGAGATCGGCGTCGCGGCCGGAGAGGTGGCCTCCCGCTGGGTCGACCCCCTAGGCGCAGACGGACAAGCCAACGGGCTCATATATGGGCTGGTCCAGAGCGGGAAGACCGGCGTCTTGACATACACAGGGGCGATTGCCGCCGACGACGGCTACAGGACGCTCGTCGTCCTAACCTCCGACTCCAACCCGCTCTACAGCCAGACCCTCGCGCGCGTTCGGACCGCCCTTCCCGGCATGGACATCATAGGCAAGACGGAACTCAAGGACGCGGCGAGCTTCGCGAAGCGGATACGGGCCGGGGCCTGCGCCGTGGTGGTAACGAAGAACTCGTCCGTCCTCAAGGCGGTCATCGAGAATTTCGCGGGAGCCAGACTCACCGGACTTAGTTGCCTGATAATGGACGACGAGGCGGACCAGGCGACGCCGAACACACGCGCCTGGCGCGACGACGGGACCCGCAGCCGGATAAATAAGCAGATAGCAGACCTGCGCGCGTTCTTCAAGCGCAACACCTACCTCCAGGTCACCGCGACCCCGCAGGCTCTCTTTCTTCAACCCATGCACCACGAGCTTCGGCCAAAGTTCACCGTCCTGAGCAAGCCTGGGGCCGACTACGTCGGCGGCGAGGAGTTCTTCGGAGACAATGCGCAGCTCGTCAACGAGTTCCCGGGCAACGACCTTTCGTTCCTTGCGCCGGGATCCCAGCCGACGCCGCGCGTGACGTCACCAGCGTCCCTTTTGAAGGCGCTGGACTGCTTCATGGTCGGTGCGACCTTCAAGAGGCTCAAGGAGCCCGACCAAAACTGCGCGTTCTTGTGCCACGTGAGCGCCCGGACGACGGATCATCGCCACATGGTCGAAGTCATGCGGAAGTACAAGAGCGACCTGGCCGTCGGCCTAAGGGACGGGGAGAACGCCACGCTCGCACGCATCAAGGCGGCCTACGAGGACCTCCGACGGACCTGCGCCCCGCTGGGGGCCGTCGACGCCCGCAGCATTATCGAGAAGGTTTCCTTCTTCGCGCCGGGGATCGACGTGAAGCTGGTCAACGGCCAGACCGACGAGGACGTTGCCGTAACCTCCCCATACAGCCTCTTCGTGGGTGGCAATAAGCTGGGCCGGGGTGTAACCATCCGAAATCTTCTGGTGAGCTATTATGGCCGCGCCTCCGGCCGGCCGCAGGCGGACACCGTACTACAGCATGCGCGCATGTACGGGTACAGACGCAAGGACCTCGGCCTCCTCAGGCTATTTCTACCGCCGGAGATTCACCGCGTGTTCCGCGCAGTTCACAAGATGGAACGGGACCTGCGGGACTTGCTGGCGCGAGACTCCGGGGAGGGCTTTCGCGGGATCTACCTCGAGGGCAAGCTCACGCCAACGCGCAGGAGCGTTCTGGTGCCCGGCGCGATGGGCGTCTACTCGGCCGGCAGCACCTACAACCCCCACCAGGTCCGCCGGGACGCATCCGCCGCCCAAAGCACGGCGAGGATCGACAAGCTGCTTGAGGGGGTGCCCGACCGCAAGCTTCACGAGTTCCCGGTCGCAACAATGGCCAGCATAATAGAGCTCGTGCCGTTCACAGAGGACGGCTCCGAACGGATATGGGACCCGTCGGCGATCGCCGGAGCTCTGCGCCAGGTCGAGAGGGTCCTGGGCCACAAGACGGGCGTTGTCTACGTCGACCGCCACCGCGCGCTAGAGAAGGGCAGACGCGAAACCCAGGGTATCCTGTCAGGCGGCGAAGCCAACGCGCTTCCGAGGGACAAGGTTTCACTCGCGCTCACGCGCAACGCGGCCGGCGCCTGTCCCGCCTGGTGGCCGCAGGTGAGGTTCCCAGACGGCTCCTATGCGGTCGCGTTCACCATCTGACCGAGGCGGCGCTCGCGCCGCGCCGCCCGTGGCCATCGATCTTTTCTGCGGTGCGGGCGGTCTCAGCCTCGGGCTGCGCCAGGCCGGCTTCCACGTCGCGGCGGCGGTCGATTGCGACCCCCTGGCCTGCAACGCATACCGGCTAAACCACCCGCTGGCGACGGTTATCCAGGCCGACATAGCCCGCCTCGGCGGGAGGTACCTGCTCAGGCGGGCCGGCGCCGCCCGGGCGGATTTGCTAGCAGCGTGCCCGCCATGCCAGGGTTTTTCCACCGTGCGTACACGGAACGGCCGCAGGCAATGCGACGAGCCTCAGAACGACCTCGTACTTGAGGTTCTCCGCATGGCCGCGGAGCTCCGGCCGGCAGCTGTCCTGCTGGAGAACGTCCCCGGGCTTGCCCGCGATCCGCGGTACCGGGCCGTCGAGCGCGGCCTCTCGGCGATGGGCTACCGTTTTCGGTCCCACGTGCTCGACGCGGCCGACTACGGGGTGCCCCAGCGCCGGCGAAGGCTCCTGCTATTGGCCTCCCGCTTCGCGATGCCGAGGCTTGCCGCGCCCGCCCGCCAGCGCCGCACGGTCCGTCAGGCAATTGGGCGCGCACGCTCCCTGCGAGCCGGCCACGACGCGCTGCACAACTACACGACAAACCACTCCCCGAGGGTCATGGACATGATCCGCCTAATTCCGAGGGACGGCGGCAGCCGGGCTGCCCTCGGCACCGCGGAGCAGCTAGCGTGCCACCTCCGCTGCGACGGCTTCCGCGACGTGTACGGTCGCATGGCCTGGGACGAGCCGGCGCCAACGATTACCGGCGGCTGCATCAATCCGTCCAAAGGCCGATTCCTTCACCCGGAGGTGGACCGCGCGATCACGCTGCGCGAGGCCGCCCTACTGCAGACCTTCCCGCGGTCCTACCGCTTCCCGCTTACCCAGGGGCGGTACGCCGTGGCGAAGTTGATCGGGAACGCGCTGCCACCGGAGTTCGCGCGCAGGCATGCCCTCGCATTGCTGGCGACCATTGGGCGGCGGCGCCGGACCGGGCGAGGCGGTGGGAGGAGACTGTGGACAACCTAGACCGCGCGGCAAGATCCTTTGCGATGGCGAGCGTCCGGTCGAAGGGCGCGAGGTCAACCGAGCGTCGCTTCGGCTCCCTCCTCGCGAGGGAGGGTGTGCGGGGCTGGAGGCTCGGCCACGGCTCCGGCATCCTGGGCCGCCCCGACATCGTCTTCGAAGCCAGCAGGACCGTTGTGTTCCTGGACGGATGCTTCTGGCACGGCTGCCGGCGATGCCGCTCGCTGCCAAGACGGAACCGGAACTTCTGGAGGGAAAAGATCGCGGGCAATGTCCGACGCGACCGCTCGACCTCGCGGCGCCTTCGCGACGAGGGCTGGAAGGTGGTCAGGATCTGGGAGCATGAGATCGCGGCCAACCCGCACCGTGCCCTCGCGCGGGTGATGGCGCGGCGCGGCGGCGTGACCAAACGCCCGGCCAGCGGTAACTGACCCCCAAACGGCCCGGCCCCCCGATGGCCGTAAAGATGCCGAATCCGCCTATGGCGACCAGGGCAGCGCCGCCACGCGCCGCCCACCCGCCCACAACTGGACTTCGCCTCCGTCCCACCGCAGCGCCGCGTCCGCCTCGCCCGTGTAGGCAAACAGTCCCAGGGCATAACGCACACTCACCCGCGCCCGCGCCGGCAGCCAGGCACAGGTCGGCGTGTCCCAAAGCTCCGGCTGACGCAGCAACTCGCGGCGGTTGGTAGGAAACGGGCTCGCGCCAAACTCCAGTCCGCGGGTCCAGGTGCGGCCATTCCAAGGCGCGGTATGGCGGGCCTGCCGCTCATCCCAAATACCCAGCCATGGAAACACCGCCCGCGGCCATGCATAGAACAGCACTTGTCCCAGGCGGCGATTCCCCGCCAAGAAGTATCCCCACGCAGCTTCCGGCGCGATGCGAAACGCGGCAAATTCGGTCGCCGGCGCCGCTGGCAGGCGCCGATAATCCACTGTCCCCCCGTCTTTGGCCGGCATCCGCGGCCACGCGCCCTCGCTGCCGGGCGCCAGCCGCGATCCGTCCCCCAACGGCTGCGGAAATGCCCGCCCCCGCTCCGCGTTCGCCGCCAGCCAAAAGGCCCCGTCCTCCAGCCATGGCGGTCCCAGCGTCACGTGCTGTTGCCACGCGATGGGCCGATCCCACACGCTGAGGTTGGTGATCGCCTCCTCCACCCACGCCAGCGCGCCCACCAGCCGAATGCGCCGCTGCACACGCATTGCGGAGCGATCGTCCTCGCACGCCCCGGCCAGCCCGTCCGCGGCCTCCCAGCGCCACTGCCGCGCGCCAAAGAAACCATGCGTCAGCACCCCCGCCGCCGCTTCCTCCGGCGATGGCGTGCCGAACAAATCCAGCGCCAAGCTGTGGCCCAAAATGCTGGCCAGGGTGCGGCCCTCCGGCGGCCCGCCATATTCGGCGGCCACCATCGCATCGGTCACCATGTCCGGCTCGTGCGACGGCCAGGGCGGAATCCAGAGCGGGCTCGCCGCCCCAGGCGCAACGCTGCGGACCGCGGCGATATGTCCCCCTCCCGGCGCCACCGCCAGCGCCAGCGTGCCATCGTTCAGCCACAGGACCTCACGCCCATTCTCCAGTCGCCCGGATTGAGTTCGCATCGTCGCCTCCGCTGCTTACGTCCCAGTGCCGGCGCCGCGCGGGCCCACACCGGGATTGCCGAACGTCAGGCGCGTTCCAGCGCCTTCCGGTCCCATCCCGCCAATGTGGCGCCGGCGCCATAGGCGCTTTGCGCGAACGCCAGGATCTCGTCCTCCGGCGACGCCGCCTGGCGCACGGCGGCATACGGGAGCAGGAACTCTCCCAGCCCAGGGTGAAAGTACGCAGCCTCCGGCCGCATCCGCTGCTCCGCCAGTCCCGCGGGAGCGGGCGCGGTATATGCGAAAAACGCAGCATCCGCGAACCGGCCTCCGCCCGGCCACCAGCCCACGCTGCTGCATTCTTGGGAATAAGCCTCGGAGGTGATCACCCCCGGCCGCGGCGGCGCGGGCCGGCCGCTAAAGCGCGTTGCCGCCAAGTCAAAACTGCCCCAGAAGAATTGCACCGGGCTGGCCTTGCCGATGAAGCGCGCGCGGAACTGCTCCAGCACCGGCTGGACCGATGCCAGCACGCGCCAGAAGCGCCGCGCGTACTCGCCGTCATAGGTGCGGGGCGCGGTGTCTTGGTCGAAAGGAACGGTGTCCGGCATCTCCTGCGGCTTGGGGTTGAGCTCCACTTCCACGCCCAATTCCCGCAGCAGGGCCATGAAGGACCGATAAAACGTTGCCACCGGCTGCGCTTCCAGCTGCAGCGTTCGCGGCGGCTGGAAGGAGCTGCGGAGCTCCAGCCGATTGTCGAGCACGTCGAATTCGGCCTCCAGCAACTCACCTCGATAGGGCATTGCCGCCGTGGTCAGGCCGCGGGCGCTGACGTATAGCGTGGTGTTCCACCAATGGTTCACCCGCGGCGTCAACTCCAGGCGCAGCTTGCCCACCATCTGCGTCCATAGGTGCAGCGTCTGGCAGGTATCCGCCCAGGCGGCAAGGGGCAGCTCCGGCCAGCGGTCCGACGAGGAACGGCTGGGAGGCGAAGAATGCGCGGCGGTCATCCTGCCACTGTAACGCCGAGCCAGCCGCCCTATTCTGGACGCTCCCGCTGGTCGCTGGGGCTGGGCTTCGACGGCCGGCAACGGACGCCCGCTGGCGCTCGGGGCGTCTCCAAGTTGCCGCGTCGGGCGGGCAAGTTGCCGGGACCGGAAAATCCCCTCCCCGGCGGCGCCGCCGGGCGACCGGGCTTGCGGCTTTCGCGTGCGGTGGACTCAGGTGTTCGCCAAAGCGCCGGGAGGATGCCCAACTGCACCCTGGAGCTTCGGGCGCAACCTGCGTCAACCGGCGCAGCGCCACCGCGGAATCGTCCCCCCGGGGCTGGGCCGTCGCTCCGCAGCCGCCCCCATGACCCTCCGACTCAGGCGGAGGCCCGCCACTGCGGGGCCGGGGCCCACGCTAGGCAATGCCCGCGGGCGGCGAGCGTGGTACACTGCCTCTGGCCAATGACCGCTCCACTCAGTCCGCGATTTTGGTATTACCGTTGCGGCGGGAGGGGTGTGTCGTAGCCTAGCTATTTAGGTCAACGATTCCCTGGGCCCGCTGAAGCCAACCACTTCAGCGGGCCTTTTGCTTTTCCGGAGGCTTTTATGCTGCTGCAACTCGATCCCGAAGCGCCCGCCGCCGTCCTCACCGCCCTCATCCAGGACCTGCTGGCCGCGGGCCTCGAACCCGTGCCGGTGCGCTGGCTCCGTACGCCGGTCTGGCGTCTAGCCGCCGCCAACGGCCACGAGCCCGACTGGGTGGGCGCCGCCCGCCTGACCCGGGGCCATGCCGGAGTGGCGGGAGTGTATTCCGGCGATTACGAGCTGGCCAGCCGTCCGCTGCGCCCGGAGGGCACGTGCGTGCGCGTCGCCTCGCCTGCCGGGGGGGTCGAGATTGGTGGCGGTGAGTTCGTCGTCATCGCCGGCCCCTGCTCGGTGGAAAGCTGGGAGCAGATCCGTGATACCGCTCTCGCCGCCGCGTCCGCCGGCGCCAAGCTGCTACGCGGCGGGGTCTACAAACCCCGAACGTCCACCTATTCGTTCCAGGGTCTAGGCCGTCCCGGCCTGGAACTGCTCGCCGCCGCCGGCCGCCAGGCAGGACTGGGCGTGGTCACCGAAGTCATGGCCCCGGAGGACGTGCCGCTAGTCGCCGACTACGCCGACCTGCTCCAGGTAGGCGCCCGTAACATGCAAAATTTCCCGCTGCTCAAGCGCCTCGGCCACCAGCGCAAGCCGGTCCTTCTGAAACGCGGCGCCGGCGCCTCGATCAGAGAGTGGCTGGCCGCCGCCGAATACCTGCTGGCCCGCGGCAACGATCAAGTGGTCCTTTGTGAACGCGGCATCCGCACCTTTGAGACGTACACCCGCAACACGCTGGACATCAGCGCTGTCGCCGCCGCCAAGGAGCTGGCCCATCTGCCGGTCCTGGTGGACCCCAGCCATGCCACCGGCCGCCGTTCGCTGGTCGCCTCCGCCTCCCGCGCCGCCTTGGCCGCCGGCGCCGACGGCCTGTGCCTGGAAGTGCATGTCCGTCCCGACCAGTCCATCTCCGACCGCGAGCAAGCCATCTCGCCGGAGATGCTCCTCGGCCTCATGTCCGGGCTGCGCCCGCTGGCGGCGGCGCTGGGCCGCACGCTGTAAGGGCCACGCTCGCCGCTGCGCTCTGCCCCGGCGCTCTGGCCCCCGCAAAGGATCCGCCTGGGTGCGCCAGCGCTGAACGCGCGGGCTGCCGCGAGATGATACAATCCGGGCGGCCATGGCTCGCCTGCGCGCACTCGTTACTTGCCTCGCCGCGGCCGCTCTGGCCCTCGGCGCGGCGGCACAGACGCAAAGCATCGCGGCCATTAAAGTCACGGGCTCGCGCCGCTTCTCTCAGGCGGCGGTCATCCGCGCCAGCGGTCTCCACGTGGGCGAGGCGTTTTCGCCCGCGACGGCCAGCCAAGCCGTGGATACGCTCACCGCGACGGGAGCCTTCGCCCACATCGCGTACCTGTTTTTCCCCGTCGCCAACGGGGTCGAGGTAGACCTGCGGCTGCAAGATTCCGTGCGCTTCGCGCCCGCCGAATTCGACAACTTTGTCTGGTACACGGCGGCCGAGCTGAACTCCGCGCTGGCCCTCGCGCTGCCGCTCTACACCGGCCAAGTCCCGGCCGACGGCGGCGGCTTGGACGACGCCGTCGTGCGGCAACTGGAGCGCCTGCTGGCGGCGCGCGGCATCCACGCCCAGGTGCAGTACGTGGCCGGCGTCGGTGGCGCGGGCCGGGGCGCGGAGGTCCAGTTTTCCATCGTCGGCCTTACCGTTCCCGTGACGACGATCACCTTCCCTGGCGCCGCGCCCGCCTTGCAGACCGCGCTTGCCGCCGCCGTCGCATCCAGCCTCGGCAGCAATTTTTCCCAAGAGGTCGCTGAAGGCTGGGCCCTCGGCCCCGCCCGCGGCGTGTACCTGTCGCGCGGCTATCTGGATGCCGGACTGGGCCCGCCCCAGGTTACGGTTCACCCCGGGGCAACGCTTAGTGTGGCCGTCGCCCTGCCCGTCAACGCCGGCCCGCTATTTCATCTAGGCGGCATCGCTGTCACCGTGCCCAATGGACTGGCGCCGGGACTCACCGCCGCGGCCGCAGCGCAGCGGTTCGCCGGCGTGGTGCCCGCCGCCGCCCGGACGCCCGGCACGGTGGTCAATACGCCGCTGCTGGCCGAAGGCGCCGCCGCCGTCACCGGGCTCTGCCACCGCTACGGTTATTTTTCCGCCCACGTCTCGCTCGTCCCGGCGCTTGATCGGCAGCGCCAGGTCGCCACCTACCATTTGACCATCTCCGCCGGTCCCCGCTATGCGATGGGCCAATTGGTCATCGAGGGCTGGCCGGACGGCGTCACCGCGCGCCTGCGCAGCCGCTGGACGATGGCCACGGGCCAGCCCTACGACGGAACCTACCTGCGCCATTTCCTGGTCGAGGCTTCGGCGGTCCTCAAAGGCGGGGTGGTGTTCATGGAGACCGCCCACCCGCTCACCCGCACCGTGGACGTGACGATCCGCCCCGGCGCGTGAAGGGTCCGCCGCGCCTAGTAATGGGCTAAGCGCCGCAGGGCGGCCTGGAGCCCTTCCGCCGAGGGCAAAAATGCCGCCTCCAAGGGCGGGGAAAACGGCACCGGCGCATCCGCCGAGGTCAGCCGCAGAATCGGCGCATCGAGATGATCGAACGCCTCCTCCTGCAAAATGGCGGTGATCTCTCCCGCGATGCCGCCAGTACGCGTGTCCTCATGCAGGATCAGAACCTTGTTCGTCTTTTTCGCGGTCGCAACGATGGCCTCGCGATCGAGCGGCGCCAGCGTCCGCAGGTCCAGCACTTCGGTTTCGATGCCCTCGCCGGCCAGCGCCGCGGCTGTTTCCAAGGCCAGCAGCACCATCGCTCCGTAGGTGATCACCGATAGATCGCGTCCCGCCCGTGCCACCGCCGCCACGCCCAGCGGAACCGCCGGGCCATTCGCAGGAATCTCGTCCTTCACGCGCCGGTACAAAAACTTGTGCTCCAAAAACAGCACCGGGTTGGGGTCGCGGATGGCGCTCTTGAGCAGCCCATAAGCGTCCCGCGCGGTCGCCGGCTCGACGACCTTCAGTCCCGGCGTGTGGGCGAAATACATCTCCGGGTTTTGCGAATGGAAGGGCCCGCCGTGCACTCCGCCGCCCACCGGCCCGCGGATCACCATTGCCACCGGCGCGCCCCAGCGGTAATGGCTCTTGGCGGCGAAGTTGGTGATCTGATTGAAGCAGCAGGCGACGAAGTCCATGAACTGCATCTCCACCACGGGCCGCATCCCGGTGTAGGCGGCGCCGATGGCCGCCCCGACCACGGCGGATTCCGCCAGGGGCGTGTCCACCACTCGCGCCGGGCCGAACTCGTCCACCAAGCCGGCGGTGGCCTTGAAGGCGCCGCCGTAGATGCCGATGTCTTCGCCTAGCAAAAACACCGCCGGATCGCGGCGCATTTCTTCCGCCAGCGCCTGCCGGATGGCGTCAACGTAGGTGAGGAGCATCGCTCGCCTCCTGTGTCGCCGCCTCGGCCGCGTGCGCCGGCCCGGCGTTTTCGAGCGCCGGCGCCCCGCGCTCGAACCGCGGTCGCAAGTCATGGCAGCCGTCACAGTACACGCCGCTCAGTGCCGTCGCCGGGTCGGGCATGGGGCTGGCCTCCGCCGCCGCCCGCTCCGCCAGCATGAACGCCTCCACCTCCGCCACCAATGCCTGCTGCGCCGGCGGCGTCAGCCAGGCCTTCTGGGCCAAATACCGCTCGAAGCGCAGAATCGGATCCCGCCGCCGCCAGAACTCCAGCAGCGCCGGCGGCACGTAGGCGGCGGCGTCATGAATGGCGTGGCCCTTCATCCGCATCAGCTTGCTTTCGATCAGCGTCGGCCCGCAGCCGGCATGGGCCCGTTCGACCGCCGCCCGGCAGGCGTCATAAACCTGCAACACGTCGGTCCCATCCACGATCACGGCGGGAACGCCGTATCCCCGGGCCCGTAGCGCCAAATCCGCCACCTTCACCTGCTGGTTCAGCGGCGTCGAATAGGCCCACAAGTTATTTTCGACCACCAGCACCAGGCCCAGCCCCTGAACGGCGGAGAAGTTCACGCCCTCGTGGAACACCCCCGTGCTCTGACCGCCGTCGCCAATCCAGGTCATCGCCGCGACCTCCCGGCCCTGGAGCCGCTCGCCCATGCAGACGCCGCCCATCACCGGAATCAAATCGCCCAGCATCGAGATCGGCGAGATCATGCGCCGCCGCCCCAGCTCCCCGTAATGGGAGGTGCCGTCCCGCCCACCGGTGGGCGAGCCCGCCTTGGCCATGTACTGCATCATCACATCGCGGGGCGCAAACCCCCGCACCAGCAGGCTGCCCTGGTTGCGGATCATCGGCGCCATCCAGTCCGCCTCGTCCAAGGCATAGGCAGAGGCCACGGAGTTGCCTTCCTGCCCCAGGCCGAAGTACACGCCCCCGACCACCTGTCCCTGCTTGTAGAGGTTCTCGAGCTGCTGCTCCATGATCCGGTTCATCAGCATGAAGCGGTAGATCTCCAGGCACTGCGCCCGGCTCAACCGCCCCGATTCCCGCAGCGGCGGGGGATCGGTGATCGCCCCGGTCCACTCGTACACGACCTTGCCGTCGCGCCGCGCCTGGCGAATGTCGAAGGCGTGCCGCTCCAGTCGCAGGTCTTCGAACCAGGCTTCGCTCGCCATGGGCGCGGCGTCGAGCCGGCCGGCGCGCTTGCCGTCCCCGGCGGCGCCATTGCCGGGCGGTGCCTTCGCTTCCGAACGCGCTGGTTCGGCGTCCGGCCCCCGGTCAGGTGATGGCAGCGTGGATGGTGGCGTCATGTCTGCGGCCGGCGGGGCCTGCGCGCCCCAGGTCCTCTAGCGAGGATACCTCTACGGTGGGCCTTCCCAGAACGCGGCCGAACTGCCAGGCCACCGCCGCTCTTACCCGCGCCATCTCGACCGGCTTGCCCAGCTCCTGCTGCAGCGAGGTGACGCCATGTCCGGCCAGCCCGCAGGGCACGATGAGGCGGGTGAACCTCTCGAGGTCGGACGCCACGTTGAGGGCGAAGCCGTGGCTGGTGACGCCGCGCGAGACGTGAATGCCCATCGCCACCAGCTTGCGCGGCGGCTGTCCCGGGATCCAGACGCCGGTCATGCCGGCCATCCGCACCGCTTCCAGGCCAAAGCCCGCCGCCACTTGAATATGCACCTCTTCCAGCGCCCGCATATACGCCACCGGCCCCATCCCCAAGCCGCGCAGGTCCACAATCGGATAGCCCACCAACTGTCCCGGCCCGTGATAGGTCACATCCCCGCCACGGTCGCAAGCCGCCAAATCCACCCCCTGGCGCCGCAATTCGTCGGCGCCCGCCAGCACGTTCCGGGCCTGGGCATTCCGCCCCAGCGTGACCACGGGCGGATGCTCCAGCAGCAGCAGCACGTCGCCGATCTCTCCGGCTCGCCGCCGCGCCACCAGCACTCGCTGGATGTCCTCGGCCGCGCCATAGCGGACCGTGCCCAAATTCACCACCGCCAGAGCCATCGCCGTTCCCAACGCGACCCGTAAGCCGCCTAGCGCTCGGGCTCGTTCGCCCGCGCCCACTCCTCTGCCAGCCCGAGCGCCCCCCGCCAGCGCTCCAGATAGTTCCAGTCCAACTGGTCGCCGGCGACGGCCAAAATCGAGGCGACGTCCCGCCGTTGGCGCTCCGAACCGCCCGCCTGCCGCGACCACTCGAGCTTGCTCAAGATCACATCCTCCGCCGAGGCGGCGACCAACTCCATTCCAAGCGCCGGGATCGACCGGCGGCGTCCGAACTCCTCCCGGCTGAAGGCTCGGTCCTTGCGCACGATGCAGTCCGCCTTCCATCCGGCGGCGTCCACCACGTTGAACATGCTGCGCCGCCGCCACGCCTCCCGCGTCGCCTCCGCATCCACGTAGAGCAGCGGCCCGATCTGCCGCAGAAACGCGTCGAGGGACCCGGCACTGGGTGGGTCCACCACGAAGTCCACGTCGTACGTGGTGCGCGGCACGCCGTACAGGGTGGCGGCAAATGAGCCTGTGAGCATGTAGGGAATACCCGTCGCGCCGAACGTGGCGACTAGCGTCCGCAGCAGGTTCTGCAGGTCACTCCCCATGGGGCCAGACGCGGCGGGCCCAGCCGTCGCCCAGGATCTTCCGCACCAACTCCCGCCGCGCGTGATCGAAGCTCCATTCCGGATGCCAGCGGCGCAGGCCCTCGATTGCCACCTGGCGTGCCGTCTCGCTCATCTCCAGCGCCGCGCGCAGCCGTCCCTCCGGGCCCAGCTTGATCAGCGCCGCCACTTGCGCCTGCGCGGCCTGCGGCGTGGTGTCGCGCCCCACGCCTTCACCTTAGCATGTCGCCCACGGCCCAGCGTCGCCGGCCGGCGGCGTCCAGGCGAGACGCGCGCCCTACAGCGCTCCCAGCCTTCACGTTCGCTCCTGGCGCGGCTCGCGCCCGGCGGTGAGCCCGCGGGTTGCCGCGCTGCCGGGAGCAGCCCGGACCGGGCATTGCAGCCGGCGTCTAGGCGTTGATCGTCAGTCCATAGACCGAGTTGGCCGCGTCCAGCACCGCTTCATACAGAGTGGGATGCGCGTGCACGGTGCCCATGATCTCATCGGCGGCCACCTTCAGTTGCATGCCCAGCACCGCTTCCGAGATCAACTCGGTCACCATCGGCCCAATCATGTGCACGCCCAGCACGGTGCCGTCTTTTTCGTCGGCCAGCATCTTGATGAAGCCCTCGTGCGCGCCCAAGATCGTCGCCTTGGAATTGCCGACGAACGGAAACTTGCCCACCTTGTATTTCAGCCCCTGCTGCTGGGCGGCTTGCTCGGTCCGCCCCACGCTGGCGACCTGCGGCTCGCAGAAGGTGACGCTGGGGATCTTGCCGTAGTCCACCGGATCCACCGGCCGCCCGGCGATGTGCGCCACCGCCACCAGGCCCTCGGCCGAGGCCACGTGCGCCAGTTGCGGGGTGCCGGAGACCACGTCGCCGATGGCGTAGACGCCGGGCTCGCCGGTGCGCATATAGCCGTCGGTTTTGATGAAGCCGCGCTCCAGCTGCACCCGGCTACGCTCCAGGTTCAATCCTTCGGTGATGGGCCGCCGGCCTACCGCGACCAGCACGGCGTCGGCCTCGATCGTCTGGTCCTGGCCGCCCGCGTTCGTGTAGGCGACCTTCACTCCGGCGGCGGTCTTCTCGATCCCGGCCACGCGGGCGCCGGTTTCAATGCCGATCTTCTGCTTGCGATATGCCTTCTCCAACTCGCGCGCGATCTCCTCGTCCTCGATCGGCACCAGCCGCGGCAGCATCTCGATAATGGTCACCTCGGCGCCGAAGCGCTTGAAGATGGAGGCGAACTCCACGCCCACCGCGCCGGCGCCTATGATGACCAGGCGCTTGGGCACCGCAGTGAGCTTCAGAATCTCGATGTTGGTCAGGATGCGGTCGTCGGCAGTCAGCCCCGGCAGCAGGCGCGCGGTCGAGCCGGTGGCCCAAATGACGTTCTTGGCGCGCACCATCTGCGTACCGCCCTGGGCCGCCACTTCCAACTGTCCCGGTCCCACCCACCGCGCCACACCCTGCATCCACTGCACCTTGTTTTTGCGGAACAGGAACTCAATGCCTTTGGCATGCTTGGCAATGATCTGATCCTTCCGCGCCTGCACCTGCCCCCAGTTCAGGCTGAACGGCCCGGCATCCACGCCCAGCTCCTTGGCGTTGCGGAACACGTCCATGACTTCGGCGTTGTGCAGTAGCGCCTTGGTGGGAATGCAGCCGACATGCAAGCAGGTGCCGCCCAGCTTAGGGTCCTTTTCTATGCACAGCGTGGACAGGCCATATTCACCGGCGCGAATCGCCGCCCAATATCCGCCCGGGCCGCTGCCGACCACTACAACATCAAATTCTTGGTTGAGATCCGCCATTCATTGCGCCTTTGGAACCACCCCCCATTGTAAGCGGCGCTGTCTGGGGGTTTGGCCGCCGTACCCCGGCACCCCCGGCCCAGCCCCGGGGCCAGCCTGGCTAGAATAGCTATGTATGGATTTGGTCCAGATCACCCCGCCCGCTCCCGTCGGCCCTCGGCCGGAGTGGCTGCGAGTGCGGGCGCCAGGGGGGGAGAACTTTCAGGAACTCAAGCGCTTGACGCGCGGCTTGGGCCTGCACACCGTCTGCGAATCCGCCCGGTGTCCCAATATCGGCGAGTGCTGGAGCCACCGTACCGCGACGTTCATGCTGCTGGGTGAGCTCTGCACCCGCCGCTGCGGCTTCTGCGCCGTGCCCAAGGGCCGCCCGCAACCGATTGACTATGAAGAGCCGCGCCGCGTGGCAGAGGCCGTGCGTACCCTCGGCTTGCGCCACGCCGTGGTCACCTCGGTCAACCGGGACGACGACAACCTCGGCGGCGCCCGCGTCTTCGCCGCGACGATTCATGCGATTCGGGAGCTGGCGCCAGACTGCGCCGTCGAGGTCTTGATCCCGGACTTCAGGGGCAGCGAGGACGCCTTGCGCATCGTGCTGGCCGCGGTGCCGCGCATTTTGAATCACAACACCGAGACCGTTCCCAGCCTGTATCGTTTTGTCCGCCCCGGAGCTCGCTTTAGCCGTTCGGTGGAGTTGTTGCGCAACGTGAAGCGCCTGGCGCCGGGGATGATCACCAAGACAGGGCTGATGCTGGGCCTGGGCGAGAGCGAAGAGGAATTGCTGGCAACGCTCCAGGCCTTGCAGGCGACCGGTTGCGACATTTTGACTTTGGGCCAGTACCTGCGGCCCTCCCGCGATCACCTGCCGGTCAAGCGCTTGTATGCGCCGGAGGAGTTTGCGCGCTTGAAACGGGCCGGCCTGGCCATGGGCTTCCGCCATGTCGAGGCCGGGCCGCTGGTGCGCAGTTCCTATCACGCCCACGAGCAAGCCGAACTCGGCGCGGCGCCGGCGATGTAGTGGGACAGGCATGCGGCTCGGCCGCCCTATTCTGGACGCTCCCGCTGGTCGCTGCGGCTGGGCTTCGACGGCCGGCAACGGACGCCCGCTGGGGCTCGGGGCGTCTCCAAGTTGCCGCGTTGCGGCCAGCCCGCGAAGTGGGGCAGGCCGTCCGCCAGCCGCCTAAGCGCCGCGCTAAACTGGGGTAACGCCGTTTCCCGTTGGTCCCTCCCGTTCCTTTCCGCAGTTGTCTGCATGCAGTGGCGGTCTCAGGTTTGGCGTGGCATTGCCGCCGCCGTGGCGGTGGCCGCGGCCGGGTGGCTCCTGCTGCTGGCCTCGGCGGGCGACCGCCAGGTCGCGCTGCTGATCTTTCTGCCCGGCATCTTCGTGGTGGATTGGTTCTTTGGCCTCAGCAGCGGCTTGGTGGCGGTCGGCCTGAGCGTGGCGGCCTCCGCGACCTATCGGCTGGCGATCCTGCCGGGCATTTCCGTGCCCTTGGCCGCACGCTTCGCCTGGGAAAACGAAACGGTCATCCTGCTGGCGGGACTGTTGCTGGTCTGGGTCTTTGAGCTGCGCCGGGCCAGCCAAGCCAGGGAGGTGGGCGGTCGCGAGCATCTGCGGCAGCTATTGGCGGCCATGGCGGAAGCGGCATTCGTTTTTGACCACGATCTGCGTCTGGTGGACGCCAACGCAGCTGCCTTCCGCCTGTTGGCCCGCCGGCCCGACGAATTGATCGGGCGTTCGGCGGCGACCTTAAGCCGCGCAATCAACCCCTATGCGAAAGAG
Source organism: Terriglobales bacterium (assembly GCA_050746205.1). Lineage (GTDB taxonomy): Bacteria > Acidobacteriota > Terriglobia > Terriglobales > SCQP01 > JAKAUF01. The sequence goes on along the minus strand of JBOGKW010000017.1, from coordinate 12,848 downwards.
GCTCGCGACCGGCGGATGCTGCAGCGCGCGCTGGAGGGCCAAGGCAGCGGCGGCGTGCGCGGCGGCTTCGACGATTCCGCCCATGGCCGGCGTCTCGAAGTGCTCGCCTCGGCGACGCCCTTGCGCAATGCGGCCCGTGACGTCACCGGCGTGTTGCTGCTGCTCAGCGACATCACGGAGGTCGCCGGCATGGAGCGGCGCATGACGGAACTGGAAAAGCATGAGGCCATGGGCCGCATGGCCGCCGGCATCACCCATGACTTCAATAACATCCTCGCGGTGGTGCAAAAGGCGGATGCGGTGCTGGGCCTGATGGAGGGCCGCCCAGAAAGCGAACGCCGCCGCTACCGGGACATGCTGCACACCGCCGTGCGCCGCGGGCGAGAGACAGTGGCTCGGTTGCGCGAATATCTGGCCGGCGGCGAAGGCGAAATGGCCTTGCTGGATTTGAACGAGATCGCCCGTCAGGCGGTCGAGCTGACCGCGCCGCTGTGGCGCCAGCGCAGCAAGGTGCGCTTGCAAACCAATTTTGGCCAGCCCCCGCCGGTGCGCGGCAGCGCCGTGGATCTGCGCCGGGCCCTGACGAACCTGTTGCTGAACGCCTTCGAGGCCATCGGCGATCAGCCGGGGCGGGTCACCCTGCAGACCGAGCGCGACGGCGACCGCGCCCTGTGTTGGATTGAAGACACCGGGCCGGGCATTCCGCGCGAGGAGCAAAGCAAAATCTTCTTGCCCTACCACACCACCAAGCCGCGCGGCACCGGCCTGGGCCTCAGCGGCGCCCAGCGCATCGCCCTGACCTACGGCGGCAACCTGACGCTGCGCAGCGAGCCCGGCCACGGCGCCCGCTTCCAGCTCGAGCTGCCCGCCGTGCCCGCGGACCAGGCCGCGCACCAGGCCGAGGTCCCGCCCCCATCGCCTCCGCCCGCCACCGCCGCGCCGGCATTCCGGACCCATGCCCAAAAGCCCCGGGCGGGTTGAGAAGCCTGCTAAGCTTTTATCCAGTGCCGCAGTGGCGGAATTGGCAGACGCGCATGGTTCAGGTCCATGTTCCGGAAACGGAGTGGGGGTTCGAGTCCCTTCTGCGGCACCAACCCACAGCTCCCAACCCCTTCCCGCCCGCCGTCCTTACCGCACTAGGCGTTCTAGATAGGGGTAGAGCGCCGCGGCGTGGGGAAGGGCCAATAACGCGGCGGCGGTAAGCAGGGCGACAAGAGCGGCGGGCCAATGCCAGGCGGCCTCGCCGTTGGACGCGGCAGCGCGAGCGGGGACGCTTCCGGCCGCAGCGGGCACGGCAAGCAACCGGTTCACGCGGGCAGCCAAATCCTGGCCATCGCTAGCCAGTCCACTGACCAGCGATCCCAGGGGATGCCCGAGCGGCGCCCGCGACGTTGCCCCGCAACCCACCGCCAGCAGCGCCTCGGCCAAATGCAGGGCCCGCCAAGGGTCCCCGGCGGCGGCTTGGTCGGCCGCCCACTCGGAGTACCGCATCCATAGCTGATCGCACCGGCGCAGCCCGCGCCAGGCGGGCAGGGGGTCGGGCAGGAGGAGCAAAAGCCCGCGCCGCCAGCGGTCCCCGGCGGTGAGATGCGCGGCCTCATGGCGCAGCGCGGCCTCCAGTTGCGGCGGGGTCAGGCGCTGCCAGGCCGCGCGGGAAAGCACCACGCGCGGGGCGCGGGTGCCGGCCAGGACCACGAATGGCTCATCGCAACTGACCACGGTCGCCGGAATGCCCGCGGTCGTGGCCAAGTCCCGGCCGCCCCGCCGGCATTCCTGCTCCAGTCGCCGCAGCGCCAGCGCCGCCCGCGACCAACGGGCCAGCGCGAGCAGGCAGATCGCGCCGCCCAGGGCTGCCGCCAGCAGAAATCCCGTACCCACCTGTTCCGCGTGGCCCGCCGGCTCAAAGCGCAGGTACGCGGGCAGCACCATGCCGCCGGTGACAGCGCAGGCGAGGGCGAACGGCGCGGCGCGCCAGGCCAGCACCCAGCGAGCGGCGGCCCGCGGCGTCCAGGCGGCGGCGCGCCGCTCCAGCCATGGGGAGAGCAGCCGAACCGACAGCGTCAGCGCCAGGTGCAGCAGGAAGCCCGCCGCCAGGGCCAGGCAGACGACGCGCAGCGGGTAAGACAAAATCACCGTGGCCTTTCCGCGGCTGGCGGCGCCGCGCGCAGCGCTTGCCGCTGGGCGCGGATTTTGGCCTCCAAGGCGGCAAGCAATTCTTCATGGCCCGGGCCCACGGCTTCGACCAAGGTGGACAGCACCAATCCATGCGCCACGCCCGGCGCCTCCAGCAACGCTTGCACCATCGCGCCCGCCCGCTCCGATTCCCATTCCGGGCGCGTGCAGCGAGGGGTATACAGGAAGGCGCGGTCGGCTTTGCGGCGCAGCAGGAGGCCCTTCTTGAACAGCCGGTCCAACGTGGTCATCAGGGTGGTGTAGGCGAGCGGTCGGCCCATGCGTGGCAGCAAATCCCGCACGCTGGTCTCTCCGCGGTGGGTCCAAAGCTGGGTCATGACCTCAGCTTCCAAAGGGCCCATTCCGGGGATGGCCGGGGATGTTTTGCCGAAGCCCAGCATGGTAACTGAGAAAATTGTACGCCCCCGGGAGTGCCGCCGTGGGGAGGGGCCGTACCGCCCGCCCCGGGGGTGGGCCAGGGGTTCAGGGCCGCAGGTGGCGGCGGAGGAAGGCCATGGCGGCGGCGCAGAAGGCCGTGGGGCATTCTTCAAACGGTGCATGACCGGCGTCGGGCAACAGCGACAGCTCGGCGTGCGCCAGCGCCCGTTGCAGCGGCGCGGCGGAGCCGGGCGGAACGATGCGGTCTTGCTCTCCCCACAGCAGCAATGTGGGCGCCGGAATCTCCCCCAGGTGCGGCGCCATGGCTGCCATATCCCGCCGCCAATGGGCTACATAGCCGGCAACGATGCGGCCCAGCCCTCGGCGCCGCAGCGGCTGGCGGTACCCGGCCGCGATTTCCGCCGTCAAGCGGCGCGGATCGGCGAACATGGCCGCCAAGCCGCGGGCGTGCCAGCGGGCGGGCATGTGGGCCAGGGCCAGACCCGCCCAGCGGGCATTGCCCAACAGTGCCCGCTGCCGCCACAGCGGACGAAAGAATGGATTCGCCGGCGCCGCCAGCACCAAGGCGCGGACCTCGTGGGGCGCATCGAGGGCCCAGCGCAGCGCCACCGCCCCGCCCCACGAAGAGGCGACAATCGTTACCGGGCCCAGGCCCAAGGTGGCGGCAAACTCCCGCGCCCAGGCCGCCAGCCCGGCGATGCCGTCCAAGCGGGGGATTGGCGCGGAACCGCCCAGGCCGGGAAAGTCCGGGGCATAGCAGTCGCCGACCGCGGACAGCGGGGGCAGGCAGTGGCGCCAGCAGAAGCTGGTCGCCAGCAAGCCAGGCAGGAACAGCACCGGCGGGCCGGCGCCCGGGTGATGGCGAAAGCAGGCGGCGCCGGCGGCCAGGGAAACCCGCCGGGGCGCCGTTGCCGGGCTGGCGTCAGCCGTCATGCGCCACCCGCAGCGGGCCGGGGCGTCACAGCCGCTCGGGCAGATTCATGTCGAACTCAACTTCCGGCTGAATCAGCGCCAGCAGCGGCTGCCGCGCCTCGGCCGGGGTCAGCGCGCCGCACGCCGTCCACTCATCCACGCGTTCGGCGCGGACGCGCGCCGCCACCGGATGCATATGCTCATGCTCGACCCGTACCACCGTAAGCCCGCCGCGATGGCCGAGGGCAAAGCCGTTCAGCCGGTGCGTCAGAAAGGTGACCGCCTCCTCGTGCGACGGGAAATAGCCGGGCGCTTGCAGCTCGGCGTCGGCGGCGGCTTCTACCTCCAACTCATGCTCACCGGACCGGCCCTTCACCGCGTAGCGGGTGTAGGGGACGGCGCCATCCTCAATGTCCAGCTCAACGGCCGCGTGCTCGGTGGGGATGGCCAGGCTGAGGGCGGCGGCGGCGGCGCGGGAGGAAACCCAGGAGCGCACGAACATTACCCCCGGCTCGCCCTCGTGGCGGACGTAAATGCGGTAGTTCACCTGCCGGAATCCGGTCAGGACGTAGGGAAATGCGGCGCCCGATTCCAGCGCCACGGTAGCCAAAAAGGCGCGCGGGCCCTGCGGTGTATCCCGCAGATCCAGATCCAGCCCCGCCGGCAGCAAGGGACGCACGCGCTCCGGGTCGGCGGCATAGATCACGAACAACAGGTTTTTCAGTTTGAGCCCGATGGCCATGGAGGCATCTCAAGAACGGATGAGGAGGGGACTGCCGATCAATATCCTGGTGCGCCGGAGTTCGCCACCGCCGAAGGCGGCGGGCTAAGGGGAGCCGCTCACCCCATTAATTCACGATTCCAAAAGAGCGTCAACGGGCGGCCAAAGGCAACTGCGGGAGGGCGGCCAAATCCCAAGTGGCGAAGTCGCCCATCTCATATTGCGGCGCGGCGGCGGCGGCGATCATGGCCGCATTGTCGGTGCACAGCGCGATGGGCGGGGCCATCACCTCCCAGCCGCGCTCGGCGGCGGCAGCGGCCAGTTCACGGCGCAAGCGCCGGTTGGCGGCGACGCCGCCGGTGAGCAGAATGCTGCCGGCGCCCACGCGCTCGGCGGCGTCCAGCGTCTTCTCGCTCAGCTCATGGGCGACGGCGTATTGGAAGCTGGCGATCAGGTTCAGCGTCGCGCCGTCGCAGGCGGCGCGCAAGGCGTCCAGGGGCGGCTTGGCGCCGTCGGCGGTGAGCTGCCGCCGCGCCGCGATGCCCGCCGCCAGGGGATGGGTTTGGGTGTAGCGCAGCACCGCGGTTTTCAAGCCGCTGAAGGAGAAATCCAGGTCGCGCTCCCGGCCCTTCAGGCGCGGACGGGTGAAAGCGACGGAGCGCTCATCGCCATGCTCGGCCAGCCGGTCAATGATGGGGCCGCCGGGATAGCCCAGGCCCAGCAGCTTGGCGACTTTGTCGCCGGCTTCGCCGGCGGCATCATCCCGCGTCTGGCCGAGCAACCGGTAGGCAAAGCCGCCCTCGGCCGGCGGCCGCCGGTCCACGCGGAAGAGGGCGGTGTGGCCGCCGCTGACCACCAGCGCCACCGCCGGCCAGTCCGGCTCGCCTAAGCCCTGTTCCCGGCGGTCGAGCAGCACGGCATGGATGTGGCCGGCCAAATGATGCACGCCGATGAGCGGCTTGCCCGAAGCCAACGCCAGGGATTTGGCGTAGGTCAGCCCCACCAGGAGCGCGCCGGCCAGGCCCGGGCCACAGGTGACGGCGATGGCGTCCACTTGGGCGAGTTCCAGCTGCGCTTGTTCCAGCGCCTGGCGCACGATGGGGACGATGCCGCGCAAGTGCTCGCGGCTGGCCAACTCCGGAACGATGCCGCCATAGAGCCGGTGCACCGGCACCTGCGACAAGACCACGTTCGACAGCCGTCGCGCGCCGCCGGCCACCACCGCCGCGGCGGTTTCGTCGCAGGAGGTCTCTATGCCCAAAATCAGCGGCGAATCCACAGCCCAGTCTATCCCGCGCGGGCGCCGGTTCCAGGGCCAGCGCCCGGCCCGCGCCCGCCGCCGGACCGTCCGTACAATGGTTGGCATGGACGCGACGGAGCTCTCCCGGGCCTGCGCGGAGGAATTGGCGGCGCTGGCGGTGGCGGGGCGGCGGCGCGAGCTGCGGCCGCCGTCGGGGCGGGACTTTTGCTCCAATGACTACCTCGGGCTGGCGCGCCACCCAAGGGTTCGCGCCGCCCTGGCGGCGGCGCTAGCGCCTGCGGCCACCAGTACCCCGGCCGATGGCCTGCCGCTGGGCGGGGGCAGCTCGCGGCTGATTCGCGGCGAGGACCCGCGCTGGGGCGCGTTGGAAGCGCGCTTCGCCGGCTTCTGCGGCGCCGCGGCGGCGCTGTATTTTCCCTCCGGCTATGCCGCCAACTTGAGCTTGCTGACGGTACTGGCGCGCCGCGGCGACGTGATCTTTTCCGACCGCCTGAACCACGCCAGCCTGATTGACGGCATGCGCCTGAGCGGCGCGGAACGGGTGCGGCTCCCGCATCTGGATCTCGCCGCCTATGAGGCGGCATTTCGCCGCTCTCCCGCCAAAGCCGGCCAGCGGCGCCTGGCGGTGGTCGAGTCGGTGTACAGCATGGAGGGTGACCTGGCGCCGCTCGCCGAACTGGCGGCGCTATGCGCCGGGCATCAGGTGGCTCTGGTGGTGGATGAGGCCCACGCCACGGGCCTTTTCGGGCCCGACGGCGCGGGCTTCGTCGCGGCCGCCGGCTGGCCGGCGCCGGTGGTGGCGGTCGTCCACACCTGCGGCAAGGCGTGGGGCGCCGCCGGCGCCTTGGTCGTCGGTCCCGCCTGGCTGAAAGACCTGCTGATCAACCGTGCCCGGCCGTTCATTTACACCACCGCCCCGCCACCCCTCATGGCGGTGCAGTTGGAGGCGGCCATGGACACCGCCACCGCCGAGCCCTGGCGCCGGGAGCAGGTCCGCGCCCATGCGCGCGAGCTGCGCCGGCATCTCGCCGCCGCGGGACTCATTCCGGAACGCGCGGGCGCGGCGGCCGAGTCCCCGATCATCCCCGTGGTGGTGGGCGCCGATCGCCGTGCCGTGGCCGTTTCCCAGCGGCTGGCCGCCGCCGGCTTCGATGTCCGCGCCATTCGCCCGCCGACGGTGCCCGAGGGCACGGCACGGCTGCGCCTGACCGTGCATGCCGAGCACAGCAGCGAAGAGCTGGCCGCGCTGGCCGCCGCGCTCCGCGCCGCGGTGACCGCCGAGGCCGCCGCGTGAAACGGCAAAGCTACTTCATCACCGGCACGGATACCGGCGTGGGCAAGACCGTGGTGTCCTCCCTCCTGACGCTCGGCCTTGAGGCCAACTACTGGAAGCCCATGCAGTGCGGCACCGAGGGCCCGCCCGGCGCGGCGACCGACACCGAATGCGTGGCCCGCTGGACGGGGTTGCCGCGGCAACGGTTTTTGCCCGAGGCCTATCGCTTCGCGCTGCCCGCCTCGCCGCATCTGGCCGCGGCCCGGGAGCATCAAGCCATACGCCTGCGCCGCTTGCGCCTGCCGCCCTCCGCCCGGCCCCTCATCGTCGAGGGCGCCGGCGGCATCTTGGTCCCGCTGAATCGGCGCACCTTGATGGTGGACCTGATGGCGCAACTGGGGATGCCCGTGGTGGTGGTGGCCCGGGCGCGCTTGGGAACCATCAACCATACGCTGATGAGCTTGGAGGCGCTGCGGGCGCGGCACCTGGCGATTGCCGGGGTGGTCATCAACGACCCGCCGGGCGAGGCCGAGGGCGAAGGCGTCGCCGCCAATGTCGCCGCGATCCGGCGATATGGGCAGGTGCGCATCCTGGCGGTGCTGCCGCTGCTCGCGGCTCTGACCCCGCGCCGGCTGCGCGCCGCCTGGCGCTCCTTCACCCCCTAGCGCCAGGCGGGCCGGCAGGAGGCGGAAGGCCTGCCTCGCCGGGGGCCGTGGAGCGCGGCGCCGCCGCGGCCGCACCGCCTCGTATACTGGAGGGTGCGGCTGGCGGGGCGCCCCGCCGGAGTGCGCCGCATCTACTGCCGCTTCATGCCGTATCGTTCCACCAGTCCGCCCATGTACACCTTCAGCGTCCCGGGCTTCACCCGCGGCGTGAAGGTCATCGTCATCGCCAGCGCCGTTGTCTGGCTGCTCTTATTCCTGGGCCAGCACGGCGTGCCGCTGGTGTCGGCCATTCCGTGGCCGTGGTTTTTCCTGTATCCGATCCAGCTGGTGCATGGCGCGGTGTGGCAGCTGTTCACCTATCTGTTCATCCACGTCACGTTTTGGCAACTGCTGTTCAACATGTTCGCGGTGTGGATGTTCGGCGTCTCGGTGGAGCAGGCTCTGGGCACGAGGCGCTTTTACTACTTCTATTTCTTCTGCGGCGTCGGCGCCGGGCTGATTGACGTCCTGCTGCATCTGGCGCTGGGCAGCCCGGGCGTGCCCACGTTTGGAGCCGACGGCGCCGCCTTCGGCATCTTGCTGGCGTTTGGCATGATGTTCCCGGAGCAGAAGATCTTTCTGCTGCTGCCGCCGGTGAGCATTAAGGCCAAGTGGGTGGTGCTCGGCTGGGGCGTGCTGCTGCTGTTGTTCGGAGCGTTTGGTGGCATCAACGATCTCGGGTATTTGGGCGGGATGCTGTTCGCTTTTATCTTCCTGAAGGGCCTGAGGGGCGCCAACCCCTTTGCCGGCGTGCACAGCGGCTATCATCGCTGGCGGCGCCGCCGGCTGCAGCGCCGCTTCGACGTCTACATGCGCAAGCGCGACCGGCAAGGCCCGGGCGCCAATTCGCCGAATTAGCGCTGGCCGCGGGCGGCGGCACCAAGGAACGGGAATGCTGAAATTTCGCGATGTGGACTTCATCAATTTTGTCTCCCTGCTGAGCGAAGAAGAGCGTCTTGCCAGGGACAACGCGCGGCAATGGGCCGAGGACCGCGTGATCCCGATCATCGAGGGTTGCGCGCGGGAGGGGCGGTTCCCCCAGGAATTGGTGCCGGAGATGGGGCGCTTGGGCTTTTTTGGCGCAAGCCTGCATGGCTACGGTTGCGCCGGCCTGAGCCACGTCGAGTACGGCTTGGTGATGCAGGAGTTGGAGCGGGCCGACAGCGGCCTGCGCAGCTTTGTCAGCGTGCAGAGCGCGCTCGTGATGTACCCGATCCACGCCTTCGGCAGCGAGGAGCAAAAGAACCTTTGGCTGCCGCAACTGCGCAGCGGGGAAAAGCTGGGCTGCTTTGGTCTGACCGAGCCGGATTTCGGTTCCAACCCCGGCGGCATGCGCAGCCGCGCCCGCCGGAGCGGCGACGAGTACATCCTGAACGGCGAGAAAATGTGGATCACCTCGGGCTCAATCTCCGATGTGGCCATCGTTTGGGCCAAGGACGACGAGGGCGTGGTGGCCGGCTTCTTGGTGGAGACCGGCCGGCCCGGTTTCCGAACCGAAGACGTGCACGGCAAAATGTCGCTGCGCGCCTCGGTGACCTCCAGCTTGTCGCTGCATGACGTCCGCATCCCGGCGGAGAACCGCCTGCCCGGCGCCAGCGGGCTGAAGCACGCGCTCATGTGCCTGAACCAAGCCCGGTATGGCATCGGCTGGGGAGTGATCGGCAGCGCCATGCAATGCTATGACACGGCCCTGCAATACACGCTGTTTCGCAAGCAATTCGGCGACAAGCCCTTGGCCGGCCACCAACTGGTGCAGGAACGGCTGGTCGAGATGATCACGGAGATCTCCAAGGCCCAACTGTTGGCCCTGCAGGTGGGCCGGCTGAAGGATCAAGGCCGCGCGACGCACCCCCAGATTTCGATGCTGAAGCGCAACAACTGCGCCATTGCCCTAAACGTGGCGCGCGCGGCGCGGGATCTGCTGGGCGCCAACGGCATTGCCGACGAGTATCCGGTGTTTCGCCACATGGCCAATCTGGAGTCGGTGAACACCTACGAGGGCACGCACGACATCCACACGCTGGCCATCGGCGAAAGCATTACGGGGCTGGGTGCGTACGCCTAGGGCGGGGAGGGGCAGACGGTGGCGCCTGCCCCGCTACGCTGCGGCCTGACCGCTCAATCTCGGCTTCGCTGGGTGCAATGGTGAACTCACTGCCTGCCTCGAAACGACATTAGGGCAAGTAGGAAAAGAGATCGGGCTGCTCGAGCATCTCGGCTTCGGCGCTGGTGGTGGCCTGGTTGGTGACCTCCTCCTGGCTGAGGGCGGTCGCCACCTGCGGCATGTTCGCCCCGGCGAGCGTGGTCGCCTGCTGCGAGAGCTGGACCTGCTCCGTGCTCAGGAACGTGTCCAGCGATTGCAGGCGCTGGGTCGTGGCCCCGTAAAACGTCTGCTGCGTCGAGACGGCTTGGAAGGCGGATTGAACCTCCGCGCCCGCGGCCTGAACCCCGGCGGTGTCATTGGCGTTAAGGGCCGTGGCCAGGTCATCCAGCGCCTGGAACACGTCGGCGCCGCTGGCGTTGAAGATCTGGCTCCCGGGCTGGTTCACCGTAATGCTTTGGCCCGGACCGAGCTGCACCGAATTCGTTTCGGTATTGCCGACGTATTGCACGCCGGAGGGGGAGGATCCGCTGGCCACATAGGGCGGGGTCGTGCTGTCGGTGCCGCCAAACAAATAGACGCCTTGATAACTCTGGTTCGCCGCTTCCAATACTTGCTGCTGCAAATTGTTGACCTGCGCGGCCAGGGCTTGGCGCTGGCTGGCGCCCAGCGTGCTCGTGGCGCCCTCGGTGGCCAGGCTGATCGCCTGGGAAAGGCTTTGCACCACGGTGTTGAGGCTACTATCGGCGACCGAGAGCTGATTCTGCAGGGTCGAGGAGCTCTGCGTGTACTGGTCGTTTTCCGCGAGGGCGGCGTTATTTTCGATGTAAGCCGCCATGGCGGCGGGGTTGTCGGAAGGCTGCGTCAGGGCGAGCCCGCTGGACAGCTCCGCCAAGGACTGGTTCTGCTCCTGCTGTACGGTTTGCAGGTTCGCCAGCAACTCGGGCGCGGGATTGGGATTGACGCGAAGGCTGCCCATGGCTTGCTCGCCGTTACGACGGGATCATCTGGATGGCGCTTTGCATCATGTCGTCAATCACGCTGGCGACCTGCGCCGCGCCAGCATAGGCCTGTTGATACTGCATCAGGTTGGCGGCCTCCTCGTCCAGCGACACGCCGCTGACCGCGCCGAGCTGGTTCTGCAGCTGGGTGAGCAGTTGCGCGCCGGCTTGCTGGTTCACGCTGGCGTTCTGGATCTGAGTGCCGAGTTGCGACACCGCATCGGCGTAGTAGGTGTCGGGGGGTTGGCCGGCGACGATATTTTGGTTGCCCAGGTTGGCCAGCGCCACGGCATTGCCATTGCTCCCGGCCGTGCCGTCGGAGCTGGCGGCGATGTCACTAGGGTCGGTAATAGCGACGGCCAAGGCGGCGGCGGCGCCGCTGATGCCGCTGGGCGGAGGCACGAAGAAGTTGCCACCGGCGGAGCCGCTCAGGGTGTAGCCCGCCTGGTTCTGGGTGTTGACCGCGTTCCCCAATCCGGCCGCCAGCGTATCCAACTGGCTTTGCAATTGTGGGATCGCCTGGTCGCGGGCTTGGATGTAGCCGCCCAGCTCGCCCCCTGCCGGTCCGGCGCCCAGGGCGGCGGTGATGTCCGTGCCCTGAGCGTAGACGTCGTGCATGCCGGTGGCAGGGTTCGCCTGGGTGGTGAGAGCATCGCTTTGGTCGCCCACCACCAGCGCTCCGCCGCCGGCGGTGGTGAGGTTGACCATGCCGTCATTGGTGGTCACCGACTGCACGCTGATGAGCTGGGAGAGCTGCGTGATCAGCTGCGTGCGCTGGTCGTTCAACTGTCCGGCGCCGGAGGAATTGGCCGGGAGTCCGCCGATTTGCGTGTTCAGAGTGGCAATTTGGCTGGTGAGGCTATTCACCTCAGCCACGCCTTGTAGCACCTGCTGGTCGGCATTGGTCTGCTGGCTGGCCAGTTCGGCGGCCGCCTGGTTGAAGCTCCCCGCCAGCGTTTGCGCCGCCTCAAGCACCGCTTGCCGAGTGGGAATATCGGTCGGCTCCGTTTCAAGTTGCTGCAGGCTGCTAAAAAAATTGGACAGATCGGTTCCCAGCCCGGAGCCTTGCGTCTCATCGAACATCTGTTGCACCGGCTGCATAGCGTTTTGGAAGGCGGTCGCTTGGCCGTTCTGCTGCTGCTGCTGCTGGATTTGGCTGTTCACCAAGCTGTCGGTGACGCTCTCCACGCCGGTCAGCTCGACGCCGCTGCCGTATTTCACGCTGCCCACGGTCTCCGGCGGCATCTCCTCCAGCTGCGCAATCTGGCGGCTGTAGCCTGGGGTGTTGGCATTGGCGATGTTATTGGCGGTCACCGCCTCGGCGCCCTGATCAGCCTGGAGCGCGGAAAGCGCGATAGCCAGTCCGCCGCTGAGGCTCATGCCCGCACCTCCCGGTTGGGCGCATCCCAAAACAGCGATTCCGGCCCCGCGCCCGGAGCGTAAACCGGCGCGTACGCGCTCAGGTGGCGCAGGCGCACGCCGATGGCGCGCTGCGCCTCGCGCAGCAGGGTCATGTAGACCTCATTAATCCGGCGCACCTCTTTGGCGGCGGCGGACAGAGCGCGCAGCAACTCGCCGGCGGACGCTTCCGTTTCAGGCGGCAACTCTGGGCTGGCGGACAACTCATGGCGCAGGCGGTCCAGTTCGCGCAGGCGGCGCCAAACTTCATCCGGGCTATCCTCGGCCCAATGCGCCACCGCCGCTTGCAAGGCCGCGGCCAATTGCCGCAAGGTGTCGAGCCGGTCGGGCGGCGCGTGGGGAGCGGCCACCGACCGCTGGACCGCCGGTCGGGCGGGAGCGGGGACAGCGTTCTCCGGGATGGGCAAGGTAGCAGTCATGGGCGCCAGTCCCTGGCCTGTTTACGCGGACTCGTCCAACTCGTGCGCCGGCTCCGGCTCGGCGGGCTCGCCGCTCTCCTCGGCAGGGTCCAACCCCGCCGCGCGCCGGGGCCGAGCGGGTCGTGGACGCATTGCTGCCTTCGCGTCCTGCCCATCGGCGGGGTACTCCCCAGGCGTCACTGGGGGAATCGGGTGGGTGAAGTCCGCCATAACGCCGCCGCGGCTAGTCTTGCCGGCCGGTCAGGTCCGTGATCATCGCTTGCGCCACCTGGGCCGGGCTCACGCTGTAGGTGCCGTTGGCCAGCGCGTCTTGCAACTGAGCGACGCGGTTCGCCCGCACGTCCGGCGTGGCGTTCAACTGGGTTTGCAGACCGGAAACCGCCTCGCTGCCCGAGGTCAGCGAGGCCGTGTCCTCATTCCCGGCGCTCGCGGCCCCAGTGGCGCCGCCGCGTCCCTGCGGCTTCAG
>JBOGKW010000016.1:0-34150 GCA_050746205.1 Terriglobales bacterium | reverse complement strand
CGAGCGTCAGCCTTCCTGTGACCTTCGCGCCGCAGGCGGCGGCCACCGACGCCGGCAGTTTGACTCTCGCGAGCAACGCCACCAACGCCACGCTCGCGGTCGCGCTGAGCGGAACCGGCACGGCGGCGCCGGTGATGGGGCCGCTCACGGCCAACCCGGGCTCGCTCAGCTTCGGCAGCGTGAGCATCGGCCAGACCGCGTCGCTTTCAGTGGCGATCACCAACTCGGGCACCGCCGCGGCGACCATCAGTGCCGCCGCCGTCTCGGGATCGGGCTTCGCCCTGGCCGCCAGCGCGCCGGCGCTGCCGGTCACGGTGGCGCCGGGCGCTAGCTTCAGCCTTCCCATGACCTTCGCGCCGCAGACGGCGGCCACCGACACTGGCAGTTTAACCGTCACCAGCAACGCCACCAACGCCACGCTCGCCGTCGCGCTGAGCGGAACCGGCACGGCGGCGCCGGTGATGGGGCCGCTCACGGCCAACCCGGGCACGCTCAGCTTCGGCAGCGTGACCATCGGCCAGACCGCGTCCCTGACCCTGACCGTCACCAACTCCGGCACCGCCACGGCAACCATCAGCGGCGCTGCCGTCTCGGGATCGGGCTTCGCCCTGGGCGCCAGCGCGCCGGCGTTCCCCGCCACCGTGGCGGCGGGCGCCAGCGTGAGCCTGCCTGTGACCTTCGCGCCGCAGGCGGCGGCCGCGGACACCGGCAGCTTGACCGTCACCAGCAACGCCACCAACGCCACGCTCGCCGTCGCGCTGAGCGGAACCGGCACGACGGCGCCGGTGAAGGGGCCGCTGACGGCCAATCCGGGCTCGCTCAGCTTCGGCAGCGTGACCATCGGCCAGACCGCGTCCCTGACCCTGACCGTCACCAACTCGGGCGCCGCCGCGGTAACCATCAGCGGAGCCGCCGTCTCGGGATCGGGCTTTGCCCTGGGCGCCAGCGCCCCGGCGTTCCCCGTCACCGTGGCGGCGGGCGCCAGCGTGAGCCTGCCCATGACCTTCGCGCCGCAGGCGGCGGGCACGGACGCCGGCAGCTTGACCGTCACCAGCGACGCCACCAACGCCACGTTCGCCGTCGCGCTGAGCGGAACCGGCACGACGGCGCCGGTGAAGGGGCCGCTCACGGCCAATCCGGGCTCGCTCAGCTTTGGCAGCGTGACCACTGGCCAGACCGCGTCCCTGACCCTCACCGTCACCAACTCGGGCACCGCCGCGGTCACCATCAGCGGAGCTGCCGTCTCGGGATCGGGCTTTGCCCTGGGCGCCAGCGCCCCGGCGTTCCCCGTCACCGTGGCGGCAGGCGCCAGCCTGAGCCTTCCCGTGACCTTCGCGCCGCAGGCGGCGGCCACGGACACCGGCAGCTTGACCGTCACCAGCAACGCCACCAACGCCACGCTCGCCGTCGCGCTGAGCGGAACCGGCACGACGGCGCCGGTGAAGGGGCCGCTCACGGCCAACCCGGGCTCTCTCAGCTTCGGCAGCGTGACCACCGGCCAGACCGCGTCCGTGACGCTGACCGTCACCAACTCGGGCACCGCCGCGGTCACCATCAGCGGAGCCGTTGCCTCGGGATCGGGCTTTGCCCTTAGCGCTAGCGCGCCAGCGTTCCCCGTCACCGTGGCGGCGGGCGCCAGCGTCAGCCTTCCCATGACCTTCGCGCCGCAGGCCGCGGCCACCGACACCGGCAGTTTAACCGTCACCAGCAACGCCACCAACGCCACGCTCGCCGTCGCGCTGAGCGGCACGGGCACGACGGCGCCGGTGAAGGGGCCGCTCACCGCCAACCCGGGCTCGCTCAGCTTCGGCAGCGTGACCACCGGCCAGACCGCGTCCGTGACCTTGACGGTCACCAACTCGGGCACCGCCGCGGTAACCATCAGCGCCGCTGCCGTCTCGGGATCGGGCTTTGCCCTTAGCGCCAGCGCGCCGGCGTTCCCCGTCACCGTGGCGGCGGGCGCTAGCGTCAGCCTGCCCATGACCTTCGCGCCGCAGGCGGCGGCCACGGACACCGGCAGTTTAACCGTCACCAGCAACGCCACCAACGCCACGCTCGCCGTCGCGCTGAGCGGTACGGGCACGGCGGCGCCGGCCTCAAGCGTGGCGCTCAACTGGACGCCCAGCGGTTCCTCGGTCACCGGCTATTTCGTGTATCGCGGGCAGCTGTCGGGCGGCCCGTACACGGCCCTGACCGCGGCGCCCGTGGCCAGCGCAAGCTACACGGACACATCCGTGACCGCTGGCCAAACCTACTACTACGTAGTCACCGACGTGGACTCGGAGGGCGTCCAAAGCGGCTATTCCAACCAGGTCTCCGTTACCATCCCGACCAGCTAGGCGCGCCAGACCAGGATCATCGCGGCGCTCACCGCCCTGGCCGGCGATCTCCCCGCCCGCCGGCCACCGGCTCCGCGCGTGGGGCAGGCGTCCCGCCTGCCTGCCGGCCCGCGGTCACATGCCGCACTACCCTCCCGCCGTGCGATGATCAGCCTAGCAGCCCGCGACGTCGCGCCACGCACAGCGCCCTTTTGCCCGCGCGACAAGATGGCTCTGGGCGATTAGCTCAGCTGGTCAGAGCGCCTGCCTTACAAGCAGGAGGTCGGAGGTTCGAACCCTCCATCGCCCACCAATGTTTTCAATCAGTTAGACGAAGCACCCGGTATTGGGCCGGAAAATTGATGTGAAAATTGATGGGAGTCCCCTGGCGAACTGCCCGCCACTGCCGGCCCGACTGGCTCAACTGCCGACCGCAGATCATCAAGGGTGAAATGGCCATAGCGTGCCGCCATCAGCGCCATCGTGCTGGGACGCCAGCCCAGAATCTTCGCGATCTTCGCGAGCGGTACACTGCGCTCCATCATGGCGCTCGCCGCAGTGTGCCTCAGATCATGGAAGCGGCACGCGAGCCCGCAGCGCCCCTTGGCGGCCTCCCAGGCTGACTTGATACCGCCGACCGGGCACGAGGGGTCAATGGCGTAAACGAGGCCCCCGTGAAATTGGGCATCCTCCCTGCCTCCCTGCAAGCCGTGGCGTCCGGCGCCGCCGACCCTGGCCGCCGGGAACACGTAATCCTCGGGCCTGCGCGCTGGAAACTGCGCCGCCCAATGCTCCAGGGCGGCCATTGCCCGCCGACTCAGCGGCACGACACGCCCGGTGCCGGCGGGCGTCTTATCGTGGCCGACCTGCATCGCGCGGCTTTCGAAATTGACTCGGCCCCAAACGAGAGTGCGAATGGAATCGAATCGTGCCCCGGTTTCCAGCGCCAGCACCACGAAGGGCAGTAGCGCCGGCTGACGGCTTTCGCCGCAGGCGTGCAACAGCGCAGTCTGCTCGACCGCCGTCAGCTTGCGCCCCTTGCCCGCATAATCTTCCGGAAAAAGCTTTACATCCTCCGCAATGACGGCCCACCGGCGGCACTTTTTTAGGACGCTGCGCAGCGTGCCGACCTCCATGTTGATCCGCCGTTTGGATGCCCCGGCGGCTAGGCGCTGCGTCTGATAGCGGCTGACGTCCTGACTCTCGATGTCGCACGCCAGTTTCTCACCGAACACCGGCAGCAGGTGCCTGAGCGTAAGGCGATGGACCCCAGCCGTGGCGGGCGACCACTTGATCGCCTGCGCGATGAGCCATTCTTCCGCTGCGACAGCAAACAACTTGGGCCGGGCAGGCCTGCGGACCCCGGCGGCGCCTTCCTCCAGAGCACGCCGCCGGGCGCGCATGACTTCCCGCGCCAAGGACTTGCTGGCCGTGCCCGTTGGCTCAACAATGCGTTGCCCGGCGAACCGAAAATCCATGGTCCACCTTTTCGTACCTGGTCTACGATAGAGCGCCATCATTCCCTCCTCAGACGCTTTTGCGCCGCGCGTGTGCGCCGCGCGTAGTTTCGCTTGCTTGCCTTGGCCTGTTCTTCATGGGTGCAGTAGAAGCGGTCCTTGCGCGGCGGGTAAAACAAAGTCTCGCAGTGCGGGCAGATGCGCCACGTTACCTCGCGCATCGTATCCCACCCGAACATCTCCCAAATGGCCGCCCAGAGCGAGGTCATGGTGAACACCGGGCGGAAACCGGGCCGGTGCTGCTCGGCGTCCTCAACCCACTCCCACGCCGGCCGCCGCCCCTCGGCCTGCCGGTTCAGTTCGCCAAGCACGATCCTCAAGGCCAGGCCCCGCGCCTCTGGCGCGGCCATGGCGCGCAATGTCTGCTCCACGCGAGACGGAGGCTCACCGGCATTGACGTTGAGCAGAAGTGGGTCGTCCTCGCCGAAGCGCGACAGGCTCCCAAGGTTCGCACCAGGTCCGACCTGCGCGGGCTCCAGCATACGCTTCAGATTCGCCACGAGCCCTTCGAGAGCTTTGTGGACGGCTATAGCATCCCCACTCTGAGCCGCCTCCCAAAGTTGGGCGACGGCAAGATACCGAGCGTGCTTGCGCCAAAAGTCAGCCAGGTCAACGCTGTACAGCGGGCGGCCATCGGGCGAGCGCTGGAGCACCCAGCTGGGTCCGACGGCGCAACGAAGATAGCTGCCAACGGAAACCTCCAACGGCCCGAACGCCTCCAGGAACTCGCCCGCGTGTTTCGCGTTGTCCGGCTGCAAAGAGCGAAAGAACCCGTGCGGAGCAAGCAAGGGATCGGGAACGCCCTGCGCCGCAGTATAGGCCGCCAGGAGGTCGAAAACCTCGCCCAACGCTACGACCGCCGCGCCACCCCCGCAGGACACCACTTCCCCGCGCTGCCAGACAAACTGCGCCGGCCCTGTAGAACGTTTTGGAAAGTCACCGACCATGCCAACGGAAAGAGCTTTATCAAAGCATACCACCGTGTAAATATCCATGGCGAACGGTAATTATTTTCGTTCGATGGAGTGCGAATGGCTACAGAAGAAGCGCTCTTGACGGTGAAGGCAGCGGCGGTGCGCCTCGGCCTCACTCAAGCGACAATCCGCGCGTGGCTGCTGCGCCGTCGGATCGGCTGTGTGCGACTCTCACCCCGCGCCGTTAGGATCCCCTCCTCGGAGGTGGAACGCTTGATCCGGCAGGGGACAGTTCCGCGCCTGGAGGGGCGATGAAAACGGCCGCTGATGTGGCCGAGCGGCTGGGCGCCCGGCGGTCCGGCGACGGCTGGCTCGCGCGCTGCCCGGCACATGATGACCGGTCGCCGTCGCTGGCCATCGCCGAGGGCGCTGGTGGCCGCACGCTGGTGTACTGCCACGCGGGCTGCGCCTATGAGGCGATCCGCGACGCCCTGGCCCGCGATCACGGCATCACCCTGGGCGGCGGAGATCGCGGCCCGGCGCCGTCGCACACGGCCACCTACACCGATCCGCACGGCGTGCCGCTCTATCAGGTTCGGCGGTGGGACGGCCCGGGCGGAAAGCGGATCCGCCAGTACCGTGCCGACGGCAAAGGCGGATGGACGCCCGGCCTGGATGGCGTGACGCGGACGCTCTACCACCTGCCCGATGTGGTGGTGGCGCGACAGGTGGTCATCGTCGAGGGCGAGGTGAAATGCGATGCGTTGCGCGCGGCGATGCCACCGGAGTGGCGGGGTGCAATGGCCGTGACCACCGCGCCCGGCGGCGCGGGGAAGTGGCGGGCCGAGTATAGTCCGCTGCTGGCCGGGCGCGATGTGGTGGTGCTGCCCGACGCCGACGGGCCGGGCCGGGCGCATGCGGCCAGCGTGTCCGCCAGCGTGCGGCCCTATGCCCACCGTCTGGGCGTGGTGGACCTGCATCCCGGCGCCGCCGACGGCAGCGACGTGGCCGACTGGCTGGCGGCGGGGCACACGATCCCCGAGTTGCGCGCTCTGGTGGCCGCCACGCCGGAATGGCGGCCCGCAGCCGGAGCGGCCGTACCGGCTACACCGTGGGCGGCGGCCGAAGGCATGGATGCGCTGCTGGCTGGCGACGACGCCGACCAGGAGTGGCTCGTCCCCGGCGTCCTCGCCCCCAGCAACCTGACCGAGATTTTTGCGCCACGCGGGCTCGGCAAATCCCTGCTGGCCGATTTTTGGGCGGTGACGCTCGGCCGCGCAGGTAAGCGCGTGCTCATTCTAGACCGAGACAACCCACGGCACACGCTGCGGGCCAGGCTGCGCGGCTTCGGCGCCGAGGGGATCACCACCATCAAGGCCCTTGACCGCGGCAAGTGCCCGCCCCTAACCAAGCCGCACGAATGGGCGCTGTTTCCTTACGCGGAATATGACGTGGTGATTGTTGACGCGCTGGACTCGATGGCCGAAGGCGTCGGGGAGCAGGATTCCTCGCGCCCGGCGCAAGCCCTGGTGCCGCTGCTCGACATCTGCCACCGCGACGGCGGCCCTGCGGTCTTGCTGCTCGGAAACACCGTCAAAGCCGCAACCCACTCGCGCGGCAGCGGCGTGGTCGAGGATCGCGCCGACATCGTCTACGAAGTTAGGGATGCGACCGGCTTCCGCCCAACCGGGGCGAAGCCGTGGATCGAGGAGTTGTCGCCGCAGGGCGCGGACGCCTGGGCGGCACGCTCCGGGCGGCGCAAAGGGCGCGAGGTTTACCGGCTGGCGATGGTCTGCACCAAGTTCCGTGTCGGCGAGGAGCCGGACCCGTTCGTCCTGGAAATCAGCACGGCCGCCGACCCCTGGACGGTCATGGACGTGACTAGCCAGGTGGACGCCGCCGGCGAAGACGGGCGGCGGGCTCGCGCCAGCGCCCAGGCTGAGGCGCTGGCCGCCAGCGTAGCGGCACTCCGGGCGGAGATTGAGCGGCGGGTGGCGGCTGGCGAACCGGAAATGCACTACCGCGACGCGCAGGCGTTCCTCGTGGCCGGGGGGCGCAGGCGTAAAGATGCCCGCCGCGCCATCGAAGACGCCGCCTTTGAGCGCATCAAAATCGAAGGGCGTGGCAACCCAACCGTCATCCGTGCCGCCGGCAAAAACGGCAATGGTGGCACAAAAGAAGCCCGCGCAAACACCGCCAAAACGGCGGCCGAAACGGACTCCGTTTTGTGCCGCCCGCATGAACAGGGCGCGGCACAAATCAGCGGCACGAAAACCCAGCACAATCGCTGTGTTTCGGCGGGTGCCTTTTGTGCCGCGCCATTCCCCGATACCACCCCGGGCTGGGAGGCGCAAATCGAATGACCGCCGCCACCGTGCTGGCCGAAGCTGAAGCCGCAGGGATCGAACTGCGGCTAACCGACCGTGGCCTTGTCGCCCGCGGGCACGGCCCCAAGGAAGCTGCGGCCCCACTGCTGGCTCGCATACGGGCGGTCAAGGCCCAGGTGGTCGCCGCCCTGGCGAACGCTCATCACTTCGGCCCGCTGCCGGCCGACCCGGAGGCTGCCGAATCCGAGCGCCGCCTGCGCGCCCAGTTGCGGGAGCCGGAGTACGCCCGAGCCCTGGCCGCGGGCGGCGGGACGTTTACCGCCCGAGCCGCCGCCCTGGCGGCTGCGCCGCGCGAACTGACCACCGGCCGGAGACTCACCTTCGCGGCGGCAGCCGGCCAGCCCGTTCCTGGCGAATGGCGCAGCTCGCCCCACGGCCCCGTGGAGATCGTGGCCTGGGGACGGTCCGGCGTGGAGGCACTTGGCCGGCGACTGCCCGAGCCGCATTCTTGGCATTGGATTGCCGCCGGCGATTTGTCCCCTGTTCCCTTCGCGGACGGGGCGCCCGAGGGAAAGGCGTCCGCCCCTGGCGGCTGGCGCGAAGGCACCCTTTGCCCCGGGTGCTGCGCATTGCGCTGGCTGGACCGCGACGGGCGCCGCCGCTGCGACTGCCCGCGGCCAGCGCCGCGACCGGCCGAGCGGGGGCGGCTGCCGGCCATGCGGGCGATGGTCCGCGCGCGCGGCGCCTACAGCGGGCCATGCCCCTGCGGCGGGGATCACGGCCCCTGCGCGATTACCGGCCGCTGCGGTCTGGAGTGCGAATGTTCACTTTGCCAGGGCTGGCGCAAGCCACCGGGGCGAATCCAGTGACGCGCCGCCCACCCCGCCGCCGCGTTGCCGCAGCCGATCCCCTTGGCGCCAGCTTAAGCGATTTGGCCGCGCCCGCCCCGTCGCCCGTTTCCAGCCTGGCGCCCTGGCGGAATATCCCACCGTGCCCGCAGTGCGGCGGACCTCGCGCGTACGGCTGCGCCCGCGGCGGCGCGGTGTGCCCAGCCTGCGATCTTCGCCAGAGCAGGGGCGCGCAAGGAAAAAGGCAGGCCGGCTGATGCCCCGCCCGCGGCCAAGCTGCAGCGCCTGCGGCCGGCCCGCCGACTGCGCGGTGCGCGTCCTGACCTATGAGTACGGCGGCACTCGCGTCCACCGCCAGGTTTCCAATCGTGGCTATTGCGATGCCTGCCTGCCCATGTTCGCGCACCCCGGCGCAGTTGCAACAACGGGGCCTGGCGTTGTGGCGCCCGGGCTGGCCGCCGCGTCGGCCAAGGGCGGCGCCCAGGCGCAAGGAAAAGAGGCTACCGCGCCAGACTGGGCACAGGTGATCCGTCAGGCCCGCGCCGGCGGGCTGGATTGGCCGGCGGCGCTTCGCGCGCTGCGGTTGCACTGGCCCCGGCGCCCCAGCGGCCGGCGGCCGGACCCATATACGACGGAGGCCATGGCGCTCCGGCAACAGGGATGCGCGTGGCCCCGGGTCTATTCCGCCTGCATCCCGGGCTTCGCGGCGATGAGCCCGTCGGAACAATGGGCAAAGGCCAAGCAGCTTCAGGACCGGGCGGGTGCTCGCCGCCGCGCCCAGCAGCGGCGGAAAATCGCCGGCGGCAAAAGCACGCCCACCAACTCGGCAACCTAAGCCGCGCCCAACTTTCCAGGGGCGGGAAGTTCGGCCTAGCGGGCGGCTCCCCCGGCAGGCCATCGTCAAGCATGGCCAGAAAGCAAAGACCATCCACCTCGACATCTGCCCGGGAAATCGCGAGCGACCTAATCGCTGTTCCAAGGGGTGTACTCGCGAATCTCGGGCGAGCCGCAGGCGCGTTGGAAGAAGCTATCAGGCCAAATCCCTTTATAGGAGCAACCAAAATGGCAACCAAGCAGGAAATGCAAGACCGCATCGCGGAGTTGGAAGACGATAACAAGCTCTTGAGCGACAAGCTCGACGAGATCTCGTCCATTAGCGCCGCCGACGACGAAGGCGATCAGGATGGCGACGACGAGGACGACGAGTAACCCTCCGGGCCGCCGGCGGTCCCCGCGGCCCGCGCTTTTACCTTCATGGCTGCATCCGAGAACCCGCCCCGCCGCCACTGGCGTAAAGGGCACGTGACAGACCGCGCGCTGCGCTTTCGCGCGCGGCGCACCATCCGCTTCGGCTGGGCTGCCTGCCATTGGTGCGGAGCCACAGCCGACCTGATGCCGCATCACCTGGACGGGCACGAGGAGAACAACACGCCCGCCAACCTGCTCCTGGTCTGCCGCAGCTGCAATGTCCGCGCGGGCAACACCCTGCGCAAGGCCGGGCTTGGCCGCAAGACCAGGCAGTACAACCCGTTTTACGTCATCACCAATCCCGCCGAGAAGGGCGCTGAGGGGCTGGCGGAATGGATCGAGGCCGCCCGCGTGGCCACGGGCCAAATTCACCCCGCGCGAATGCCCCTTGAGCAAGCCATCCGGACTGTCCAGGCCACCCCGCCGGCCCGGCGCACCCGCTTTGCGCGTGAAATTTGGGCCTTGCGGCGCGAGCGGGGCACGGATCGGAACGCCGCCATCCCCTTTTAGGCGTCGGGCCACCAATTTCATCGCCGGAAAATCCGAAAATGCCGCTATTCCCCGGCCCAAAAACCGCGTTTTCCCGCGAATCTGGGCAGGCCCATAGGATTTTATATATATGTGATATCAACCGCCCAAAAAATACGGCTCGAAAAAGCGGCGAGCGGGCCGGTGCCGCATGAGTCTCCGAGCGGCGCTTTACGTTCGAGTGTCCACGGGTGAGCAAAGCCCCGCCATGCAACTGTCGGCGCTGCGTCCATTCTGTGCGGCCAAGGGCTGGGCCATCGTTGGGGAGTACGCCGATCTGGCGCAGTCCGGCGCCAAGGAAACACGGCCGGAACTACTGCGCCTGATGGCCGACGCCTTCGCGGGCCGGTTTGACGTTCTGGCCGTTTGGAAGATTGACCGCCTGAGCCGAAGCCTGAGGCACCTGCTGAGCACCCTGGACCAATTGCGCCAGGCGGGCGTTGCGTTCGCCAGCGCCACGGAACCGATTGACACCTCTACGCCGGCGGGCCAAATGGTGCTGGCGATGATCGGCGCGATGGCTGAATTTGAGCGAGCCATCATCAGGGAGAGGGTGACGGCGGGGGTGCGCCGTGCCATCACGGAGCGAAACGGCCGCTGGGGGCGCCGCCGTAGGTTTGTGGATGCCGAGCTGGCCCGGATGCTGCGTGCTGAGGGCCGCAAGTGGCCGGAGGTGGCGAAGCTAATGGGCGTGCCGCTCCGAACCCTCCAGCGCAAGCTGGCCGCCACGCCAAATACCCAGGCTACCGAATAGCCGTGCGGGGCGCCTAAATCCCAATAGCTGGCACTGCGTTTGCGCCCCGCCACTCACGGGTGTATTTGGCGCGCCGGGGTGCCCTGCACGAAAGGCCCCGGCTGCGGCCACCGCCGGTGCCATGGAATAAGCAGGTTGCGCCTGCCGCCGACGGGCGGCGGGGACGTTTTGGTTCGCAGTTTTTCATATTGCCCCTTCAACCCCCGCGGGCCATTTTTTCCGCGGAGTTGCGACGGGTGAGTCGGTGGGGCTTGCGTTACCCGTTGTTCCACTTCGCCTTCGGTGGCATGGTGGCGTGAATGCCAGTCTTGACTTGCAGAAGCTCCACAACCGTTTTGTAGTCGTGTTTGTTGACCTGGAAGATCACGATATCGCCCATTGGAACGTATTGGGGATTCGCCCGGAAATCCGCCCGTTCCGCTTTGGCAGTGACCGGGTTGCGGTTGAACTCAATCGTCACAAAGTGATTCTTCTTTTTGGAAAACAGGGCCACCAGACCGATTGGGCCGGTCAGAAGGGCCAGGGGATGGTCGGGGTAGCCACGGCACAATTCACGGCACGGCAGCGGCGGGCCCCTGCTCTGCCGGCCCACGCTCTCTACTCCGGCCGCCGGATCGGCTGCGGCAACCCCGGCCGTGCCCGGGCAGCGGACCGCGCAAACCTCGCCATCACCTCGCAACCCCTGGGCGGCCGGAGAATTGCAGATCGGCTGGTCTGGGGTAGCGCTCAGGGGGCGGACTCGGACGGTTCGGTTCGGAGGACACCGAGCAGCTCCTGGGGCAATCGCGCCGACGGCGCTGCATTCGGGTTGGCGATGGACGCGAGCGCGTACTCCACCGGGCTGGTGCGACAGATCCAGAAGAGCGCAACAGCGCCGACCGCCTGGTAACCAGGGCCTTGGAAAAGCCCATCGCCATACGCCGCCGACGCCTGCGTCAGCGCCATCTGGAGCGGCGCGTACCCCCACATGCCGAGGGGCACGAAACAGTAGTCGGCGACCACCACCAGGCTTGGGGCCCTGCCGGTAAATTTCGGGAGTGCCTTCTTGACGGCGCGTTGAATGGTGCCTGCCGGACCGACCGCCCCGCCAACTCGCGCATCGTATTTGGATTGCCTGGTTCGGCCGGCGGCGATCTCTGCCGGTGAAAGCTCGGATTGCCAGGTCGGCCCCTTCACTTCCACGAAACAGGGGCGCCCGTCCGGGAGCCGCACGGAGAATTCAACGTCGCGCCCTGGAGCATCCTGCGGGCGCCAACGCAGCAAGGGGAACCCTCTGGTGTGGAGGTAATAGGCGACCCTGATCTCCTGGAGGGCGGCGTCACGCCCGCGGGAGGAAGCACGCAAACGAGAGTAGTAGTGCTTGACCTCTCCCTGGGAGCCGAGGAAGGTCAGGAGGGCCTCACATTCTATGGCGTAGCACTCGTGCGCCGGGTAGCAATCCAAATCCAACCACCCTGCTTTGCTCAGCAGTTCCCGAGTGAGGGGACCAAGTTTGAATTCCCGTGGCACCTACCGTATTTTAGCCGCGGGCCCCTCCCGTTCCCGAGGCCGCAGCGGATGGCTGCCACGCATTGCCGCGGGCGGAAACCCCCGCCGAGCAGGCGCCCCTAAACCGCTGATTCCACGGCGCCGCCGCGGACGCCGGGGGCCCGTGTAGAAATCAAGTGATTCTGGCACGGCGTCAGACCGCGTGGTATGCTGCACGCGCCGAAACTCAGGGCGCCCGCCCGGCGGCTGCGCCTGGCCAGCGTGCGCAGGAACCTCAGCGCCCCGGCGCGGCTAGACCGATCTGTGCAGCTCCGCACGAACATGGAACCGAACCAGCCACGTCGACATCACTACCTGCCCCGGTTTTATCAGATCGGGTTTGCCGAGGGCGGCGATGGGCGGCTGTGGGTCTACGATCGCGGCCGACAGACGCCGTTCCATGCGCACCCGAATAACATCTGCTGTGAGCACGAATTCTATACGATCCACTCGAACGGCACACCGCACCGAGAAATAGAGACCGATGTTTTGTCGAGAATCGACTGCTCGGCAGCGGATGCTATCCGCCAGCTCGGTTGTCCGCAACCCCTAGCACTGGACTGGAAGCGCCGAATCTCCTTTTTCATGGCGCTCCAAATCACCCGCTCGCCGACGTTCCGCAGGGTCGTTACGGAGGCCCACCGCCTAGCCATGGAGTCCTACCTTCACATTGGTTTCGCGGACGTCGACCGCGTGCGCGCTCAGATTGCACGGTACGAATCGAAAACCGGCAAGACCATCGGAGTCACGGCCGAGGCGTTGGTCCAGGCGGTAACAAGTGGTGAGATAAAGGCTGTCGCCACGGAGCGCCCCTTTTTCGACCATTTGTTTAGCCACCTGAACATGTTGGCCGATTCTCTGGAACAGCGGGCCTGGGAGGTCCTGGGGGCGCCAGCGCGCTCAGGGTTCCTGACCTGCGATTATCCAGTGGTCGTGGTGCCCCCGAACGGGTCGCACATGACCGGACCCGCTGCGCCTGGATCGGTGATCCTGTTGCCGCTAACGCGACGCTTCTGCGTTCGGGCAATCGGCGGTGACGGGCTCGCAAACCGCGCCGCGGATTCTCGGGAGGTCCGGCAAATAAACCTCAACGTGGCTATCAGTTCGGAACGTTTCGTGATGGGCGCGGGCCGTTTTCAGCTATTAGATGTAGTCGAACGCAGCCGAACCGGCGCCTCAGACCCCCTACAGAGAGGGGCTGTTCGGCTGCCGTCGAGTGGGCAAGATTGCGATCTGATTGAGGCGACGCTGTGGCCGAGGCGTCGCTATTTTCCGCTGTAACGCGGGCTGGACACGCGGCCGCGCGGGCAAAAAAGCGATTTACGGCATTTGTCAGGCCGGCGCCGGGCGCTGGATTGGGAGTGTTTTGTACCTGCTGGGGACGAACAGAGGGGGCGGAACCCGGCCTCCCACCCCCGTCTCCTACACCTTGCCCTGCCGCGATACCAGCTTCGCTCGGCGCTTTGGCGGGCCGGTCGCCAGTTGGTTAACAGCCCCGCCGTCTGGTTGTCCCGCTGTTCATGGGTTTTGGGCTGAACAACAAGAGATATTCCGCGATTTTATTCACGGGCCACCTCCCAGACAGAAGTTTCTGCCTCTACAGATTGTAATCGGTTCCGGCAGGACCTGCATCGCGCGCCCGCCTCCTGGGCGCCGGCAGTGCCGCCCACTCCAAAAGCGCGTCCGCACGCGCCGCCTATGCTAGGCGGGGACTGGCGGAGCACTGCTGGGGGTAGCTCGCTGGTTAAGCCCGCCGCGTCGTTGCGGCGTGCCGGCGGCCGTGGCCCATCCACTCATGATCCCAGTCTTGCCAGAATCACTTGATTTCTACACGGGCCCCCGGCGTCCGCGGCGGCGCCGTGGAATCAGCGGTTTAGGGGCGCCTGCTCGGTGGGGGTTTCCGCCCGCGGCGAAACGTGCAGATTGGCCCGGCGGCGCGGTAGCACTTCACAACTCAATGCGGGTCACGCTGCCGCCCGATTGAATCGCTCCGCCGCGGCCTCCGGCCGCAGCGTCTTGCCGGGCTTCCAGCGAGAAGAGTCGAACAGGCGGCGGCTACCACACTCCAAACAGGTTTGGTAGGTTAGCCTCTTGAGCGTGATGGGCAGCGACCAGCGGTGGCGATGGAAAAGCGTCATGGCTAACCTACTCTCCGCCGAGCCGATCCAGCCGCCACAGCAGCAACCGCTTTCGGCCGGAATGATTCCGCATGGTGCTCCGCGATGCACGCCAGCGCCCGCGCTAGCTTGAGCGTTTCGGGTGCAAATGAGCCCGTGGCGGGATTGGCGAGCGCCACCAGCCATTTCCGCGTCAGCAGCCGGAGCAGAACCAAGCACACCTCCCCTTGCAGCGGGCACCCAGCGGACGCCGCGCGCAGAAACGGATCCCGCGCCGCTTCACCGGCTGGCATCAGCACCGGACCGTCAGCCCAGGCTGTGGCCGGACCGTAGCCGAGTGGTTTCGCGCCGTACGGATTTGCCAGGCCGCCGACGTCATCGCCCGGAACCTCCCAGGAGAGAGCCCGCCGCGCTCCGGTCCACGCCTGGAGCATCGCCACCGCAGCCGCATGCACCTGGACGATATCCGTTGCGGCGAGCGTGCGGTTGAGACTATCCAACCGTTCCTCCGCAGGGCGGTCCGCGGACAGGAACTTCACCATCAATTCACGGGCGGAGTGAACCTCGGCCTTGAAGTAAATGCCCTTGATGTAGGCCTTGACCGTGTTCGGGGTCAGGTGCAGAGCGAGGGCGATCTCGCTCACCTGCTTCGCCGCGATTAGAGCGGTGATGATCTGCCGCTCGCGGGGGGAAAATTTCGCCAGGTCGGCGCAACCGCATGGCGCGTGCATGTTAGGACTTGCTCCTTTCTTAACCGTTGGCCTAGTGGCCAGTTTTCGGAATCATCGTTGGTAGTAACAATTTAGGTCAATACCCTTGATGGGGGGAGTGTCCAGGCAGCAGCCTGCGCGCCAGACGCGATCCAGCTCCCCTATTCGTGCGATTCCCCGCGCTGATTCTGTCCCCCATTTGGGAGCTTGTTCCTATCTGGCTCCCGCGCAACGCTGGCTCAGCGCAATCGGGAATTGCGCATGGGAGGAAGGAATGACTGAACCAAACGACCATTCGCTCAGCTGGAAGGAAATTGCCGACCTATGCCGCCGTCAATTGGAGCCGGAGGACATCCGACGGCTGGATATCGAAATCTGGCGAGAAATCCACACCCAAATGGCCTACGCAACGGCACCGCCGGAGCAACTGGCCAAGGCGGGAGTGACCGGACTGCTGCGGCTGCCTACGCGCCCACGAGCTTGATCTTGCTTTTCCTCGGGAGCTTCGGTAGCTGGCGGCTGCGAGATGCGCCCGACGCAAGCGCGGCAGCGGGGAGGGTAGCCCGGCGCAAGCGTCCGAGTTCAGTCATCGCCTCCGCCATGATGGTTTGGTCGAGCGCGCGGACTTCATCGGGGCTGAGAACGGCCCGGCAGAGCGCAGCGATTTCGTCGAACTCCAGTTTCTCAATGGCCATGGGACTCCGATGTTGCCCGGCTCGACCGCCAAAGGCAATATCCCCGTTTAGGGGGTATCATGCCCCCCCTTCGCGAGGATTGCGCAACGGTGTCACGGCGCCCAACCTTTGCAACTGGAGGGCGCAATGTTCGGAGATGACGAGGCATCAGCGAATAGGCTGACTCTGCGCGAGCAGGCTGTGGTTCAGGCATTGGTGGCTAACCTGACGGTGGACCAGATCGCGGTGCAGCTCAGAACGAGCGCCGCGACCGTGAAAGAGCAGGTCGCGGCGATATATCGCAAGGCGCGCCTGCGAACCGTCCAGGCCGGGATGTTCGAGTATGTCAGCAGCCAAGCGGATTGGCGGGAGCGTTGCCGGCTGCTGACGCTGCGGCGGATGCTGGAATCGGAAAACGCCCGGGAACTGCACCTTCACTTGCTGGCGGCGCTGAGGGCATGGACTGGAGCCGGGCAGGCATTCCAATGGGAAATCGTCAGCCGCCGCGGCGGCTTGCGGCTGGTAGGGGAGTCGGGGATCAGGTACGCCGTGCGGAGGGACGGTGTCGTTCCTGCTCTCGTGACAGAGCCCGTGGCAATGGTCGGCGCCGACTCCATCAGGTCCGAGGAATGGGCCGCGGTCGCCAGGGCCGAATCGGGTTCATTGCCGATTGAAGGCGAGGTGATCGCGCTGGCCGTAGCGCACACTCGCGGGCGCTGGATGGCGTTGCTTTCCAATCTGCCCGATGGTCGAGCGCATCCTGCGGCGGTCGAAATAGCGCTGACCCTCGCGGACATGGCCGCAACGGTGGCGGCTGCCTGGGAGGAGCGCCTCAAAAAGATCGCAGCTTCTGCCGGCGTCGGGGCCGACTGCAATGCTCGGAAGCCCGCCTGAACAAAACCCCCATTCGGGGACTAGACGGCTTCACCAAGTAGCAGCAATGATCGGAAGCGAGGCTGAGGCGTCCTTAGGTTCCGGACCGCACCAGCATCTTTGAGACGAATGCAACTGGGTGCCAGGCATCCGTCGTTCCGTTGCGGCGGGTGCCTGGCTTTTTTATTTGCGCCGCCGCTGCGCCGCTACTATTCCTCGTCACCATCCAGATACGCGCCCCGCCCCTTGCGGGGGCCCGCCGGTTGCATGAACTGCGCCGCCCCGTGCGCGCCTTCCGCCTTGCAACTCGTCCTCCGATCGGTCCGCATAGTAGGCACGAACCCAGACCCCGCAAGCCAGCGCGCCTCCAAAGCAGGGCGGGCGCTCGGCGAGGACCGCGCCGCGCCGGCAGCCGTGAGCGTCTTCAGGTCTGCATTCGAGAAACTTACCTATCCGTGTTCTCCGTGAGGCATTCCGGGGATCACTGCTTTGGCACGGCTTTCTGCGCAGAGATCGCCGGCTAACGGCGCATCCCCTACCCCACCAACCCCTTTTTTTCCGCGCCCCCGAAAACGCCCAATGGGCCGTTTTCTGGGGTTTTTGTTCCCAAGTTGTTCCCATCTTCAACCCTTGGAGCGAGCGCCTAGCTGCTCCGGTCGCCGGAAGCCGGCCGGAAGCAAGTCTGGGGACGGTTGGGCGGCTGACGCAGCGAGCGCGCGGCTGGGCAAAGGACCTCCAACTTGCCCTGGAGTGGAAGCGTGAAGTCCTGCAAAACCTTTATTCGGCGGTTCGATTCCGCCACGCGCCTCCAGTTTTTTTAACAACTTACAGGCTTTCGTCGCCGTCCTTTCTGCCGCCAAGCCTTCACCGAAAATAAACGACTTACGACCCACATCTACGGGCGGGTCCCTCCAATTTTCACTCCACTGATCTTCGCCAAAACTTTACACCGTTGCCGGGAATCCGCGTGCGTGAAGCGGATGTAGGCGCGGGCGGCGGAAGCGAGAAATGGGGGTCGGCCTGGCCGGCGCTTTCGGCCCGCTGCCCCAGCCCTGCGAGGACGCCTTTGCCATTCGCGCAAGCCTCCGGTCCGCGGGGACGTCATTCGCGGCCCTGCCGCGTTCCTGGCGACGCGCGCGGGCATCAAGCTTGGGAATTTTGAATCCGAAACTCTAAACCCCTTCGCCCGCCTTTTCTTTCGCGCATCCGGCAGTCCCCGTAGTCGGCCGAAATCGCCAGGTTCTGATGGCGAATTGTTGGCGGGTTCGCATCGGCTACGCAGGCGCACGCAGAACCACGGACGTCCCTAGCGGCGTCGCCGAGGGCGCCCCTGGACCGTCTGCCGGCAAACCCCCTGGCGCTTGCTCACCCGCTGGCCCTTTGCCGCCGAACGCGGCCCGGTGGCAGGAACCCGTTAATATCGAAAAATATGCCTGCGGCGCCCGCTACCGTATTAGATGCAGAAGCGTCGCGGAGATGTCTTCAATCGGGCACCGTTGCACTTGTGTTGGCGGTCGTCGCCTGCGCTCTGGCGGGCTACTGGCACCAGGCTCGCCTCCGGGCGGCGCTGGGGCACTACATCAACGACCGGAACGCGCTGTCAGAGGCCGTGCGGAGTGTTGCGAGTGACCCGTACTGGGTTCGCTACACCGCCCGGCACAGCGCCGGCGACCTCATTTCCATCTCCGCCCTTGAGCGATTGGCCGTTCTAACGTCGGCGAGCGGGTCCGCCGGCGCCTCGGCTCCGCGGCGATCGTCGTCGGGCAGGCCAGGCAGCCCGCCGGGCGGCCGGCCGGGCGGCCGAGGTGCAAGACCCGGGGTTCCGTCGCCGCCTCCGGCTCCGCCTACGGGCCTGTCCATTGCTGCATATGAACGGATCCCCGGGGCGCGCTCGCTCGGATCGGACCTGGAGGCACTTAGCGATCCGCGCCTGCTTGAGCGCAGCATGGAGGCCTCGGATTTCTTTGCGTTCTCGATCCAGGCTTGGGGGGACCGCCGGAATCATTTGATGTACCAGAACTACGCCTCCGGTCGGTGCCATGTCTCGCGATTTGACATCCCAAGGTCCCGGCATGCCGGTGACTTCGTGCCGACCTTGGACCCCGCAGCCTTGCTAGGGTGCCTGACTCTCCGTGATGCACGGGCGCTAGCGGCTTACGAGATGCCCGTTTTTGGGAACCCGTTGGAGCGGCGAGATCGGCTAGCCGTTCAAGTCGGGCTCAGCGGATCAGCGCTTAATGTCAACTTGCCGTTTGCCACCGTTGCCCTCGACGTAGCGGTGGCGTTCGTCATGTTGTTTTTCGCTGCCTTCACTGCGGAGGCAATCGCGCAGCCGTCCTTCCCAGCGCCCTGCACGTTGTTCGGCGCTTTCGGGCGCACTGCGCTGTCTGCTACGGCATTGAGGCTGGCCCTCTGGACGCCGCTCGCGGCGTGCTCCTACCTCGCCGTGTGCTCTGGCAGCTGGCCACTCTGTTTTGGCCTGCTGCTCCCCGCACTTGCCACATACCCTGCGGACAGGAGCCTGCGAAGGGTGGGGTATTTCAGTCGCGGTAGACGGCGCCCGGCGTTGCCGGCCCGGGGTCGGGGCCGGCGTGTGGGCGGCGAAGGGCGCGTTGGCTGACCCGGCCGGGACGGCACATTCATTCGTCCCTGCTGGACAACCCGGCCGGGCGTCTGGCGGGCGGCTGCTGCGCCGCTAGGCGGGCGCGTTGGGCCGCGCCGGCCGCGTGGGGTTGGCTCGGTGCAGCGTCCGGCCATGCCCGGCGTTGCAAAGCTCCGCGCCGCGCGCCCCGGCTATCCGGCGCTCGTGGCCGCCTTGGCCCGGCCCCGGAGCGCGGCGACTCGGGAACGCCCTGAGCGCCAGCGGGCGTCCGCCACCGGCCGCCGAAGCCCAGCCGCGGGGCCCGCTACCGGTGGGGCCATCCCCGGAATCGGGCGGCTGAGCCCCGCGGCGCGGCGTTGCACCCGTGCGCCAGCACCGCGGCCGCCCCGCTCGGCACGGCTCGGGAGTCAGCAGGGAGGAAGGCTTCGAGCGCGCCAAGGCGGCGGTGCGAAGAAGGCGGGGTGCCGGAGGCTGCGCCGCGCTGGCGAAATGCGGCGGCGCGGGAGTGCCCTGGGGCGGGAGACGGGGATCGAGCCCGCGACATCGAGCTTGGGAATTTTGAAGCTGAAGCCCTGGACCCCATTGCCCGCCTTGTTTTTCGCGTCTTCGGTGATCCCCATGATCGGTCGAAATCGCCAGGTTTTGATGGCGAGTTGCGGCGCTCGTTACGCTCGTGGCCCAGGTGCCCGCCGCCTGGCGGTGGGACGTTCTGGCTCGTGGGCTTCCCAATAGACCCTTCAACCGGCGTAATCACTTTGTCTTCCGCACCCCGAAAACGCCCAAAAGGCCATTTTCTGGGGTTTTTGTTCCCAGGTCGTTCCCAAGGTCTCGCCCCAAGCCGGCACGCTTCCGCAATTCTGCGGTGTGCCCGCTCCGCCCCACTCGGCGCCCAAGGCGTGCTATGAATTGAGGCCATGGCAGCCTCTCCCCTATTACCGGCGTTGTCGGTGCTAGCCGATGTCGCCCAGGGTCAGCGTTGGTGTGGAACGCTTCCGGAGTGGGTAACAGCGGTAGCCATGGTGGTGGCTGCGGTAGCCGCGGTCTTGGCGTGGCTCTCAAGTGCCAAGGCGACGGCGGAGGCAAGGCGAGCCAACGAGATGGCCCAGCAGGTCAACAGTCTGATTTACAGACCTGCCTTGTCCATCGAGAGGCCGACGCTTAACAGCGGCAAACATGAGCTGGCGTTGACGGTAAGAAACTGCGGAAAGGTCACCGCGTTTGACGTGTGTCTCGAAGTTTCCACGCCCTCGGATGAGATCGTCGCGGCCCAGCCGTACCGTCACCCGATGGGCCTGATTCAGCCCGGTCAGTCGCGGCAAGCGAAGCACAGTTTCCCGACGGATGAACTCCCTCTCGTTTTGTGCGTTAGGGTAACCGCCGTCGGGCGAGGTTCTGACGGCCAACGAGTACCGTTCCCGACCGTGCAATGCGAGATCCTCGGACTCCAGCCGGGGATGTCCCCCAAGGTTGAATCCTGTTGCGAGGAATAAACGGCGACCCAGTTGCACGGTTGACGGCGGCCTTTTACTTGTTGCGGCCGGATAACTGCTCAGACCCGCCGCCCCATTGGGGGCTGACGGTCCAGCCACTCCCACCCAAACGGGCATTCCCAGCGGTCTCCCGATTCGGGAAATTGGGGTCATGCGGAAACCAGGTCTCGTTCTTCCCAAGCACCTCTCTGTGGTCCAAGTTGAGCGCCTGATGCTGGCGCAGTTGACACCGCAGGAAGTCCACCACCTTGAACGGGCCATCTTCCGGAAAGCCTCGAAGGAAATGCAGGCGTCGCGAAGCAGTGCCCAAGGCCGGCCGCAGACACCCTACGGCTCGCGTGTGGCGCGGCCAATACGGACGCAAAGCAAAGCCCGAACTGCCGCTCCAGGGCGTTGAGAGCGGCACCACCGACACGATAAACCGGGTGATCGCTGCGGCTATCGCAAATGAATCTCAGCGTGGCCCGCAATTCGGGAAGAAGGGCGAGAGCGGCGGCCACGGTCGGTTCGCGGACGCGGGCAACCCGCACCAGGTGCAGGTCGCAAATCGCCAGTAGGGTTTTGCCCCGCAGCCGCCATGGCGTGGGCGTGATGGGCGGGAAACTCGCCAAAAGTGCAAGCGCCCGGTCTAAATCGCCAGCCTCCACTTCATCTCGCGATGCACCATCCAGCAGGCTGAGGCCGCAATCCATCAGTTCGGGAAATTGGGCGATGGCCGCGGAATTCTGACGGGCGCGAGGTGACCGCTTCGACACCTCAGCAATTACCGTCATGCCACAGCAAACGAGAAAAGTGGCGCGTTGCTCCGCCACCCTCCAGCGCTTATCCCAAAGTCGCATGGGCGCATCGTAGTCAATGTGCCGGCAACGGCGCTCCCCACGCGCGCGGTAAATCTAGTTCCAAATTCCGAAAAAGGACCCTGGGCGGCCTGCGTCGGTAGTGTCTCAGTTTAGATTTCGCTCGCCGGTGCCCGGTGGCGCTCCGAGGCGATAATGGAGCATGCTGAAGCGCCCACGCGAGCCCAACCAGCTCGCCAAGGCGATTGTGGATATCGCCACCGGAGAGGCTGAGGACAAGGTTAGCGCCAAGAAGCGGAATCCGGCACCAAGGGGAAGAGCCGGCGGCCTGAAAGGCGGCGCTGCCAGGGCTAGGACCGTTGTGCCTTCCCGCCGGTCCGCAATTGCGAAGCGGGCAGCGTTGGCGCGGTGGGCCCCTGGGAGCAGACATTAGCGGCCCCGCTGGCGCTCGACGCCGGATTAAGGTAGTCCTCTTTCCACTTCCCCTCTTTCCCGGCGTGCCAGGACGCGGGGTCCAGCTTCGGTCCCAGCCGCTCGAATAGCGTCCGGCACCGCGCGTCCCCCCGGGTTGAAAGAGTCCTCGCGGGACGCCCCGAGTCGTCTAGGACATCAACGATCTTCATTTCGCCGACGCCTGGGGCGCCGGCTCGGTAGGCGAGTTCGTGGGCTTCCCAAAGCGCGTACACGGTTCTCATTAGCTCCGTAGAGTCATCGAGCTGCCGCTGGTAGAGGGCCGCATGCGCAACGCTTGCCCCGGAGCCAATGGCAGCGAAGTTATGCACAAAGGAAACAGCTTCCGGGCCGTTCGCGTCCTCATCCACGAGAAAGATGTACGGGCGCTTGCCCGGTTCCGGGTCGTTGTCGGGTTGGTAGAATCCGGCGACAAGCAGCTGCGCACCGAGCCTAACCTCGGCGAGCTCACGCAGGAAGTCCTCCCGAATCGAATCCGGGAACGCTGCGGGCTCAGCTA
Source organism: Terriglobales bacterium (assembly GCA_050746205.1). Taxonomy (GTDB): domain Bacteria; phylum Acidobacteriota; class Terriglobia; order Terriglobales; family SCQP01; genus JAKAUF01. The sequence goes on along the minus strand of JBOGKW010000016.1, from coordinate 11,936 downwards.
GGAACTTGGCATACGGAACGGCAAGGCGGCGGTAGGCGAGATTGTCCGCTAACGCTGCCCTTCTGCGCTTCACCGGCGCTTCCATTCTCGTTAGCAGCGCCGCATCGTCCCGGACCTCTTCGAGGCTGTAAAGCTCCGACTCGAACTCGGCGATCAACGCTGACGCACTGAAGATCGTCCCCGCCAGGAGAGCCACCCAACCGTTGGGGAGATCGCGGAATTTGTCCGTGGTATCCGAGCCAGCGGCCTGTGTCTCCTCCCGGAACTCGTTACACAGGACGATTCTTTCGTCGCCCTTGTGTTCGCATTTGGCGGCGATGCATAGGGTCATTCGCTTGTCCCACCATGGCGGCTTTAGTTTCGTTCTGAATCGGCGTGGCCAGGCGGTGGATTTCCGGCATTGCATCGGGTACACTCCTCCCGATGCGCGGCTTGCAGCCGGTGGCCCGGGCGTGGGTCATCAGCCAGCCAGAAGTACAGCCTTCTCCGCCGTACCCAGCCTAGCGCGAAAAGCTGCCTTTCTGCCCACCGAAGGACCCAACCCAAGGAAACGCCAGCGCGCTGCGCCGCATGCCGATCAGCCACGCCGGAAAAATTGTTGTGAAAATTGATGGGACCCTCTGTCCAAAACGGTAGCAAACGGTTGTAATCGCTTGGGTGCAGTGACGCCAAGAATCGCCAATAAACATGCGGCTATTTTGCGATTGATCGCTACGGACAGCTACGCGCCAAATCGAACTTACAAGCAGGAGGTCGCTGGTTCGATCCCAGCATCGCCCACCAATCGGATCGTCGGCTGAACAAAGCCAAGCAGATCCATTCGTCGCACGTTTCCGTGGCAGCCTGGTTCAGGCAGCCTGGTTCAGGCAGCCTGGTTCAGGTAGTCCGGTTCAGGTAGTCTGGTTCAGCCGCGCCTTGCCGTCGGGGCCAACCGCCTGGCCGACCGCAGCGAAGGCGGGGCGGCCCGGCCGCCCGATCCGGAGAAAGCATGACTGCGCCAGCAAGCTCCGTTACTCAGCGGCGGGTCGCGCGCGCGTTACGAGCCGGCGGTCCGGAAGTTATTGACGTCTGCCTTGAGGAAGTGGCGCCGCTGCAAGCCGGCGAGGCGCTCATACGCGTCGAGGCCGCCGGCCTCAACCACGCTGAAACCCTGATTCGCTCGGACAACTACGTGGTTCGCCTCCCGTTCCCATTCGCGCTGGGCGGCGAGGGAGCGGGCGTCGTCGTTGCCACCGGCCCCGAGGCGCGGATGCCGGTCGGAAGCCGCGTCTGCTGGGCCGGGATTCTTGGGTCGTGTGCCACCTTGCTCACGGCGCCGGAGCGCATGTTGGCGCCGATTCCAGACGCCCTCAGCTTCGAGGATGGCGCCTGCCTGGCCGTCGCCGGCCTCACCGCCGGCGGCCTGGCCCGTGTTTGGCCGACCAAGGGGCGCTCCGCCGTGGTCTGGGGCGCCGCCGGATCGGTGGGCCGAATGCTGGTGGCCCTGTTGGCCGATCAGGGAGCGGATGTCATCGGCATCGCCAGCGGCAAACGCGTGGACGATGTTCGCGCCGCTGGGGCCCGCCACGTCATTGACCGGACGAGCGAGGATGTGCCGGAATCGGTTCCAAACTACACCTCGGGCCTCGGCGCGGCCGCCGTATTCGATCCCATCGGAGCGGCGACCCACGCGATCAGCCCCCAGCTGCTCGCGCCACGGGGCTGTTGGGTCACCTACGGCGAGCTATCGGGACCGGCGCCCGCAATCAACCTGCATCAGCTTTTCCCCCGATCCCTATTTGTCTCGAAGTACAACGGCAGGCATTGGGTGGAAGCCCACGAGATGGCCAGCCTCATTACGGCTGCGCTCAACCTGGCTACGAAACGCCCGGCGGTCATCAGTAATGTCGCCGGCCGTTTCCCCCTCGACCGCGCTGCGGACGCTTACCGGGCCCTGGAGTCCGATTGTCGCGGCAAGGTGCTTGTTCTTCCTCATCGCGAGTAGGCCTCCGAATTTCCTTGGCCCGCGCCGGGGAACGTGCTCAAGGCGCCTTCGCGCTACCGACCCGACCGCATCATCGTCGCCGGAGATCCGAGCCCGCCCGGTTTCGACCCCGCAATCCGGCCGGATTCCCGGGGGCGCAGGCGCAACGTCGGAGGCTGAGCCGGCCCCGGTTGGCCGTTTGATGGGCGGCCGGCGTCGCACCCAAACATTCACAACTGGCCATTGACGGAGTTGCAGCAGCGGCGGCTGGAAACGGGCGGTCGCCTGGTCAAGCACGCCCGGTGCCGCCGGCAGCCCTTGGCCGGGGAGTTAGCCCGAAACGGCCTCGCGGCCGGTGGCCGTGATGTAGACTCTCTCACAAAGCCTGGTACAAAAGCTCGGCCGGGTCGCCGGCTCGGGTCGTGCGTAACGCGGCGGAAAAGTACCTCGCGGGCGGAAGCGCATAGGTCCCCCGGTCTCGGTCAGCTAAACCGTAAATGGGCGACGAATCCGCTAAGGAGCGAACGCGATCGTGGACCAGTCAACGCACAATAAAATCGTCTCGTTCATCTGGGGTATCGCCGACGACATCCTCCGTGACCTCTTCAAGCGGGGGAAGTACCCCGATGTGATTTTGCCGATGTGCGTAATCCGCCGGCTGGACGCGGTGCTTGAGCCGACCAAACGGAACGTGCTCGACACGAAGAAGATGCTCGACGAAATGCGCATTACCGAGCAGCGCGCGGCGCTCTGCGATGCCGCCGGCCAGGCGTTCTACAACGCTTCCAAATTTACCCTACGCGATCTCAAGTCCCGCAGCAGCCAACAGCAACTGCTGGCCGACTTCGAGGACTACCTCAACGGCTTCTCGGCCAACGTTCAGGACATCCTGGAGAACTTCAAGTTTCGGAACCAACTGCAAACGTTATCCAAGGCCGACGCCCTGGGCACGCTGATCAACAGGTTCCTGGACCCCGACATAGACCTCTCTCCCGCCGGCATCGACAACCACTCGATGGGGACGGTTTTCGAGGAGCTGGTCCGCAAGTTTAACGAGGACAACAACGAAGAAGCCGGCGAGCACTGGACGCCACGCGACGCGGTTCGACTCATGGCGGATCTTGTGCTCCTGCCCATTGAGGCGGAGGTCAAGTCCGGCACCTACCTGCTTTACGATTGCGCCTGCGGAACGGGCGGCATGCTCACCGTCGGTGAGGAGACCCTCACGGCGATCGCCGCGAAGCGCGGCCAGCAGGTCAAATGCCTGCTCTACGGCCAGGAGATCAACCCCGAGACGTACGCCGTTTGCAAAGCCGACATGCTGCTGAAGGGCCAGGGTGAGAGCGCCGACCACATCGTCGGCGGCGCGGAATGGTCCACGCTTTCGCACGACGCCTTCCCGGCGCAAGAGTTCGATTTCATGCTCTCTAATCCCCCTTACGGGAAGAGCTGGAAGAAGGACCTGGAAGCGATGGGGGGCAAGGATGGGATGCGAGACCCGCGCTTCAAGGTGATGCACAAGGGTGAGGAGTTGTCGCTGGTCACGCGGTCCAGCGACGGCCAGTTGCTCTTCCTTGTCAATATGGCTTCGAAGATGAACGCAACGTCCGCCCTGGGCAGCCGCATCGCCGAGGTTCACAACGGCTCGTCGCTCTTCACGGGCGACGCCGGCCAGGGCGAGAGCAACATTCGCCGCTGGCTCATCGAGAACGATTACCTCGAGGCCATCGTGGCGCTCCCGCTCAACCTGTTCTACAACACGGGCATCGCCACCTACGTCTGGGTGCTGTCCAATAAGAAGCCCGCAAACCGCAAGGGCCGGGTGCAGCTCATTGACGCCTGCCGGTGGTTCAAGCCACTGCGCAAGAACCTCGGCAAAAAGAACTGCGAGCTCTCGCCTGACGACATCGGGCGCATCAGCCGCACCTTCCTCGATTTCAAAGAAACACCAGAGTCGAAGATATTCCCCAACGCCGCCTTCGGCTACTGGAAGGTAACGGTGGAGCGGCCGCTCCGCCTGCACAGCCAGCTCTCGGTCAAGGCCATCGAGACGCTGCGCTTCGCATCAGGAGATGAGGATCTGCGTGCTACGCTCTACGACGAATTCGGCGATGACCTGTACACCAAGTTCGCCAACATTTCAGCCGCCCTGGAAAAGCGCCTTGGCGAGTGGGGCGGCGACGAGGACGAAGGCGACGAGGAGGAGGGGGAGGGCGGCAGCACGAAGAAGGGCTTGCCTGAAAAGAAGAGGAAAAAGCTTCTCGACGCGAGGACCTGGGAGCGCGGTGGCCGCCTTATCGAAATAGCGACGATGCTGCGCGGCGCGCTAGGCGACCAGGTCTATGAGGACCACAACGTCTTCCGTGATCGCGCCGATGCCGCGCTGAAGCAAGCAGGGCTTAAGCTGCCGGCCGCCGATCTCAAACAGATTCTCAAAGCCGTGAGCTGGCGCGTCGAGACCGCGCCGCCCGTTATCGCCAAGGCGTACAAGCCCAGCAAGGCCAAGGCCGACCCGCTGCACGGCCTGTTCGCGGCGACGGTGCACGGCAAGCCCGCTATCGTTGAGCACGAGCCCGACTCCGAACTACGCGACACCGAACAGGTGCCGCTGTTGGAAGAGGGCGGTATAGAAGCCTTCATCCGTCGCGAGGTTCTGCCCTACACGCCCAACGCATGGATCAGGGAGGACGCCACCAAGATCGGCTACGAGGTGAGCTTCACCCGGCACTTCTACAAGCCGCAGCCGCTGCGCACGCTGGAGGAGATCAGCGCCGACATCCTCGCCGTCGAGAGAGAATCGGAGGGCCTGCTGGACGGCTTGCTGAAAGCAGGCGCCAAATGATTGCGGACCTCAAGCCGTACCCAGAATACAAAGAGTCCGGGGTGCCCCGGCTCGCACAGGTTCCGGAGCGTTGGGATACGCGACGACTGCGGCATGTGTGCGAAATTCGGGTAAGCGGCGTCGACAAACACACAAGAGACGGCGAGACTCCGGTTCGCCTCTGCAACTACCTGGACGTTTACAAGAACGAACGAATCCGCGCATCTATGCCATTCATGTCAGCAAGTGCGAGTGAGGACGAGCGCATCCGGTTCGGGCTTCGCAAATGGGATGTCGTCATCACGAAAGACTCGGAGGGGTGGAACGATATCGGGGTGCCGTCCCTGGTGGAATCTGAGGCGCCAGACCTTATCTGCGGGTACCACCTCGCAATTCTCCGCGCGCGACCGATCCTCCAGGGGCCATATCTGCATCGGGCGCTGCAGTCCCGTCCGATCGCTGCCCAATTTTATATAGAGGCGACCGGGGTCACGCGTTATGGTCTCACCCGGCAAGCAATCAAAGGGGCGACCATCCCGCTCCCACCCCCCGCCGAGCAGGCAGCGATTGTGCGGTTTCTGGACTGGGCAAACGGGCGGTTGGACCGGGCGATCCGGACAAAGCGGAAGGTTATCGCGCTGCTCAACGAGCAGAAGCAGGCCATCATCCACCGCGCCGTCACCCGCGGCCTTGATCCCTCAGTCCCCCTCAAACCGTCCGGCGTCCCCTGGCTCGGCGAGATTCCGCACCATTGGACCCTGAGGAGGTTCAAGTTTCTCGCTACGGTTAATAGTGGCCACATTGATCCGCGCAGGGCCGAATACCGCCATCTTGTCCTGATAGCTCCGAACCACATTCAGAGTGGTAGCGGACGATTGCTCGCACAGGAAACTGCTGACGAGCAAGGGGCGGACAGTGGAAAATACTTCGTGAGAGGAGGGCAAGTCATTTACAGCAAGATTCGTCCAAACCTCGGCAAAGCCACCATTGCTCCGTGCGACTGTTTGTGCAGTGCGGACATGTATCCAATAACACCAAAGACGAGAGATTTATCGGCTGAGTACCTTTTGCTTCTTCTACTCTCCCAGCCGTTCACCAAATTTGCAGTCGACACCTCAATGCGTGTTGCAATGCCGAAGGTGAATCGTGAAGCGCTCGCCAATTGTCTGATGTGGTATCCAAGCCGGCAAGAGCAGGCGGAGATTCTTGGGTTCATAGCTCGCGAAGGCGAACCGCTCGCCACCGCGATCTCTCGCCTCGAACGTGAGATCGAACTCCTCCGCGAATACCGCACCCGCCTGGTCTCTGACGTCGCGACCGGAAAGCTCGATGTGCGCGAGGCGGCCGCGCGGCTGCCCGTTGAAGTCGCACCTGACGTCGCCGACGACGCCGCCGGTACGGGTGACGAGACCGATTCTGCTGACGAGGAGGCCGCCCTCGCATGACGACCGACGCCAGCGAGAAGGGCCTCGAAACGCTCATCATGCGCTACATGACCGGCGGCGACGGCCTGGCCGTGACGCCGGGCGCGCCAGCAGACAAGCCGGACGCATCCGGCAGCGGCTATTTTGGCGGTTGCCCGAGGGACTACGACCGAGCCCAGGCCCTTGATGTTCCGCAGCTCTTCGCCTTTCTGCGCGCAACCCAGCCGGAGGCGTTCAAGAAGCTGGCAATGGCCGACGAAGGCGACGCTAGGGACATCAGCCGCCTAAAGTTTCTCGCTCGCCTCGCAGCCGAGATCGGCAAGCGCGGCGCAATCGACGTGCTGCGCAAGGGGATAGAGCACGGGCCGGTGCACTTCGACCTCTTCTACGGCACGCCGTCTCCGGGCAACGCGAAGGCCGAGGCCCTGCACGCGCAGAACCGATTCTCGATCACGCGCCAGCTCGCCTACAGCATGGATGAGACGCGCAGGGCGCTCGACCTGGCCCTATTCATCAACGGCCTGCCTATCGCCTCCTTCGAGCTGAAGAACAGCCTCACCAAGCAGACCGTCGAGGACGCCGTCGAGCAGTACAAGCGCGATCGCGACCCGCGCGAGCGGCTATTCGAGTTCGGGCGGTGCGCGGTGCACTTCGCCGTGGACGACAGCGAGGTGCAGATGTGCACCGAGCTTGCGGGCAGGCGTTCGTGGTTCCTACCCTTCAACAAGGGCTACCACGACGGGGCGGGCAACCCGCCCAACCCGCTTGGCCTCAAGACCGACTACCTCTGGAAAGAGGTGCTCACCCCGGCAGGGCTCACCAACATCCTGGAGAAGTACGCGCAGATCGTCGAGGAGAAGGACCCACGCACCGGCAAGAGGAAGCGCAGGCAAGTGTGGCCGCGCTACCACCAGCTCGGCCTGGTGCGGCAGGCGCTGGCCCACGTGCGCGCTCACGGCGCGGGCAGGCGCTATCTGATCCAGCACTCCGCGGGCAGCGGCAAGTCCAATTCCATCGCCTGGCTTGCGTACCAGCTCATTGGCCTCAAGCGCGAGGACGAGGAGGTCTTCGACTCGGTGATCGTGGTGACCGACCGGCGTCTGCTCGACGATCAGATCCAGACGACTATCAAGCAGTTCATGCAGGTGGGCGCGACGGCGGGACACGCCGAGCGGTCCGGCGACCTGCGCAAGTTCATTGAGGAGGGAAAGAAGATCATCGTCTCGACGGTGCAGAAGTTCCCCTTCATCCTCGACGAGATTGCCACAGAGCGAGGCAAGACCTTCGCCATCGTCATTGACGAGGCGCACTCCAGCCAGGGCGGCAAGACCTCGGCGGCGATGAGCCAGGCGCTCGGCGCGCCCGCGGAGGATGAAGACGCGGGGACGGACCCCGAGGACGCGGTGAACGAGGCGCTCACGAAGCGGATGGAGGCGCGCAAGATGCTGGCCAACGCCAGCTACTTCGCCTTCACCGCCACCCCCAAGAACAAGACGCTGGAGATGTTCGGCGAGCCCCTGCCGCCTGACGCGGATGGGAAGGTCAAACACCGGGCCTTCCACAGCTACACCATGAAGCAGGCCATTGAGGAAGGCTTCATTCTCGATGTGCTGAAGAGCTACACGCCAGTGGACAGCTACTACAAGCTGGTCAAGAAGACCGAGGAGGACCCGGAGTTCGACACCAAGAGGGCGGCGAAGAAGCTGCGCCGCTACGTGGAGAGCCACGACCACGCGATCCGGCTCAAGGCCGAGATCATGGTGGACCACTTCCACGAGCAGGTGCTGGCGGCCGGAAAGATCGGCGGGCTGGCGCGCGCGATGCTGGTCACGAGCGGCGTCGAGCGGGCCATCCAGTATTTCCACGCCTTCAAGGCGTATCTGGCGGAGCGCAAGAGCCCGTACCAGGCGATCGTCGCCTTCTCGGGCGAGCACGACTACGGCGGCGCCAGGGTCAGCGAGGTATCCCTCAACGGCTTCTCAAGCGGCGACATTGCCGCGAAAATCAAGACCGAACCGTACCGCTTCCTGATTTGCGCCGACAAGTTCCAGACCGGCTACGACGAGCCCCTGTTGCACACAATGTACGTGGACAAGCTGCTTTCGGGAATCAAGGCCGTGCAGACCCTGTCGCGGATCAACCGCGCTCACCCGCAGAAGCACGACTGCTTCGTGCTCGACTTTCAGAACAACAGCGCGGCGATCACCTTCGCTTTCCAGGACTACTACCGCACCACGCTGCTCGCCGAGGAGACGGACCCGAACAAGCTGCACGACCTGAAGGCGGCGCTGGACGCTGCGCAGGTGTATTCGCCAGAGCAGGCCCAGGAGGTGGTGGAGTCGTTCCTGGGTGGCGCGGACCGCGACAAGCTCGACCCGATCCTCGACGCATGCGTGGCGGTCTACGTGGACAGGCTCGACGAGGACGGCCAGGTGGATTTCAAGGGTAAGGCGAAGGTGTTCTGCCGCACCTACAGCTTCCTCTCGTCGGTGATTCCCTTCAGCAACACGGCATGGGAGAAGCTCTCGATCATGCTGGATCTGCTGACGCCCAAGTTGCCGGCGCCGCGCGAGGAGGACCTGTCCAAGGGCATCCTCGAGGCGATCGACATGGACAGCTACCGCGTCGAGAAGAAGGCGGCCATGAGGATCGCGCTGCCGGACGCGAACGCGGAGATCCAGCCCGTGCCAACGGACGCGGGCGGTCGGAAGAGCGAACCCGAGCTCGACCGCCTGAGCAACATCCTGAAGAATTTCAATGAGCAGTTCGGCACGCTGTTCACCGACGGCGACCGGGTGGCCAGGCGCATTTGCGAGGACATCGCGCCGCAGGTTGCCGCCGACACTGCCTACAAGAACGCCAAGGAGAACACCCCGCACACCGCGCGCATGGCCCACGATCAAGCGTTGGCCAAAGTGATGCAGCACCTCCTGAAAGACGATACGCAGGTGTACAAACAGTTCGTGGAGAACGAGTCATTCAAGCGCATGGTCGGCGACATGGTTTACGAACTCACGAACGAGCGATGAAGGGCCGGGCCGGGCGCCGGCGCCGGTGGCGGTGAAGCTGCGAGGGCCGGGGCGGTTGCCCCGGAGCGGCCGCGGCGTGCCCGCCGCGCGGGTCCGCGGTGGCGGCACTTCGGAACCAAGCGGCTCTAGCCGAAGGCCTTGGTCTGCGCCGCTTTCCAGAACGCCGGCCAGGGATAGCGGAGCGGGCCGCAAAGGAAAATATCGGGGTGTTCGTCGGCCTCTTCGTTGTGAATGCCGTAGCGGTTGCCGTCGTGGCCGGCCACCCGGCAACCAGCGAAGTTGGCGTTGGCCTGTGCCGCGGTAAGGCTGAGAATGATTTCGGATTGCGGGGGCGGATTGCCGTATCCGCGGTACCAGGCTGAGTTCACCGGGCTGATGGCCGGGGGCAGCCCATAGCGCGCGCCCAGCATATCAATGGCGCCGGTTTCGCCGTAATTAAAGGTCAGAATGGCGGTATGCGCGCGTTGCGCGGGGGGGAGTTGATTCCGGATGCGCGCGACCTCCCGCGCCAACTCGTTCCAGCCGACCTCCTCACGCAGATCGCCATCATGGGCGAGCGCGTAGGACTTCGCCGAGACCGGACCCAGCGGCAAGATGGTCCGCGCCGCGAGGGCGGCATCGGCCAGAATGAGGACGATGGTGAGCGTTTGCGCCAGGCGTGCCCAAAGCCTGCCGGGCACGCGCCGGACGATGCCCTCCCAGCAGGCCGCGCCCGCGGCCAGCGCCAGCGGATAAACGGCGGCGGTGTAATAGCCGCGGCCCTTGGCAAGCGCCAGCATCGCCACCAGCAGCACGAACACCCAGCCCAGAACGCGCCAGCGCCGCTGGCCGCGGAGGAAGAGCCAGATCACGCCGGCCATCCAAAGGGGAAAGGCCAACAGCGGACCATCAACCCGAAGCTGATCGAACCAGAAGCCGGCGGCGCGGCCCTCGCCGATGTCACGGGCGTGGATAAAGCGCAGAAACGTGAGCGAGATCCAGTGATGCTGGGCCTGCCAGATCAGGTTGGGCAGGGCCAGGATGAAGGCCAACGCCAGGCCGTACCAGAGCCAGCGGCTGCGCAGATAGCGCCGCGCGGGGGTCAGCAGCAGGGCGATGAAGAGAGCGACCAGGTAAAACGCCATGCTGTACTTGGTCATCAGACCCATGCCGGCAAAGGCCCCAATCGCCAGCCACCATCGCGGGTTGTTGGTGCGCAGCAGGCGGGCCAGGCAGTAGACCATGGCCGTCATCCAGAGCAGGTCGAAGCCGGTGTACTGGAACTCGTGCGCCTCGAACATGGGCACGGGCGAGGCGGCCACCGCCAGCGCGGTAACCACTTGGGCAAACTTGCCGCCGCCGAACTCGGCCGCCGCCATCGCGGCGAACAGCAGCACGCCCACCTGGGCCAGCACCGCCGGGAGCCGCAGCCAGCGCAGGGACACGCCGAACAGCGTCATGCTGACGCGTTCGATAGCGGGGGCGAAGGGCGGATAGGCGACGAATCCCCACGCAATGTGGCGGGCATCGTCCAGCACCTGCAATTCGTCGCGGTGGAATCCGAAGGCGCCGTTGGTGGCAATATGAAACGCCGCCACGGCCACAGCGATGCCCAGCAGCCAGCGCCACGCCAGGACCGCCGCGGAGGGTGTACCCGGGGCGTCGCTCGCCCAACGCTCCCCGCGGCTCGCCGCTGGCGTCGCGTTAGCCACGGGGCCAACCCCGTTCCGCGGAAACTTGGAGACGCCCCGAGCGCCGGCGGGCATCCGTTGCCGGCCGTCGAAGCCCAGCCGCAGCGACCCCGGGGTCCCCAGAGCGCAGCAGCGCGCCTTGGGGTGGGACCAGCGGGAGCGTCCAGAATAGGGCGGCCGAGCCGCTTGCTGGGTCCGGAATGCCGGCTGTCGGGATCACGGGCTGGGCGCCTGGCGCGAAAACCGGCCCCAAATCGCCGGCAGCGAGAATCGGGCTTGGCTCAAACTGAGGAACGTGGGCTGACCGATTGTTTGTACCACGCGTTTTGAGAGTCTACATCACCGCCACTGCCTGCGAAGGCACTGCGGCTCAGCCGTCTGGGCGGCGGGCGTCTGCGCCTGCTACACTCAACGGCGGCCCTGTGATGCCTGCCCCGCCGCCCGATACCGCCGGCCTGTTCGCCCTGGTGCGGCAGCTCGTGGACCTGGACTCGACCACCGGCCAGGAAGCCGGGGTCGCCGGGTTCACCGCCGCCTATCTGCGCCAGCAGGGCTTGGCCGCCGTGGTGTGGCCCTTCGAGCCGGGCCGAGCCAACGTCTTTGCCGCCTACGGCGAGCCCCGCGTCGTCCTCAGCACCCATCTCGACACGGTGCCGCCGTTTTTCGCCAGCCGCGAGGACGATGATTTCGTCTACGGGCGGGGCGCCTGCGACGCCAAGGGCATCGCCGCCGCCCAGATCTTCGCCGCCCTGGAACTGAAGCGGCAGGGGCTGCGCGATTTCGGCCTGCTGTTTTTGGCGGGGGAGGAAAAAAACAGCGCCGGCGCCCGCGCCGCCAATCAACGCCCGGTCGGCAGCCGGTTTCTCATCAACGGCGAGCCCACCAGCGGCCGCATGGTCGCTGCGGGAAAAGGCGCGCTGCGCGTGGAACTGACCGCCCAGGGGCGGGCGGCGCACTCCGCCTATCCGGAGCTGGGCGACTCGGCGATTGTGAAGTTGCTGGCGGCCTTGGCCCGCTTGCAGGCGCTGC
>JBOGKW010000015.1:0-35275 GCA_050746205.1 Terriglobales bacterium | reverse complement strand
ATGAAGAACGTAGCCTTGGTCCCGCGAGCCTCAAGCTGGGGCAGCGCGTGCTCGTAGACGGAGGCGTGGCCGTCGTCAAACGAGATTGCGGCGGCCGGAGGCTGGCGGGCAGCGGCCGGCGCCAGCAGGTTTAGGTGGGCGGTGAACTGCTCGGGCGTTAGGGAATAGAGATAGCGGCCATCTCCGGCCGGACGGACCTGATGGTAGGTGAGGAACAACATCCGTGGCGGCACCCCGTCCGCTACCCATAATAGTTGCCCGGAGGCGCGCCAACGCTGCCAAGCGGCGGGGCGCGGATTCCTCGGCGCACCGCCACCCCTCCAAGGTGGGGATAGCTTCAGTGGGCGGCAAGAATCCGCGCCGCTTCCGGGCTGTCGCGGAGCGCCGCGTCCAACTGCAACGCGCGCTTGAGTTCCACGCGGGCCGGTTGCTTTTGGCCATTGCCGAATAGGGCGGCGGCCAGGTGCAGGTGGAACGCGGCATCGTCGGGTTGTTTCTGCAACGCGCCGCGCAGGAGCGGGATGGCATTGGGGTATAGGTGGAGCTTGATGTAGACAAACGCCAGCGTGTCGGCGACAGTGGGGACGTTCGGCATGGCCCGCAGCGCCCGTTGGGCGAACCCCAAGGCTTGGGGCAGATTGGCGCCGTCTTCGGCATCGAGATAGGCAAGATTATTGTTGGCCACGCCCGCCTCGGGCGCGACGGCCAAGGCCTGCTGATAATCGTGCCTCGCCCCCGCCCGGTTGCCGCTCTCCTCCGCCAGAATGCCGAGCATGGTCCACAGGCCGCCATTATGGGGATGGTGCTGGATGGCGGCAGTATATGCGGCCTGTGCCTGGGACAATTGATGCTGGCGGACGAACAGGCCGGCAAGGAGCAGGTAGGAATCCAGGCTGTCCGGTGACCGTCGCACGGCGCGTTGCAGCACCGCCTGGGCGGCGGCGAGGTGGTGCTGTTGCACGTACAGGCTGCCCAGCAGATCGTCGAGCGGCGCGGTTTCATGCGCCTGGATTTGGCTGCGCACCAACTGCATGGCCGCGGCGGGCTTCCCCCGCGCCAACTCCAGGTTCGCCAACCCGGCCACCGCTGCGGGATCGCCGGGCGCCAACCGGAGGGCCTGCCGCAATTGAGTCTCGGCGGGGATGTATTTCCGCTGCCGCAGATACAGCCCACCCAGCCGCAGTGGCGCTTGCGGCAGAGATGGATCTAGCTTCTCCGCCTGAGCCCAGTCCGTTTCCGCCGCCCTGTCCTGATGCAGCGCAGCTTCCACGTCTCCGCTGGCCAGCCACGCGGCGGGGAGGCGCGGGTCATGCTGAGTGGCGAGGGTGGCGTAGGTGAGCGCCTGGTTCGCGTCGCCTTGGACCAGGAGGAGCTGGGCTTCGGCGGTGCCGGCGCGAGCATCATTGGGGTTGATGCGCAACGCTTGCTGATAGGCTTGGAGCGCCGGCGCGGTCTGGTGCAGCCGGACATTGGCGAGCCCGACCAGGTCGTCGATCCCGGGCAGGCGAGGGTTGAGTTGCTGTGCCGCGGTCAAATCGGCCAACGCCAGGTGGGCATGGCCGAGGGCCAATTCCAGGCGCGCCCGCAGCAGCCGTACCTCCGGCCGGCTGGGGTTTTGTTGCACCAGGGCATTGGCCAGACTGAGGGCGCGCGCCGTCTGCTTCTGGCCAAAGGCAATTTGGATCTGCTGCAATCGCGCGGGCAGGAAATTCGGCGCGTCGCGAGCCAGCGAGGCGTCAATGGCCTGGGCCTGGCGGAGCTGGCGCTGGTGCAGATAAAAACTCGCCAGGGCGAATCGCGAGCGCAGCGAGTTGTGGTCCACGCGGACGAAGGCCCGGAACGCCTGCAGCGCGCGCTGCGGGTGGTGCTGGTCCGCGTAAAAGACGGCCAGATTCCGTGCGGCAGCGGCGGAGTTGGGGTTGGCCGCGACCGCCGCAAGCAATTCCCGCTCCGCGGCGGCGGGCTGGTGCTGCAGGAGATCGAGCGCGGCGAGGTTCCGCCTCTCGGCGATGGCCTTCGGATTGAGGCTGAGCCCCCGGCGCCAGGCCTGGCGCGCGGCGCTGGCGTCGCCGCCCGCCAGCTCCATCGCGCCTAAGGCCAAAAAGGCGGACTCCGAGTGCGGCTGCCGCTGCGTGAGGGTGCGCAGCAACTGCAACGCCGCTGGGCCCTTTCCCTGCCGGGCCCATGCGGCGGCCAAAAGGATGGTCGCTGGGCCATTGTTCGGATGCCGGGCCAAGACCGCCCGGGCGTCCGCCTGCGCTTGCGCCGGCTGGCGATTCGCCAGCCGGATGCGCCCCGCCTCGAGCCAGGCAGCGGTCTCGGCGGGGCGCAACTGCTCCACACGCTGGTATTGGGCGACGGCATGGTCAAACTGCTGATTGGCGGCATAGGCGCGAGCCAGGCGGAGGTGTAAGGCAGCGGACTTGGGCTGCAATTGCACCGCGTTGCGCAGCTCGATGATGGCGGCGGCATAATGGCCGCTCTGAAAGTACGTGGTGGCGCGGGCGGAAAGCTGAGCTTGCTGCTGGGCGGGGGTGCTGCACCCGGAGGCGAGCCAGACGACACACAACAGCCCAGCCAAAGGCAAGAGATGCCGGGTCCGGCGCGACAGTAGGTCCGTTTTCATTTTGACGATGATGGCGGCGAGGGGTGGGCCCGATGGGACGAGCTCAGGCGGTGGGGCGAAACGTGGCGCTAGACGGCGCGTGGGGTCGTAACTCTTGGCGCCGCAGCCAGACGAGCAGCGGCCAAAGGAGCAGAAGGGCGATGATGAAGAACACAAAGCCGCCCTGCCGGTGCAATCGGCCATAAAGGAATCCGGGGTTGACATGCAGGGCCAAAAGACAAAGAGTGCAGATACGGATTGCGTTCTTGACGACCGAAAAGGGAACCGCGACCAGCACGAGCACGGCGCGCCGCCAGGGCGAGCGCAGATAGAGATAACCAGCCAACAGGGCGGTGATGGCGAGGGCTTGACTCGAGCGAATGCTGCTGCATTCCTTCGCGACCCGGATCGTGACGCCTGGGAGCGCGAGATCGAAGCCGTGGCGGAAGACGGGGACACCGAGGAGGCGAAAGACCCAATCGCTCAGCGTGGTCGAACCGGCTTGGAGCCCATAAATCGAGTGCTGCACAAGAAAGGGTGGGAAGGGAATGATCAGCAGCAGGAAGAGCCACGGGAACAGACCGGCCCGAAACACGCGCCTACCGTAGATGGCGAGGACCCCAGCGAACAGCCACAGCACCAGGCCGAGGGCAAGCAGGCTGAGGTGATCGGAGCGGTTCATGCGGCCGGCCCAGGCCAGCGCGGAAGCGGTGCAGGCGGCGCCCGCCGCCGCCAGCACGATGGCGCCAGGCAGATCCCGGCCCGGATGGGCAAAGAGAGAGCGCCGGCCGCTCCAGAGCAGGTAAGCGGAAACGATGGGGATGAGCGGAATATAGGAACAAAAGTCGTGTCCCAGCGCGAAGCGCAGGAGTTCCTCAAGCGGTCGCGCGAAGGCGGCGATCAGCGCCAGGAGATACAGGGCAAAGGCTAGGCGGCGCCGCGATTGGAGCGGGGCGGCGGCGTTCGGGGGCAACGGGGGGACGGCGGCGGGTGTCACGGAAGTCAACGCGGGGTCGCCTGGCGTCGTCGGCATTTAGAGCCTAGCGACAGGGCACGGCGCGGTCGCAAACATCCGCCGCGCGGCCGGGTGTCACCACCGCCGCCCGGGTCCGCGGGTGCGCCGCCAAATACCCGAGCCAGTTGCGATACAGAACGCGGGCGTCGGCGGCCCACGAACTCCGCAGCCGAGCGGTGATGGAGGCGTCCGGGAATTCCGTCATCAGCTTGGGATGGGGCCGCGCCTGGGCCCGCTGTTGGAATGCGGCCAACGCCTGGGCGGAGCTGGGGCCGAAGTAGTGGCGCGGCAACGCCGGATAAACCGCGCGCTGGCCGAGAAGAAAACGCCGCACATCGCGCCGGTACTCCTTGAGCAGGGTGGTGGCCTGATATTCGGGGTGGCCCTGGAGACACACCGCTAGGTTTCGGCCCCACTCCTTGACGAACACGTCCACGCCGGCTTCCGGCGACTGCGCCAACACGGCGTAGCCCGCGGTGGCCAGGTCTTGGGCGCGGAGCTCATTCCAGCGTGAATGCGGGAATTGACACTCCACGCCCTCGAGCAGGGGGTGCGATGTCGCGGTCCGGGTCGGAAAAATCCCCAGCAGTTTCTCTCCCCGCGGTTGCCGGGCAATGCCATCCGTATGCAATACCGCGGCATGTGCGGCAAGGCAGGAATAGATCGCCGATCGGGTCTCCCGGGCAGCCCAATCGAACACCTGGGCCAGCTCCGGCCAATACGGCTCCTGGCGCAGATCGCTCTGCTGCGGCTCCGTGCCGGTCACGATCACACCGTCGTAGGGGTGATTGAAAAGCTCGTCCCAGCCTAAATAGGACCGCCGCAGCCGCTCCCGCGCCGCTGCACCCCGCGGCACCGAAGGCAGGTAATGCAAGGAGAGGCTCACGGGCCGCGGGCCCGCGGCCTGGCGCAGGAGGCCGCAAAACTGGCGTTCCGTATCCTCCAGCGCGGCGTCGGGCATGTTGTTGACCAGCGCCAAGCGCCACACGGCGCGCTCCGGCGAGCGGCGGGACGCGGGTCGAGCCGGCCGGAAGGCCGGTGTGGGCGATTGCGGCGGGCGTGCGGTGGTGACTGGCATGGATGCGTGATGGGCGGCTCAATAGCTGCCGGAGACGACATTGCGGAGGGGCGCACCCTGCAGGTACCGGCGCAACTGCGCCGCCGCGAATCGCATGGCGCGGACCATGAACTCCGGGCTTGAGGCGGCCACGTGGGGAGTAATCAACACGTTTGGTGCGCGCCACAGGGCGTGCTCGGCGGGGAGCGGCTCGGGGTCGGTGACGTCCAATGCGGCGCGGATTCGGCCGCGGTGCAACTCCTCGACCAGCGCCGGCGTATCCACCACGCCGCCGCGGGAAAGGTTGACCAGCAAGGCTCCGCGAGGCATGCGGGCCAGCTCCGGCGCCCCAACCAAGCCCACGGTCTCGGCCGTCAACGGCACCGAGACGACGACAATGTCGGCTGCGGGCAGTAACGCGGGCAGTTGCGCGACGGGGTGAACCTGCGCGCGGCGTCGCCGCGCCACGCGGAGCACCCGGACCCGAAACGGCAGCAGCAGCCGTTCGATCTGGGCGCCGATCGCGCCGTAGCCGAGGATGAGCACGGTCTTGCGGCGCAACTCCTCCAGGCGCACGGGCGGATAGCAGGGCGGCGCGGCGGGAAACAGCGCGCGGAAGCGCGCCTCGGCTTCGTTCCGGCGCTGCCAGGCGGCCTCCTGCTGGAGGGCGACGTAAAAGGGCAGGTATTTCAGCGTTGCCAGCATGACCGCCAAGGCCCATTCCGCGGTGGCCAGAGTATGAACGCCACGAGCGTCGCAGACCGTGACGCCGGGCGGCGCCAGCGGCAGCAGCCACTCCACGCCGGCGAGCACGGATTGGATGACGCGCAACCCGCGCAGGCGGGGAACGATTCGCATCGCCTCGTCGGCATACGGTGGAGCGATCCAGAACTCGACCTCGAGGCCTTCGGCCGGTACCGGCGGTAGGGGGGCCAGCTCAATGGCTGCCGGGAGCAATGCCAACAAGGCGGGCGGTATCGCCGCCGAGACACCGACCACGGGTTTGCGTCGTGAGGTCGGCACCGTCGGCTTGCCTAGCGCGCGAGCGGAGGGGAAAGCAACGCCCGCAAGGTCTCTTTTTGCACCTTTCCGGTGGGGGTTAGCGGCAGGGCCTCGACTTCGATGATGCGTCCGGGCAATTTGTAGTGGGCCAGCCGCGGACGCAGCCACGCGGTAATTTCCGGGCTTGACCCGCCCGCCCCGCGCACCAACTGCAGGAACGCCACAATTTCCTCCCCGCCTTCTGCGCCGGCCACCGGCTGGGCTAGCACCGCGGCCCGCTGGACCGCCGGATGCGCTTCGAGCGCACTTTCGATTTCGGAAGGATATACATTGAAGCCGAAGCGGAGAATCAATTCCTTGGTCCGGCCCAGCAGAAACAAAGCACCGTCGGCCCTCTTGCCCAGATCGCCGGTATGGAACCAGCCATCACCGTCCACGACCTCCGCGGTTTCCTCCGGCGCGCGATAGTAACCGTTCATCAGGTTCGGGCCGCGGACCCAGATCTCGCCCGCGTCTCCGTCGGGCACGGGCCGAGCCTCCGGGTCCATGATTTGCAACTCCACGCCGGGATAGGGAGGACCCACCGAGGTGTCCTGGCGCGGGGCGTCCAGGCGGGTGGCGCAAATGCCGGGCGAGCATTCCGTCACCCCGTAGCCGTTATGCAGCACCTGTCCCAAGAGAGCCTCGACCTGGCATTTGGTTTCCAACGGCAATGGAGCGGAGCACGAGGAAGCGTGGCGCAGGGCCGGCGCCGCCACCCGTTCCAGGCCACGGAATCGGGCGTAATCCACCATTTGGGCGAACATCGCGGGCGCGCCGATCCACACCGTGACCCGGCGCTGGGGCAGCCATTGCAACAGAGTCACCGGTTCCACGCGGGGTACGATGTCAATTCCCGCGCCCGCGCTGAGCCCCGCTAGGAGCACCAGCGACAAGCCGCTCGAATGCATCATCGGCAGGGCGCCCAACAGGCGGTCCGTGGGGCTCAGGCACCGAATCTTCGCCGCCGCCTGGGCGGCAAAGATCAAGCCGCGATGGGAAAGCATCACCCCGCGGGGCCGGCCCGTGGTGCCGGAGGTATAGAGGACTGCGCCCACGCGGCGGCTGGGATCGGCGGCCAGTGGCTCGGGCTCAGCAGCCGCATCCAGCGGGCCAGTGGCAATCGGCCCCAGCAAGCCGGCGGGCAAATGGCGCGCGCCGAGCACGCCCGCGTGCGCTTCCGCGCGGCGGGAAGGAGTGAAGATCGCCAGCCTCGGGCCGGCGTGCTGCCCGATGGCCGCGATTTCCGCAGCGGCCAGCCGCGCGTTGACGAGCACCGGCCAGGCGTCGAGCCGCGTCAAAGCGAACAGCAGCGCCGCATAGGCGCGGCAATTCTCACTGACCAGCAGCACCCGGTCGCCGGGCCGCACGCCTTGTTGCGACAGCCACGCGGCGGTTTCGCCCACGGCGGCATCGAGCTGGCGATAGCTCCACGCCCCCTCCGCGTCCTGAATGGCGGGATGGTCCGGCGTGGACTGGACCCAGGGCTGGATCAGGTCGCTGATGCGGCTCACGCCGGCGGCCTCGCGGCGGTTAGGGCTTGCGCCAAGTCCGCCAGGATGTCGTCAATGTGCTCGATGCCCACGCTCAGGCGGAGCATTTCCGGCGTGACCCCGGCCTTGGCCTGCTCGGTGGGCGACATCTGGCGATGCGTGGTGGAGGCGGGATGGCAGGCCAGGGACTTGGCGTCGCCCAGGTTGACCATCTGTTGGAACAGGCGCAGGGCGTTGACGCATTTCCGGCCCGCTTCGAAGCCACCCTTGACGCCGAATGTCAGCAGGGAACAGTCGCGATTCCCCAGATAGCGCCGCGCCAGCGAATAACTCGGATGGTCGGGAAACGCAGTGTGGCTGACCCAGGCGACTTGGGGGTGGGCCGCCAGGAACTCCGCCACGCGCCGGCCGTTGGCAACATGCCGCTCAATGCGCAGGGCCAGGGTTTCGATGCCCTGGAGAATTAAAAAAGCGTTGAACGGCGCCAGCACCGCTCCGCCGTTGCCCAATCCCACGGTGCGGCAGCGCGCGGCGAAGGCCGCATCGCCGTAGTGATCGGTGTAGACGACGCCATGGTAGGCCGGCTCCGGCCGGCTGAACATAGGAAAGCGGTCCGCATGAGCGCGCCAGTCAAAGCGGCCGCCGTCCACAATGATGCCGCCGAGCGTGGTGCCGTGACCGCAAAGGAACTTGGTGGCCGCGTGGAGGACAACGTCGGCGCCGTGCGCGATGGGGCGCAACAGCACGGGGGTGGCCACGGTGTTGTCTACGATCAGCGGCACGCCATGCCGGTGGGCGATCTCGGCCAAGGCGGCGAGATCGGCGATGTTGCCCGCCGGATTGCCCACGCTTTCGCAGAACACCGCCCGGGTGCGGGCATCCATCAGCGGCTCGATTGCCGCGGGCGCATCGCTGGCGGCAAAACGCGCCTCCACGCCCTGTTTCGCGAAGATATGCAGGAAGAGGGTATGGGTGCGGCCGTAGAGCTGCGGCAGCGAAATGAAGTTGTCGCCGGCCTCGACCAGATTGGCGAGGGCGCACTGCACGGCGGTCATGCCGGAACTCACGGCTACGGCGGCGACGCCGCCCTCAAGGGCCGCCACGCGCTGCTCCAGCACCGCATTGGTGGGGTTGCTCAGTCGGCTGTAGATGTGGCCCTCCGCCTCCAGGTTGAACAGCGCGGCGCCGTGCTCGGCGCTGTCGAAGCGGTAGGCGACGGTTTGGTAAATGGGCACGGCGGCGGCTTTGGTGGCGGGATCGCCGTCATAGCCGGCGTGCAGGGCCAGGGTCTCCAGCCGGGGCGTCGTGTCGGCGGCGGCGCCGGGCCGCCCCACGGTTGCATCGTTGTTCTCGTTAGCCATCGAATCGTGGCCGGATGCGCCGCTCCTTCCCACCCTACTCCGCGTGCTTCCTCGGCGTCGTCTTACTGCGGTGCGCCGGCAGTGGCCGCGTCCGCCTGGTGCAATGCGCTGCCCAGGGTCTCAGCGAGGTGCTGAACCAGCGGTTCCGGCAGTACGCCGCCGGCATGCACGGGCAATAGAAGAACCTGCTGGCCTCCCAGCGCCAGCCCGCCCCACTTCGCTCGTTCGCCCCGCAAACGACGGTGCTGCCAACCGGGCCGCACGTCCAGAACCCGGCCGGGGTACGGCTTCGCCTCATACCGTTGCAGCGCCGCGCCTAGGGCCGCAGTATCCGCGTTCCACGCCTGGCGCAAGCCGTGCGTCGGGATGCGCAGAACCCGCGCGCCCAACGCCGAGATCTTATCGGCAAACAGTCGCCGCCGCGCGACGCCGCGCAAGCGACAAGCATTCCGCACGAAAAATCCCAGGCGCTCGGCGTCAAACCACCAGAGGTCCAGCCCCGAGCGAGGCGGTAGCCGGTCCCAATTGAACGTATCGATGAGCGCCAGCAGCCCCACCGGCTCGCCGCTCTGCGTGAGCTGCTGTGCCATCTCGTAGGCAATCGTGCCCCCGCCGCAGTAGCCAGCCAGGTAGTAGGGGCCTGCCGATTGCACCGCGCGCAGCGCTTGCAGATACCGGCGCGCCAGGCCTTCGACCGTGGCCGCGTGCGCTGCCCCCGTCGTGGATTCCGCCGCCTGCAATCCGTAGATGGGCCGCTCGGCGCCCAACCGCCGCGCCAGGTGGCGGTAGCCCAGCACGGTGCCGGTCGCGTCATGAACCAAAAACAGCGGCCGCTTGGCCCCCGCCGCCTGGAGGCTGACGAGCGGCGATGCGTCCCGTGGTTGCCGTTGCAATACGGCGGCCAATTCCGCGATGGTCGCGGCGTCAAACAGCGTCGCCAGCGGCAGCTTGCGGCCGAACTCGCGCTCAATCCGGGCGAAGAGAACGACCGCCAGCGCGGAATCGCCGCCCAGGTCGAAGTAATTCTCGTTCAGGCCCACGGACTCCAGGCCCAGCACCTCGCGCCAGATGGCGGCGAGCCGATCGCCGACGTCCGCAGGGGCGGGCGGCGGCGCGGCGGGCAGCCGGACCCGATGTGCGCTTACGGGCATAGCGTGGAGGGCTGCTGGCTAACGAGGGCCGGCCGCGGGGGGGCCGGGGTGGCGGGTACCACATAGCGCAGGCGGCCGTCGTGGATCTCGGCGTAGGCGATGCGGGCGCGCTCGGCGCCGTCGCCCTCGATCCGCCACTCCGTGCCCTGCCGACGCAGTTGCATCGCGCGCCGTTGCCGCCACCAATGGCTGATCTCGCCGGGCAGGGCAAACCAGCGGGCGCCGGTTCGCCGTTCGGCGGCCAGCTTTTCCCCGAGCCGCTGGTACACGCCGCGGGCGCGCTGCGGGATGATGTAGTCCGGATGAACAGAAAAGCACATGACCCCGTGGGCGGCGGCGGTGGCCTCTAACTGCTCTTCCCAGACCCGGGTCGAATAGTCCCCCAAGATTTGGAACAGGATGTAGTCCTGCGCCGCCGTGCCGGGAATCTCGACCATGTCGCCCAAGAAGTACGGGCGCACCGTGCAACAGCCGCCGGCCTGAGGATGGAAATGCGCGCCGTTGGGTAGCGACATGTCGTAGTCGAAGCGCAGCGCGCCGAACCAGTCCAGGTTGCGATAGAGCACCGCCGAGCGGAAGCCCTGCGCGCCCCATTCCCGGCCATAGGCGTTGATGCGTTCGGCGCGGCGGAGGAACTCTTCATGATCGCGGAACAGGCGCCCATCGTGGTTCAGGTCGTGGACGTTGATCTCGAAACCGCGTTTGCGGATCCCCTCCAGCCAGGCTGCCGGCACCGCGTAGCGCTGCTCGGGAATCACCTGAAACGAGGCCTTGAGTCCGTAGCGTTCGTCCAGGTCCATCAGCGTGGGGGTGAAGTCGCGGCCGGCTTCGGTCTCCACGTCGTGGGTCATGGTCAGCGCCGAGGAGTACCCCTCCGGCCAAAACCAAATGAACGGCACGCGGTCCACGCCCCGGGCCGCCATGGCCAAGCGCAGGAGCTCGTCGAGCGCGCGCTCGATGGTCGTGTCAATGGGCCAGGTGGGAAAGCGGGGTGCGGCATGTTGCCGGCGGCCCACCACGGAGCGCTGCAGGTGCTTGCGCACGCCCACGGGCATGATGGGCCGGACAGCGTAGTAGGCCGCCGCCGCGGTCCGCCGCCAAACCGGGCCGGCGCCGGCCGGGCGCCCTGCCCCGGGATAGCGCTCAAAGAGAAGATTGTTGAGGATCTCGCCGGGGTCAAAGGGCAGGCGGCATTCGCCATCCCCGACCTGCACGGCGCTGAGGGCATCCAGCGTCGCCTGCTCTGGCCGGTCCGCGGGTTGGCCCACCCCCAGACGGCCAAAGAGCGTAATCTCGGCTCCCAGCCGGAAGAAGCCGGCAGGTCCCGCGGGCCGTTCTGGCGCGTTGAGCTGGCCAATGTCATCGGGACAACGGAAATGCTCTTGCAATGGTCCGGTCATCATCGCTATAGGCCCTCGTGCAAACTCCGGTAGCTGCGATGCCGTGCGGCGGCCCGTGGAGACGCCAGGTGGTTTCCACCCGATGTCGCCCTTGGCCGGGCCCTCACGCCGGCCCTATCCAATATGCCGGTACAAAAGCTCGCCGGCCGCGATCAGCAGCGGCGACGGCAAACGACTGGCGAGCGCCTGCGCGCCCTTTTCCGCGACTCCGCGCCAACGGGCTTGCCGGGGCGTTTGCAGGCCCGAACCCGGCGACCGAAAATAGGTCAGCATTTGCTGGCAAGTGTTCCAGTGGCGCTTAAAGGCGATCAGCCCCGCATTACTCAGTTCCGAGCGCCCTAAATCCAACTCCTGCGCTCCGCGCCGCCGGCCCTCTTCAATGGCCTGCCACATCAGCAGCGGCATCGCGCCCAGCGCATGCTGCGCGGCATCCGACGCCCCGTATTTATAGGTCAGGCGCTGCCGGAAGAGCAAGGTCACGATAGACGCCACGGCGCGGCCCTGGTGGCGCGCCACCAAGACGGTCAGCGCTTCGCCCAGTTCCTCCGCCAAATGGCGGAACCATGCCCGCGGCTGGGGCGGCACGCCATGGCGCCGCCGGGTTACCGCGTGCAGCGCGAAGAATTCATCCAGCAGCGCCGGTGATCGGCCCAGCTCCACCTTCAGCCCTTCCCGTTCCGCCCGCCGGATGCGCCGCTGCACGCAGTCCTTGTGGAAGCTGCGCAGGAGCGCTTCGCGCGCGCCCGCGATGGGCGTGGTATGCAGCGCAAATTCCGCCGACGCGTCCCAGGTCGCTCCGCCCGGGGTGGCCCAGGGCGTGCGCAAGGGACGGATCTCGATGTGTCCCCGCCGGTTTCGCTCCGCCGCCCCGATGAGTCGCATCCAACTTTGGCCCGCTTCCGCCCCGGTTGCCAGCAGAGGTTGACAATGGTCGGCAAAGGGCACGGAAACAAGGCGTTGCCGGCTCAGCAAGGTATGGACACGGCAGAAGACCAGCCCGTCCCACAGCGGTTCGCCCTTCCGCGCGGACGTGTACGCGAGCGGTTCATATCCATAGCAAGCCCGCAGAGCGCGCAGCCACGCCGGGGTATGGAAAACCCCCGCGTCGGGATGCCACGCCAGCAGTTCGGCCCAGCGCAGGTCGCTGAGCGGGTCCAGTGGCTGCGCCACGATCGGGTCCGCGCCCAGCGTCGGCGCGGACGCCGCGCTCGCCGCTGCGGTCTGGCCGGTCCTTTGAGGAGCCAATGCGGAATCCATGTTCCTTGCGCCCTAAAATCCCCGCTTGGCGAACAAGTACGGCAGCAGGACAAGCTCCGCCAACCCCGGCAATGGGTCGCGGGCGGAGAACACCGCATCCGTATTCGCCCGCCGCAGCGAGCGCAAAAATTCGCCCCACCGCTGCCGTCCGGCGCAAGCGTCCAGCACCCCGGTCGGCAAGTCGGTGACCAGTCGCACCCAGCGGACGCCGACCCGAGCGCGAGCCTCGGGGACCGGACGACCGATCTGGTCCGAGAACAGCCGGTAGGGGAAGTCCACGCCCGCCGCCGCTCCAAGGCTGTGATAACCCCAGGTGCGGCCATTCACATCCAGCAGCTTGTAAAGGCCGTTCCGCGGATCCAGCTTGTACTCCATCTCCACCAGGCCGTAGTAGCCCACGGCTCGCAAGAACCGCTCCGATAGTTCCTCCAGGTGGGGCGCCGCCACGGTTTCCACATAAGTGCTGGCGCGGCCGAATTCGGCGGGGTGCTGACGCAGACGGCAGACAGTCATGCTGGCCAGCGCCCGTCCATCCTTGAACATGGCGCAGTAGGCGAATTGCTGCCGGCCGCCGCCGGGAATCAACTCCTGGATCATGACCTCGGCGGCGCCCGTCTGCGCCGCCGCCCGCCGGAATGCCTGATGAAGCTCTGGCCGCGAATTGGCGCGCCATGCCTTGGCCTTCATGGCGTAAATGAAATGCTCCTTAATGGCGGGCTTTACCACGTATGGCGGTTCAGCGGTGATGTTGTCCAGCTCCGCTTCGTCGCGCACGCACCAGGTGGACGGGGTGGGAATGCCCAGCTCCTGCGCGCGCGCATAGGTATTGCGCTTATCCCAGATCCATTGCACCGAATTCCACCCCGGCGTCGGTACCCGAAACCAAGGCTCCAGCTCCGCCCGATAGCGGGACAGCGCCGCCACCGTTTCGTCCCGTGTCGGATACAGGACCCAGCCACGCAGGTCGCGACGCCGTGCCAATGCGATCAGGGCGGCCACCGTGGCGGCCTCATCGCGCAGGTTGGCAATGTGCACCGCGCCCCGGGCATAGCGGGAATATCGGGCCACGGAGCGCTCGTCGTCGAGCACCAGCACCGGGATACCGTGGCGGCCCAGGCTGCGGACAATGCCCAGGCCCTGAAAATCGCCCCCGATCACCACTGCCCCCGTCGTGCCTACCGCGCCGGGTGAGGGCGCTGCCGGGAACGGGGATGAGCTGGTGGGAGGAGCGGACACCGTACTCATGCACATTGCCATTGCCGCGCCAGCCGGGCGCCATAGCGGGGCGCCAGAAAGGACACTAATGCAGGTCCGGCAAACCGCGTGCCGGAAACAAACTGGAGGATCGGGCCCACCTCCCGCGCCGCCGGCGCGCCCAGGATGTGCAAGCCGGGAACGGAAGTCTCCAGGCCCGGGCCCAGCACCGGATAGCCCTTAACTTGCGCAATGCGGCGCAACAGATCGGGCGCGAGGAACGCATAGCGGGCGATGTCCACCTGGTAGCCGGTGCCGAGGAGCAGATGATCCACATGGCGCTCGGTTCCATCGCTCAGCCGCGCATGCACGCGTCCACCCCGTTCGGCCACCGAGGTCACCTGGTAACCCAGCTGGATGGGCACCGGCTGCAGCCGCTCGACGAGCCAGCGCGCGCCCGCGGGGCGCACGGCGCGCCGCCGCAGGCGATCCCGGACCTCCCGTGGGAGCGTGTTGAACAGCCGCGGCCGCGCCAGCAACTGGCTGAGGCCCGCCGGTCCCACATCCGTCGGTGCGTATAAGAGCTTCGGCACCCAGGAGCCGAGTTGGTGGTGTAGCAGTTTGGAGGCGCGGCCCTGAAGCCAGTGAATGCACGTCGCGCGCGCCACCACCTCGGGCTCGGCGCCGGCCTCATGCAGCAGCGCCGCCGATTCCAGCGCGCTTTGACCGCCGCCAACGATCAGCACCCGCCGACCGGCGAATCGGCCCAAGTCCGCATGGTCAGCGGTATGGGAAACCAATTCCGGCGGCAGGGCGGCAAAGAACGCCGGGCGCCGTTCAAAACCCCGAATGCCGGCGGCCACGATGACGCGTTCGGCCTCCACCGCCTCCCCGTCGCCAAGCCGCAAGCGAAACCCATGGTCCATCGCCTCGACCTGCGCCACCTGGCGGCGGTCCAGGTCGGGCACCGCGCGCTGCTGAAACCACTCGCCAAAACGCGTGAACCCTTCCAGCGGAACCGGATATGGCACCGGCCCCTGCTCGGCGGCGAAGGAATCCAGCCCCAACTCTCGAGCCCGTGCGGCGGGCGCGGCAATATGGGTCGCGGGCCAGTTCGAGCGCAGCAGCATGCCCCGCGGCATGCTCCGCCAAAACGCCATCGGTTCGCCAAAAATGCGAACCTTCAGGCCGGGAACCGTCCGCAGATGCGCCGCCGCGGACAGGCCGTAGGGGCCGGCGCCGATGATTGCGATATCGCTCATGTTAACGTTCCGATCAACACCTGGGCGGGAATGTAGCTCCGCCCTCTCAGTGCGAGCGACAGGATCGACTGGGATCCTCGGGGGGCGCCCGACAGGTTCATCCTCTGGTTTGCACGTTCCCGGCCAGGGTGCAGTGGCGGGAAAGCCTTTGGAATGTTTCGCGCTTTTGGCCATGACGCCGGCCCCCCTCGAAAGGGGGTGGCAAACGACTGCCCTAGCGGGGAAAATGATTTCCCACTACAGCCCCGAGTGGGCAAAAACTGTCCAGGGTGCTGCGCCGCCATAGGCCTAGACCTCCGAATGCTCCGCTGCTGGGCCCACGCCCGCCGCCCGAACGCCACCACGGCGGCGGGCGAACGCCAACTCATAGGCGGCGAGCAGGTGCGGGATGGAGTATTTCCAGGCGAGCCGCTCTTCCAGGCGGCGGCAGCCGGCCTCGCCCATCCGGCGCCGCTCCTCCGGATGGTCCAAGAGCCACGCGAGCTTGTCGGCAAAATCCTCGACGCCTTGGGCGGGGTCGGCGTACAGCGAGGCCTCGCCCGCGCTGACGCGGCCCTCGGCGGACTCAAACTGCACGATCGGCTTGGCCAGGGCCATGTACTCCAGGATCTTGATCATCGTGGAGATGTCATTCATCCGGCAGGGCTTGTCCGGATTCACGCAGACGTCGGCGGTACACAGCACCTCCAGCATCTCCCGGTCGGGCAGGCGGCCGGCGAACGTGACCAGATCGCCCAGACCCTCGGCGGCCACCATGGCCTTTAGACCGGGCAGCGATCGGCCACCGCCGACCAGGGTGAAATGCGTGTCCCGCCGCCCTTGCTGCTGAAAGCGGGCGGCCACCCGGAGCAATAAGTCCAGGCCGTCCTGCTCGCCCATCGCGCCCACATACCCCACCATGTGCGGTTTGCCGAAGCGCCATTTCGGATTCTCGGGGACCGGCGCGAGTCGGTCGGGATCCGGAGCATTGCGCACCACCACCACCTGATGCGGCTTGCGGCGGCCACGGGTCAGAGCCAGTTGCCGATAGCTTTCGTTGGTGGCGATAACCACGTCGCTCAGCCAGTAGGTCAGCCGTTCCAGCCACGCCTGGATGCGGTAGGCAAAACCACGCCTTTCGTACTTGGCCTCGTAGAGTTCCGGACAAGCATCATGGTGGTCAAAGACATAACGAACGCCGAACAGCTTAAACGGCGCCGCCACCAGGCAGATGGTGTCGGGAGGATTGCAGCCCTGGATCACCTGGAAGCCGTGGCGCAGGAAAATCCAACTCGCCAGCCCGAACTCGAGCGCCAAGGAGGAAAGATATTCCAGCAAATATCCGCCCCGGCCCTGGCCGGCGGGCTGGCTCCAGTGGTGGTACACGCGGACGCCAGGGGGCAGCGGTAGGTCCGGCGCTCGGCGGCTGCGGGGGCAGATCACCGTCACCTGATACCCCGCCGCGGCCAGCGCCTGCGCTTCGTTCTGCACGCGCGGGTCGAACTCGTAGGCCGAGTTCTCGACGATGATCAGGATTTTGCGCTGTCGGCGGGTCCCGGGCGGGTTACCAGCAGAAGCCGTCGTATTGGCCATTCAGGCTGCCTCGGTCCGTGATGCGCACAAAGTCGAGCAAGCATTGGCCGGGCCGGAGCCGGGCGGGGATGCTCTGGAAGTCGGGGTCCCGGTTGGCGATGACCACCGTTTCGGCATGCCCAAGCACCGCCTCCACGCTGTCCACCATGAGCTTGGAAATATGCGGAATGCGATTGAGGATGAAGTCCCGGTTGGCGCCCACCAGGCTGGCCAGCCGGACATTGTGGTCATACAGGCGCAGGTCGAAGCCCTTGCCCAGCAGCCGCTCAATCACCTCGATCACCGGGCTCTCCCGCAGATCGTCGGTGCCGCCCTTGAAGCTGAAGCCTAAAATGCCAACGCGGCGATGGCCCTTGTCCGCGATCATCTGTACGCCCCGGGCCACCTGCAAATCATTGCTGGGCAGGATGGCATTGAGGATGGGCAACTCCAGATCCTGGCGCTTGGCGGTATAGGCCAGGGCGCGCAGATCCTTGGGCAGGCAGGACCCGCCGAAGGCGAAGCCGGGTTGGAGGTAGGCCGGGGAGATATTCAGCTTGCGATCCTGGCAGAAGATGTCCATCACCTGGTGCGAGTCGAGCGCAAGGCGCTTGCACAGCACACCGATCTCGTTGGCGAAGCCCACCTTCAAAGCGTGCCACACATTGTCCACGTATTTGATCATCTCCGCCGCGGCCAGGTCGGTGCGAATCAGAGGCGCCGGCAGGCCGGCGTAGAGTTGGGCCGTCAAATCGCCGCTGGCGGCATCGACGGCGCCGATCACCGTCTTGGGGGGGTGGTGGAAGTCTTGGACGGCGGTGCCCTCGCGCAAGAACTCCGGATTGTTCGCCACGCCGAAGTCCGCGCCGGCCCGCTTGCCCGAGAACTCCTCCAGGGTGGGAATGACGATCTCCCGCATGGTGCCGGGCAGGACCGTGCTGCGAATCACTACCGTATGGCGGCCGGGTTTGGCCTTCAGCGCCGCGCCGATCTGCTCGCAAGCGCGGCGGACATAGCGTAGGTCGAGGTTGCCGTTGGCCTGGCTAGGCGTGCCGACGCAGACCAAGGACAGGTCCGTTGCAGTGATCGCGGCGGCGGCATCGGACGTGGCGCGCAGCCGGCCGGCGGCGGCGGCGGTGGCGAGGAGGGGTGCAATCTCCGCCTCAATGATCGGCGACTGGCCGCGGCTGATCAAATCCACCTTGGTGGCGACCGGGTCCACGCCAACGACACTGTGCCCGGCGTTGGCCAGGCATCCGGCGGAGACCACGCCGACGTAACCCAAGCCGAAGATGCTGATGTTCATGCCCTTCTCCATCCTTCCTTCGCCCCTTCCGTCGCCGCAACGTCGGCGGGCGCTGGCCGCCGCGTCCAAGCGGAGAGCCCGTCAGCGGGCCAAGTGGCCGCTTCAGGCAAGGTGAACGTTTGATGCAGCGCCGCGCTCGCCGCGGCCAGGTCCGCTTGAGCCAGCACGAAAACGGTCACGCCGGGGTCCTCCGCGGCGCCCGCCGCCAGCAAGCGAATACCGGCGCGGCGCAGCGCGACACCGGCTTGCCGGATGCGTGCCTCTCCCTCGGCGGGCTCGCCGCCCACGGCGCTGAGCACCGCCACGGGGTGTTCCAGGCGCAGGCGCGCGTCGTCGGGCGCCAAATCCAGCTCCTGCCGCCAGGCCGCCGCCGCCGCGGCGCCCAATTGTTCGCCCACGGCCGCGCGCAGCGTGCCCGTTGCCGGGGAAAACCGGATCGGGGTCCCGCCGTCCAACGCCGCCAGCCGCCGCATGGCCCGTTGCGCCAGTTGCGGCGAGATGCCGGCTGCCGGATCCTGGAACGTCAGCAGGGCCAAGTGCGAAAGCGCGGCCAGCCCCACCGGCGGGCGCCGCACTCCCTGGCCGGTAATGCGGGTGCCGGCCCGTTGCGGAGCAAAGGTGTTGCGAATCCAGACCGGGATCGCGGCGGCCCGTGCCGGCTCGAGGCATTGGGGATGGAGCACTTTCGCGCCATAGCGGGCCATGAGCGCCGCTTCCTGGTAGGACAGGTCCGGGTACGGTTGGGCGCTCGGCACCAGGCGCGGATCGGCGTTGTGGAAGCCGTCCACGTCGGTCCAGATGATAATCTCGCTGGCCTCCATCGCCGCCGCCAGGATCGTCGCCGAGTAGTCCGAGCCGCCCCGGCCCAAGGTGGCGGGCGCGCCATCGGGGCTAGCGCAAATGTAACCGGTGATGACCGGCACTACGCCCAATTGCAGCAGGGGGTTAAGCCGCTCCTGGCAGCGGGCGGCGGTGGGCGCCCTGCAGGGCGCCCCGCCGCGGCTGAGGACAATGAGTTCGGTGGCGGCGATGGCCTGGCTGGGTCGGCCGGCGGCGCTAACCGCCGCGGCCAACAGCGGCGCCGCCAGGCGTTCACCCAGGCCCATCACCGCCGCCGCGTGCGCGGGCAATAGTCTCCGCCGGCGGACCACCGCCTGGCAGCGCGCCTCCGCTTCGCAGAGCCAGGCGGCGATGTGGGCGCCATACTCGCGGCCTGCCGGCTCGGGGAGCAACTGTGCGGCAACCGTTTCGTGGCGGGCGCGCACCGCCGCCAAAGCGTCCAAGGCCACGGCCAGTTCCCCCCGCTCCGCCGCTGCGGCGCAGGCCGCTAGCTGATCGGTGACGCCGCCGAGGGCGGAAACCACCACTACCAAGCCGGCCTTCTCCTCGGAGGCGGCCGCGATTAACTCCACTACCCGCCCCAGGCGGGCTGCGTTGGCGACGGAACTGCCGCCAAACTTCATGACGGTGGGGCCGGTCGCAGCGGCCGGCCATATCCCTGCCACGTTATCGGTGTGCACCCGCATGTTCAGCCTTCGGAGCCCCACGCGAGGCCGCCCCGCGCGCCATCCCGCTTTCCCCTGGGAATCTACGGTTCGGATATGCATCTGGAGGTCCAAACGGCCAGGGCCCGGAGGACAGGCTCCTGCTGCCCGAAAGTCGGTTCCGAACGGCCCGCGCCGCAAAGGTTTGCACATCTGGGGAAGCCGCCGGGCGCAGGCGAACGCCAAATCGCCGGCGCCGGGTTCAGCCCAGGTGCCGGCAGAGGACGCCGCCGGCAGGTCCAGCGGGCGCGCCGCCAGCGGAGCATGTGACGGGAAGCGGGGCGTTCACCGAGCCACCCCGGTGGCGGCCGGCGCCGCCAGGCCCTGCCGCAGCCATTGCTCGAAGACAATGAGGCTGAACAGGACCTTGTGGTAGTCACGCCGGCCAGCGGCATGTTCGGCAAACAGCGCCTGGACCGGCGCCGGTTGCAGATACTGGTAAATGGCCGCGCCCGGGTCCGCGAACACATCCGCCATCCGGCCGCCCACCGCGTCCCGGAACCAGTCGTCCACGACGTTGACGGCAAAGCCGCGTTTGGGCCGGCGCACGATGGCGGCCGGCAGGAACTGCCGGCAGACGCGGCGGTGCAGCCATTTCCGCACGCCCCGGCGAACTTTCATTCCGGCCGGGAGCCGCTCGGCGAACTCCACGATGTCCCGATCCAGGAACGGCACCCGTAACTCCAGCCCATGCGCCATCGAGAGCTTGTCGGCGTACATCAGCAGCTCATCCGGCAGCGTTGACCGCACCTCGAAGAATTGCAGGCCGCCTAAGGCGTCGGTTCCGGCCGCCAGCGGCTCAAGGTCCGCCCAGCAGTCCCGCAGCGCCTCGGCCGAGGCCGGCGGCAGAACGCCGGGACGAAACAGCCCATCCACCTGCGCGGCGGGCAGCAGCGAAAGGATCTGCCCATAACGCGCCATCCGGTCGCCGGTGGCGAGGGAGTATAGGCCCCGACGCAGCGCCTCCCCCCGGGGCAGGGCCATGGCGGCCTTGCCCACCGGCGTCCGCATCCAGCCCGGTAGGCGCGCCCATGCGGCCCCGTAGCGTGCGCCGAGATGCCGGCGATAGCCCGCGAACAGCTCATCCGGGCCCTGCCCCACCAGCCCCACCTTGACGTCCTGACGCGCCCGCTGGCAGACAAAGTACATGGGCACGATCGAGGAGGCGGCGATGGGCTCCTCCAATGATGCGACGATGTGGCCCAGCTTCTCCTCGAACAGGGCGCGGGAAATGCGCACGCTCGTGTGCCGCGAGCCGAGAATCCGCGCCGTCTCTTCGGCGTCCGCCAGCTCGTCCTGCGCGTAGCTGGACCCGTAACCGACGGTATAGGTCGGCCAGTCGCGCCCGCACTCGTTCATCAGCGCCAGCAGCAGGCCGGAATCCATCCCGCCGCTCAGCAGCAGCCCCAGGGGCACGTCGCTGATCAACTGCCGCCGCACCGCCTGACGGTAGAGCGCCAGCAACTCCTCCCCCGCTTCCTCCGCGCGCTTGGGCGGCACAAAATGCCGCGGCGCGAACTGGTACCAGCGGTCCACCTGGCAGCGGCCGCCCTCGGCGACCAACTTGGTTCCGGGGGCCAGCTTGCGGATGCCGCGCAGGATGGTGTGGGGCGAGGGGGTGAAGCGATAGCGCAGGAAGAGGCTCAGCGCCAGCGGCTCGACCTCCGGCGCTTCGCCCATGGCCGCGCGCACGGCGCGCATCTCGGAGCCGAACCACAGCGTGCCGCCCGCGATGCGGTAGTAGACCAGCTTGATGCCGAACGCGTCGCGCGCCAGCAGCAGCCGCCGCCGCGGCGCATCCCAAACCGCCAGCCCAAACATGCCGTTCAGGCGGTTCAAGACCTCGTCACCCCATTGCTTGTATCCGTGGACAATCACCTCCGTATCTGACCGGGTTTGGAACTTGTGGCCATGGGCCTCCAGTTCCCGGCGGAGTTCCTGAAAGTTGTAGATCTCCCCGTTGAAGACCACCCACACGGACCCTTCGGCGTCGGCCATCGGCTGGTGGCCGCCGGCGAGGTCAATGATCGAAAGCCGGCGGAAGCCGAGACCCAGCGGGCCGTCCAGGTGAAAGCCCTCGTCGTCCGGTCCGCGATGGGAGATGGCCCGCGCCATGGCCTCCAGGCCGCGCCGGGAGACCGGCGCGCCGGAGCCGCCATCGCCAAAGTTGAACTGTCCGCAGATGCCGCACATGGTGGGGTTGGGGTGTGGGCCGGCGCCCGCCTAGCCGCTGGCGAGCAGCATTGCCAGGCTGCGGAACAACTGCGCCTGGGCCCAGCGGTGCATGGGCACGTTGTCCCAGCCGAGCAGCAGCTGCCGGGAGCGAAAGGCGCCGCCGGGCCGCTGCCAGCGGCCGAGAATGTCCTGGACCACGCGTGACAGCCGCTGGTCGAGCGCTGGGAACCGCCCGCGCAGCAGCACCGCCAGGTTGATGCACTCGGCGTAGTCGTACAGTTCGCGGCGGTAGAAGGTAAACCGCGGCGCACGCGCAAACGGCCGCGGCAACCCCTCGGCGTCGAACAGGTTTTCGGTGTAAAACGCGACGCCGCGCTCGATGGCGGCGGTGGCCGTGCGGCTGCCGGTTAGGGCCTCGATCTTGGCCAGCGCTTTCATGAGGAAGCAGGTGTGGAAATGGTCCACGAAATTGCGCCGCCCGTCCTTAGCGTAGGGCCAGGAGCCGTCCGGGTTCTGCGCCTGGGCCACGAAATTGACATAGCGCTCCGCCTTGGTCACGTACCGCTCTTCGCCCAGTTCCACGCCCGCTTTGGTCAGCAGAAACGCGCGATAGGCGCTGGCGTTGACCACCAGGCAGGAGTCATCCGGCGCCGGCGTGTAGCCGGAGCTGGCCGCGCCGGGGCCGGTCTCCAGGTCGCGGTAGGCGCTGAAGGCATGGCGGGCCACGGACTCCATCACCGCCCGCCAGCGGGCATCGCCGGTCAGGGCATAGACCTGGGAGAACGCCTCATAGCCGTAGGGCGTGGTGGTGATCAGCGGTGTCCCGGCCAGAATCACGCCGTAAATCGTCTCCCAATCGAAGTCGTAGCCCCAGCAGTATTCCGCCTGCGCCGGGCAGCGCGTTGCTTCCAGCACCTGGAGGAAGTGCGCCGCGCGGTCGAGGTGGCGCGGCTCGCCCGTTGCCTGGGCGAGGAAGGCGAAGCCCATGGCGAAATGGGCGTCGGCGATGGGGAAGCGCTGCTTTTTCCAGAAAAGCCGCCGCAGCTGCGGCGCAAACGCCTCGCAGGCCACCATCGGCGCGACGGCCAGCGTTCCCAGGCGTTTGTTCCGGTAATAGAACGCTTTGGCCCGCCGCCCGATGGGGCTGGCGTAGACGGTTTGGAAGTCGTACGAGGTCTCACCGTAAGCCTCCAGCCAGCGGCAGAACCGCTCGACGGCGGTGCGCACGTGCGGGGCCAGACCTGGCGCCGGGGTTGCGGCCGGCGCCGACGGCGCGGTGGAAGCATTTCCTGGTGCGCTCATTCCGCCCCGACCTCGAATTTGTCCACGCCGCCGCGGCCGGAGCCGGGCCGGCGCCGCGCCGCGGCGGCGCGGAGGATGGCCCGCAACTTGGCCATCTGCTCACCGCGATGGAAGCGCATCAGTTCGGCGGACACCGGCCGGGGCACGCGGCGCAGCCAGGCCCAGGCAAAACCTGCGCCCAAAGACGCCCCCGCGACCAGGTATGGCGGCCGCGCCATGCGGTAGCCCACCCGGCAGGCCTCCCAGACGGGATGGCCGCCGAGCTGGTAATCCTTGGCGCCGTAGGCGAAAGCCGCAGCCAGGCGGCCCCGTTCCGCGGTGCCTAGCTTGCGGTGATGGTAAAAACTGCGTTCCCGGAACGATTGCGTCTTCCAGCCCTTCATCCGGGCCGTGATCACCGCCATCCAGTCCACGCCGCCGCCGGGGTTTGGGACATAGCCGCCGATGCCGTTCCAGCATTCCTTCCGGAAGAGCTGGCATTGCCCGGAGACGTGCGTCCGACCCTCGAAGCTGTCCCGGTCAGATCGGTAGCCGCCGTCCTCGCAAAAGACCGTGCCCGCAACCCCGAGCTTGGGATCCGCCTGGAAGCGGGAGAGCAGGAACTCGAAGTGATCGGGGCCGAACGATGTGTCCGCGTCCAAATTGCCGCATATCTCGTAGTCGAGCCCCGCCATCCGCCCCAGTCCCGCATTGACCGCCTCCACCTTGGCGGCGAAGTGGCGTTCCTTCCGCGCGGGCCGCCGCAGAAGCTCGATCCAGGAATGGCTTGGCAGGTACCGCGCCACGATCGCGGCGGTATCGTCCGTCGAGCCATCGTCCACAATCACCCACTTCAGCGGCGGGACGGTCTGCTGGATCATGGACTCCAGCGTCTTGGCGATGAACGCCGCCTCGTTCCGCGCCGGCGTGACCAGAACATAGCGCGGCGCGACCGCGGTCGCAGTCGGCTCCGCGGCCGCAGCCGCGGTTCGGTCTGTTTCCTCGTTCGTCATCATGGCCCTCCGTTCACCTGCCGCTCCACCCCGCGCCAGCCGCGCGCCGCCGCGTCTTGGTCCCTCTGAGTCCGGCTGAGCCCGGGGTTAGCCTATCAAACCGGGCCGGCCGGCTCCGGCGGGCCGGCGTCACCGGAAGGGTCCGGAAGCCCTCCGGCCTCCCGCCTTTGGGCAACCCCGCTCCAGCGGTGACCCATCTTAACTGTACGGTCCCGGCATGACTGCCGTGGAGTCAGCACGACTGAGGCCAGGGAGGCATGCCCCTGCAATTGGCGTGCTAAAAGGCACGTCCGGGCCCGCCATCCCCCTAGCCGGCGGCAGCCGTGCCGCCTGACCGGTCGGGCAAAACCTGGCCAGTTGGGCAGGAAAGTGCCGGTCTGGCGCTCCATGACCATAACGGGGCTCCGATACAGGCGATTTTCTACGGTCACTAATGCAATTCTCGGCCTGTAGGGGGGACTCATGTTGGTAAAGTATTGGCAATCAGTTTGCACCCCGGCCCCCGCCGCCACGCGCGGGGCCACGAACGCGCCGCTCGAAGTCGTGAGCATGACCGGACCGCGAAGCGGTTCTGGAGGGGAGATGAAACTGATGAAGCTTCGCATTTGCACCGTACTCGCCGTCGCGCTGGCGCTGACCGCCGCGGCAGTGGCACAAACCTCGTCTTGGTCCGGCATCATCCCGCCCAGCCGCGCGATGGATTGGTCGCAGGCGGGCGTTCCGGGCGGCGTCCCCGCGCGCGCGACGATCTGTACCTCGATCGCCCCGGAGGGTTCCTCCACCGCACCGGTCGCGCCCACGGACATCAACGCCGCGATCGCCAGTTGCCCGGCGGGGGAGGTGGTGTATCTCCAGGCCGGCGATTTCTATCTTTCCGGCGGGATCGATTTCGACAATCACAGCAATGTCACGCTGCGCGGCGCCGGGGCGGATCAGACCTTCCTCTACTTTTACGGCGATGCCAGCTGCACTGGGCTTGGCGCCGATGTCTGTATTCGGAACGGCGCGAACACATGGGCCGCGTCCACCCCCTCCGCTGGCGACTATACCCAGGCGAACTGGACCGCAGGCTACACCCCGGACACGACGAAAATCACGCTGGACAGTACCTCTGGGATCGTGGCGGGCAAAACGCTGCTGATTCTGGACCAGCTCAATGATTCCAATACCGATAATGGGGGACTTTGGATCAACGACACTAACGGTGTCGGCGAAGACGACGGGACCAGCGGGGGCTACCGCCCAGGCCGCGTCCAGGAGCAGGTGGTGCTGGCCACGGCAGTCAACGGCAGCACGGTGACCATCTCGCCTGGGATCCAGATGCCTAATTGGAGTGCCGCGCAGACGCCGCAGGCTTGGTGGTCCACGCCAGCGATCACCGGCGACGGCGTCGAGGATCTCTCCATGGACAACAGCCACAGCAACGGCAACGCCGTCGTTGTGGACAGCGGGTACGGCGACTGGGTGAGCGGGGTGCGCAGCTACCAGGAAGGCGCCATGGAGCATGTGATGTTCTTCGAGAGCTTGCATTGCACCCTTCAAGACTCTTATCTCTATGGGACGCCGAACGCCAGTACCGAGAGCTACGGCTACAACGAGGCCATGGGTTCCGACAACCTCGTCCAAAACAACATTTTCCAGCATATTTCCGGGTCCATTGTCGTGGGCGGCTCAGCCTCGGGAGACGTGTTCGCGTACAACTACGCGATTGACGACTACTATGGGACGGCGGGATGGATGATGCCGGCGTTCGAGCCGCATTCGGCGGGGATCGCGCTGGAACTTTTTGAGGGCAACGTGGGCGCCGGTTTCAGCGCCGACGATATCCACGGCACCGGCTACCTGTGGACGCTCTTCCGCAACCGCTTCTACGGGTTCGATCCCCCGGTCCCTAGCCGCACGAACGATACTATCGCCCTCGAAATAGACTCTTTTCACCGATTCATGAACGTGGTCGGCAATGTGCTCGGCTACCCCGGGGAGACGACGACCTACGAGATCGTAGCGCCGGCCGGGACTAACCAGGACATTCAAATGGAGGTCTACAACATTGGCTGGAGCAATTGGGCCGGGTGGAACGTTGACGACCCGCTGACGGCTTCGACGCTGTTCCGGTGGGGCAACTATGACGTGGTGAACAATGCGGCGCAGTGGAACCCGCTCGAGGTCCCGAGCAGCCTGCTCGGTCTCCTCGGCCAGCTGCTTTCCGTCAACGTCCCGACGAGCGATTCGCTCCCGCCCTCCTTCTACCTGTCCGCCAAGCCAGCCTGGTGGATTACCCCATGGGGAACGCCGCCATGGCCGGCAATTGGGCCCGATGTCACCGGCGGCAGCGCCTCCGCCAATGGCCACGCCTACGCCATTCCGGCGCAGCTTTGCTACGAGAACACCCAGAACGACCAGAACTATCCGCAGGACCAGTCGGGGCTTTACGTCAAGCTTTTCAGCGCCGCCACGTGCTACGGCCAGCCGCCGGTCGCCCCAAGCGGTCTGACGGCCACCGTGCAGTAGCCGGTTCCGGGCGGAAGGGCCGGTCCCGGCCGCCGGGCTAGGGCGGCGGCGCCAGCGCCCGGTACTGGCTCCGCGCGGCTTCGGCGGTGCCGGCCCAACCGTAGCGGCCGGCGGCCCAGGCCTGGATTGCCTGGCCTGCCGGGAGTGAACCCCCGGGCGCCGCAGTGCCGAAACACCGCTCAATGGCAACCGCCAGGGCACGGTGGTCGTGAGGCGGGCAGACAAATCCCGTTTCGCCCTCGACGATTTCCTCGCGCAGAGCGCCGACGTCGGTCACCACCGCCGGCAGGCCGAAGGTGTAGCCGAGGATCAGCACGCCGCTCCAGGAAATGTCGTTGTACGGTAAGACCAGCAAGTCAGCCGCCTTGAGGTAGATCTCCGTTTCTTCGTCGGGAATGAATTCGAAGCGGCTGATGACGCGGTCCTGAAATCCGCTGCGCCCGATCTCGGCTTGGATTTCCGCCAAATAGCGCTCATCGCCGAAGTGCGGCGCGCCGGCAATGATCAGGCGATAACGGGAATCGCGGGGGGCCAGTAGGGCAAACGCCCGCACCAGATGCTCGACCCCCTTGTACGGCCGGATGATACCGAAGAACAGCAATGCGCGGTTGCCCGGGGCGAGGCCGAGCTTGGCTCTCGCCTGTTCCCGCGTTAGGTCGGTGACGGGCACAGCGTTGTTGATGCCGAACGGAATGACGGCGACCTTGGTGGGCCGGATCCGGAACGCCTCACAAAGCCGGTCCTTCATCCCCTCGTTATGGACGAAGACGCGGTCGGCGAGGCGGTATTGGATGCCGAGCGTCAAACGGTTCCAGGCGGAGTCGTGGCCGTCGCGCGCCGCCTGATTGATGTTGTGGGCGGTGACGATGATTTTTTTCCCCAGAGCCTTGTAATAGAGCATCAGGAGCGTGCGGTCGAAGGCCTGGAACTTGTTGTTCCACAGAATATGGAAGATCTTCGGCTGGGCCGTGGCGGCATAACGCAGCAGGCGGGCGTAATAGAGCAGCACGCGCCGTATCTTGGCCGCCGCGCCAGCACGCGCCGATTGGTCGCCGCGCAAATTCAGGAAACGGATGCGGGGATTGCCGTGGTACTCGGGGCAATCGAGCTGGTCGCCGCCGAGGATCTCCACCTGGACCCCAGCCGCTGCCAGCGCCGTCACCAGCCCGAAGGTGTAGGGCCGCTCGAAGCCGCCGGTCAGCAGCGCCACGGGCGGCGCTGTCCCTGGTGCCGCGTCGCGCGCCGCTTGCGGCCCAACGGCGACGGCCGTCACGGCCCCTCCGGTGCGCGCCAAAATATTTCGGTGCTGTGGTCACGGCACGCGCTCAGGGCGATGGCCGCGTCGGCGGCCCGCGCCCAGACGGGGAGGTCGAACCCGCGGCTGCAGTCTCCGGTAAGGTTGAACGATCCCGCGGGCGCCAGCGACTCGAGGATCCCGATGCAGCGGAGCCCTTCGGGCAGGAACTCGGGCAGGTTGACCTCGAAGGAGAGCAGGGGCACGGGGCGCCGCATGCCCAGGAGCACCTCCTCCTCGAAGCCCTCCACGTCTATCTTCAGGAACCGGGGGAGCCCGAACTCGCTGGCGAGGTCGTCGATGGTAGTGACCGCCACCTCCCGGTGCGCCGCGAACTCGAATTCGCCGCCGGCGCGGGCGCCGTCCTCGCGCAGCGCCTGCGCCCATTTTGGGCTTAGGGTGTTGAGCGCCGACCCCGGCGCGTCCACCCACATCGTGGCGCGACCCGGGGCGCGGCCGACGGCGGCGTGGACGATGCTAACCGGCCTTGGCCTCAGCCGCCAGCGCAGGAATTTCTCGGCCAAAACCCTCCGGCACCTGGCGTCTGGCTCGACGGCGATGACGCGCGCCCCGAGCCGAAGGAAGGCCGCTGTCTTTTGGCCGACGTTTGCGCCGACGTCAAAAATGGTGTCGCCCTTGCGCAGCTGCGGCAGGAGGCGGCGGTAGAATTCCTGCTCCCGGCGTGTTCGCGCG
The DNA here is from genome assembly GCA_050746205.1 of Terriglobales bacterium. Lineage (GTDB taxonomy): Bacteria > Acidobacteriota > Terriglobia > Terriglobales > SCQP01 > JAKAUF01. Next base: position 7,071 of record JBOGKW010000015.1, on the reverse strand, counting down.
GCCAGCTCCGGTGCGGCGCGGCTCCAGTAGAGGTCGTAAAGCCGCGACGCCCGCAGCCTCTCGTGGATGCCCAGGGCGTCTAGGACCGTGCCCGCCTTTCGCAGGACGGTGGCCGGGGATGGGCTCATCATTCCAAGCACCCCGCGGCGGAGCCCGCCCCAGGCTCACCCGCCGCCCCGCCCTGCGGCGTAGGGCGGAGGTCGGCGGCGAGGGAGCGCAGCTGCCGGAAGGGGGCGAGCCCGCCGTGCAACAAGGTCACGCCGCCAGCATAGAGCGCGGCGAAGACCACCGTGCCCCAAACGGCCCTTTCCAGAGCTCCCGCCGCCCCCGTCGCGCCGGCAAACAGGCCCAGTTCGGCCGTGATCCCGTAGGCCGCCGCTCCCGCCACGGCGGCCGCTGCGAAGTATCGCCACACCGTATTCACCACCGTGCCCGCGCCCAGGTCAATCGGCTTGCCCGCATACCAAAAGCCCGGGATCACCAGAATGAAATACGCTGCCGTCCACGCCCCGGCGATCCCCCTGGGCCCGAGGGGTAGCGCCGCCACGAATAGGCCCGTCGTCAACAATAGCTCCACCACGCCCCAGCGCAGCCAGCGATCCGCGCGCCCAATGGAGACATGAATCCAGCCGGTCGCTCCGTACAGCAACATCACCCCGATGCCCGGGCCGAAGAGCTGAAATATCCGCCCCGCCTCCGCCCATTGCGATCCCAGCAGAAACCGGACCAAATCTCGCCCCACCAGGGTGAAATCCGCCGCAATGCCCATCCCCGCGAAGGCTACTGCGCCCGTGGCCCCAAGCAGGTACCGCCGGTATTGGGCCATGTCCCGGCGCACACGGCTCAGTGTCGTGATCACCACGGACCAGATCGGCGCGGTCAGCTGGTTCGCGGGCAAAACGAAGATGTCGTAGGCCTTTTTGTAGAAGCCCAGGGCGGAAGCGCTGAACCGCCAGCCGACCAGCAAGTTATCGGTGTTGTTCGCTGCGTAGCCCATCGCGTACCGGCCGTAGATCCTCAGCCCAAACGCCAGGCTTTCGCCGGTTCCTGGCGCCCGCCCCGGCAGTTTCGGCAGCCAGCGGCACGCGCCGAGGGCTCCCGAGGCGCGCGTGATTCGGTGGGCGAAATATCCGGCCACGAGCGCCCAAAATCCCCAGCCCGCCAGCGCCAGCGCAATCGAGACCGCGGCCTGGGCTGCCCGAGCCGCGACGCCGATGGTCGAGACCGTCCCGAACCGCATGCCTCGCTCCAGCAGCGCCAGCGGTACGGTCGCCATTCCGTTGATGACGACGACGCCTGCCATGCCCTCGGCCACGCCCCGCACGAACGGGTCATGGTAGAAGCCTGCCAGCAGGCTCCCGGCTCCGGCCAGTCCCGCCGCCAGCAGGGCCACGACGGCGACATTGATCCAGAGCAAATTGCTGGCCAGGCTGTGGGTGACGTCCTCCCGTTGGAGGATCGCCTCGGTGAATCCAGCCAGGCCGAAGCTTTCCAATAAGAGGCTGAACGTGGTGACCATGGCCACGACGCCAAAGTCCGCCGGGGTGAGGAGGCGGGCCAACACCACCATGGCGCCGAGCTGGAGGACGAAGGAAATCCCGGCCGCGAAGATCGTCGCGCCAGCGCCACGGACGGCCGCCCGGCGCAGGCCCGCGCCGGCGGCCGGCTCCATCGGGAACCGGCCGTCGGCGTCAAACGGCCCCACGCCAACGCTCCCCCGCCACTAGCTCCGCCCGTGGGGCCGCTGGCCTTAAACCCGGCATCACCGTCGCAACTTCCGGCTGCGTCGCGGCGATGTGCGCTGAGGCGACGAAGGCGAACAAGAGGAATATCCACGCGGGGTCCAGCATCCGGAAGCCTGCCTCGGTGATGTTGTAGATAACCGAGGAGACGACGTAGGCAACCAGCAACCCGCCCAGCGCGGGGTTTCGGCGGAAGGCGGCCACGGCGCGGCGGTAGGCGGTGATTAGCAGCAGGGCGATCAACGCCACGCCCACCCAGCCGATTTCCGCGTAGACCTCAATGTAGCCGTCGTGAGACTCGTTCACCTTCTCATAGCGCGGCAGGAATCGCCAGACCTGGTAGAGGTTTGCTCCGGCCCAAAAGCTCTCGAAGCCGACGCCGAAGATGGGGTGCTCCGCCGCGACTTCCTCGACCGCCTTCCAGATCGTCGTGCGGTCGGAAAGATTTGCCTTCCGCCCCATGTCATGCGTCACGTCCGCCTCGCCGCCCATCAACAGCGCCGTCGAGCCGCCCAACAGGACCAGCAGGACGAGCGCATGGATCGCCGCCGGCTTGCGTATCGCGGGCAGGGCTGTCAGGAGAAGAAAGAGCGAACCGAGCGCCAGGGCGGCCATGGAGGTATCGGAGTCGCAGCGGACCAAGGCCCAGATGCCGAATCCTAGCAGCGCCAGCTGCGCCAGGAGATGCCGCCCGCGGTTCGGAAAGGCTTTGTCGTGCCGGAGCGCCTGCAGATGCCAGACTACCCCGAGGAGGACCACGTACGCGATGACGCCTAGGGAGTTCTTGGCGCCGGTGACGCCGTTGAAGGTCTGGCCGCCCGAGGGGTCGTACCCACGGCCAATCGCGGGGAAATACTTGATCAAGACGATCGAAACCGGCAGCAGCAGGAAGCCGACGCGGGAGAAGAGCCGGCGCAGCGCCGCGCTAATGTCCGGCTCGGTGGCGATGACCAGGACCATCGCCAGGTCTCCCCAGGATTTGATCCAGCGCTTGAATGAGACCTCGGTGTAGGCCGACCAAAACGTGCTCAGGCCGCAGTAGCCGAAATAGAGCAAGATCGGCCAGGCCAGCTTCAGAATCGGTTTGACCTGTTCCCGCCGCCGCCAAGCCACGATCAGGGCGGCGAGGAGCAGAGCGCCGAGCACCGCGGCGTCCAGCGGGCTGCCGTCCATGATTTGCTGGGGCGTCGGGTTCGTGGGCCCGACGCCGAGCCAATATGAAACGGGCTTGGAGGCGACGATCGCGATCCAGAGCGTGGGCAGCCACAGCGCCCGAGTAACGCCCTTGGCGTCGCCCCGGTCCAGGTAAAACAGGCCGGCGACGCCGATGGCGCAGAGCAGCAGGGCGAGGTCGGGACTCATGGCACGATGCCCACCTCCGCCGGTCCGGCTGCGGCGCCGGCCCCGGCGGGGATGGCCGGCGAGCCGGCGTCCACGAATATCCGGTGCAACAGCTCCAGGGATAGCAGACGATGGATTTCGTCGGTGTAGTTGCGGTCGCCCCGGAGGTGCCGGCGGACGATAGCCTCCACCGCGGCGCGGTTCAAATAGGGCCGCGCCAGCGAACGCGGGTCCAGCAAGATCTCCCGGACGTAGCCCGCCAGCGCCGTCCGAAACCAATACCGGAAGTGGCACAGCTTGTGGCGGCCCAGCCAGATCCGCTCCAGGCGCAGCGGCGCGAGGCGGTGATCCACCGCCGCGATCCATTGCGGCATGCCCATATCGTAGGCGTACTCGGCCTTGAAGGTGAACTCCAAATACGCCCGCTGGATCGCGGCAAGCAATCCCTGCCCGCCGATGCCCCGATCGTTGCGCAATCGGCCTAGCGCCGCGTTCGCCTCCCGCGCCAGCCGCGGCCGGGGATCGAAGGCGTTGTCCCGGATGCGGAACGCCGCTTGCGCCACGGCATTATCCAAATACGGCGAGCGCACCGCCAACTGCGTCTGCTCCAGCCCCAGCACGCCGTAGTGGTGCCAGGGCGACTGCCGGAAAGCGACGAAGCTGGCGGTATTTCCCTCCCGCGCCTTCCCGTAGGTTTCGGCCGCTGCCCGGACGCGGGCCATCATCTCCGCCGCGAAGATCCCTGCGGCCAGCCCCTGCGGTTTGAACATTACCGCGCCATTGATGATCTCGCTGCCATAGGTGCCCACCATCCGTACCGGCGCGATCTGCCGCGCCTGCTCGCTCAGGTAAAGGTCGGGAGCGCGGCTGGTGTCCACGCCACCCTCGGCCAAATAGAGAGAGCGTTCGGCATAATGCGGAAAGCGGGACAGGAAACCGTCATCCACCGGCAGGACCTGGTGGCTCTGCCCGCACATCGCGGCCACGCGGCGGGCGATCTTCACGTCCTGGTTGTCCCGGTATTCGCTTCCGTAGGTGTAGCAGGGCAGCGTCCCCGGTTCGGATCGCCGCCAGGCCATGATCACGCGCGTGTCCCAGCCGCCAGTGAGGGAGACGCCTATCTTTTCTCGTCCCGCAAAATACTTGGGCAGCGCCGCGGCAAAGGCGTCCCGCAGTTGGCCGTAGTAAGCCTCCTCGTTCAGCGGCTCTTGTTCTTCCCACTCGCGGGGCTCGAAGTAGGTTCCGCGCGCAACCAGTTGCCCCTTGCGGAATCGCCAGGCCGAACCCGGGGGCAGAACTCCAATGCCTGGGAACAGCGTGCGGCTCTCGAGCACGCAGCCGCAGGCGATGTATTCGCCCAGTGCCTGCGGGTCGAATTCCCGCAACTCCGGCCGGACGGCCAGAATGGCCTTCGCCTCGCAGGCGAAGTAAAAGCCGTCCTTGGCTTGGTGGTAATAGATGGGCTGAAGGCCGTAGCGGTCGTTGAACAGCAGCGCCGTCCCGTCCCTGCCATCCACCGCCAGGCCATGAAGCCGGCCGTTCACACGGCGGGGAAAATCGGGCGCTTCCTCGTAGCTATGGACCAAATAGTCCGGTCCGTCCTCGGCGACGGCGTGGCCGCGGCGGCGCAGCTCGGTGCGCAGACCTGGATCGGGATATTCTTCGCCCCCGATCAAGAGCGTGACATCGCCGCGGGCGGCCCCGCCTTCATTGCGCAGGGGCATGCCGTCGGCGAATGAGCCTTCGCGCGCCACCCAGCCGGCGAAGATGCCGAGATTGGCGTCTTCCCACAGGCCGGAGCGGTAGAACGGCTCATGCAGCAGCACGCGCCGCATGGCGGCGACCTCCGCGCGGGCGGCGGCGGCAGTTCGATCCGTAATGAGCCCGAGGATTCCCGGCATCGAGGCTTTGGTTATTGGAGCCGGCGGGAGGATTCGAACACCCCGTCTCCCGAAAACGATTCGGTCGCTCTGCCCATTGAGCTACACCGGCGTGAAAAACTCTGACTACCCGTCGCGGTCCCCGGCCGCAGCAGGACCCGCGGGCAGCGCGGCCCGGTGCCCTCGGTCGCCGGCGCGGAGGCGCCGCCACCGGTCCCGCCCGTGCAGGGCGGCCCGGATGGCCCAGGGCGGCAGCGCGCCTAGCAGCCCTCTATGCAGCCCAAGGCGCAGCGCGATCCGCCCCCGCAAGGTCAAGGGAACATAATAGCGGGGAACTAGGATCTCTGAAAAGCCATTCCGGAGCTTGAACTCGCGCAGGGAACCTTCACGCTTGTTGCCGTAGTTCAGTTGACCATACACCAGGCTGGGGATGCCTTCCTCCAGGCAGAGCCGGACGACCCGGGCGAGGATGGCGTTCGCGGGGCGCTTGTCTGCATGGCTGGGGCGCGTCAGCGTGGTCAGCACCGAGGCGAACGCGCCGCAGTGCACGATCTTCATGTAGCCGACCAGCTCGCCACCATGATAGGCGCAGACCCACCAGCTACGGTCGGAGAAGCTCTCATGATCCTTCCAGACCTCGGGCAGGCTCCGGCCGTGGAACCGAGATTTCTTGCCCTGCACGACCGGGCATTCGTCATTTACCGCCTGGATGCCCCGGACCAGCTCCCGATCCAGCTTCTGGACCCGAACTTCGACCCCGCGGCGTTCCGCACGCCGCACGTTTTTGCGCGTCTCCTGGGGTAGCTGGGTCCACCACGTTTCGAATGTCTCCAACCTGAGCGCCGCCATGCTGACACGCTCGAACGGGTAATCGAACCGGGGTTCGGTGTCTGGCAGGCGCTGAGAGAAGGCGAACATGTCGGCTCGTCGCCCGGCGACCCGATACCGTCGCAGTGCCGCGACCCACCGCCCTGGGTCGGCCACCGCTTCCGCGGCGAAGTCCTCGTCCCGCACCACGCCGATCCGGAGCCAGCGCCCCCTGAGGAATACCGCCGTCCCGCCCGCGACCAGCGCCGGCACGCTATGCCAGCGGCCCGAGGTCGCCACCTCCACCGCGCAGGGCCGGGCTTCAGCCGGGGCTACGTCCGTGGTTGCGCCAGCCGCTTGCGGCGCCAGGAAATCGGCATCTCGCGGGCTCGCCGCATCAAACGCGCTGGCATTTACCTGGTTGTGCATGGCCGCCGGGTTTTGCCCTTCCGCCTGGGGGCGGACCACGCTCTTAGTGTCTCGGCTCATTTCTGGGCTGGCTACGCGCCGGTGCCAGCCGAGCGCACATCGCTGCGAGCCAGGAGGGCGCGGATGGCCGCGAGATTCCGGAAATTTTCCGGGACAATATCCGCAACGTCAATGAATACACCGTAGCGTTCCTCGAGCGACGAGACCAAGGTAATGAGGCCCAGCGAGTCGAGGACGCCGCGCGCAAAGAAGTCTTCGACGTCTGGATTGTCCAGGCCTGGGCGTATAGAACGTAAGAGCAGAGCGAGATCGTCGGTCATAGTGCTGGGACTGCTGGCGCCCCGATTTCGAGTTTAATGAATTTGGGTCTTGCGATCCGCCCGGGGTCGAGGAGCGGCCCACCGTCCATGTATTTGCTCTGGAAGAACTGCAGGACCGGCTCATTGCGCGGGCCCTGGGTGGCGGGGGCGAGAACTGGACCTGGGCAGAGCTCGTGCGCGCAGTCCAGGAGGTGGGCGAGTATCGCCTCTTCCACCCCTTTTCCCATCACGCGGCAGCTCATGACGAAGTCGGCGACCCGGGCGCCCTCACCTTCGCGAGTTAGACTGGCGAGCGCCGCCAGGCCGAAATCGCCGAATCGGTCTGCCACTTCGAAAACGTAAACTGCATTGCCCGGCCGGTGCGCCCACTCGGCAAAGGCGGGCTCCTCCATCCGGCGCAGAGCCAAATTGAACTGATTGGTCTTGTTCAACAGCTGCGCCGCCCTCGGGAGGGAGAGGTCATTGAGCGGCGAGGCCTGGAGGCGCAGGCCGAGCGACGAGAGCCAGCCCTCGATGTCCCCGCCGCTGCCGTCGGCGGCGGCCCGGCGGCTG
>JBOGKW010000014.1:0-35577 GCA_050746205.1 Terriglobales bacterium | reverse complement strand
GGCGATGACGCGCTGTACGTCGCCACATACGCCCGCGATGGCGCCCACCGGACCTGGCCGAAGCGCATCAGCGCCGCCGAGTCCGAGCACTTTGCCGACGCGCTGTACAAAGTGACGCAGGGAGCCAACATGGGTTGGCCGTACACCTTCTACGACAGTGCGCGGCACGTCCGGCTGTTGCAGCCCGAGTACGGCGGCAACGGCACGAAGCCGGTGACCGACAGCAAGTACGCCGTGCCGGTGACGGCCTTTCACGCCCACGTCGCGCCCATGGACATTGCCTTTTACGACGCCAGCCAATTTCCGGCGCACTATCGGGATGGCGCCTTCATCGCGATGCATGGGGCGGACAGCTGCGATGTGGCTGGCTTCAACGGCGGCTACGACGTGATGTTCGTGCCCATGAGCGGCGACGGCCGGGCGGGCCCGCCCGAGAGGTTTGCCAGCGGCTTCGCCGGCCCCACGCACGCCGATTTGTGCGCCAAGGTTGCCGCCTATCGTCCGGTGGGCGTCGCGGTGGGTCCGAATGGCGCGCTCTACATCGCCGATTCGCAGAAGGGGCGGATCTGGCGCATCAGCTACGGCAAAAATTAGTCACGCCCAGTAGGTCCGGTCCAGCGTCCGGTACTGGACGGCTGCGGCGAGGTGAGCGGGCTCGATGGCCTCGCTCGCGGCGAGGTCGGCTTCGCGCGGTTCCCCAACACGAGGTGCCCCAGGATCTGGCGGGCGGCCAGGTGTTTTGCTTCGCCTCAGCGCTGGGCAAGGACGTGGTCGGCCAGCACGCTGACTGCCTGCGCCAGGAAGCGGACCCTGGCTGCGGCCTCCCTGTCCTCAACGCCTGCTCGCTGGAGCTGCTCATACAGGTGGAGGCTGTGGGCTAGCAGGAGCCTTTCGGTTTCCAGTTGCGCCAGGTCCGGCCCTTCCGAAACGGTGTGAACTGCGCCGCGCTCGACAGTCATGAGCTCCGCCTTGTCGGCTCGTTGCAGGGCGCGGTCCGCGGTCCCGGCTGCCCTACGGAGCCGAGCGAAGCAGGAACAATCCCTGCCCGTGCCGGCGCCGCCGGCGCGCCGAAGGACGCAAGGAAATCCCAGCGCGCCGTGCGGCAGCGCGATCACGCCGTGCCGCCGGGTGCACAGGGCGCCCGCGCCGAATCCGGCGGAGCGGTTGGGGCACAACTGACCAGTTGCGCTGTGGGGGATTTTGTGGGGACCACTATGCACAATCGCGACCAAACGCGGCCACTCGGCGAGACCGGTGGAGGCGGCTTAAATGGCTATGTTCCATCGAAACAGGTGTGTTTCCGTGGAGGACGCGAGAAGCGTGAAAACCAACTGTTCACCGGAGGGTTGTGGGTTCGAGTCCTACCTGAGGAGCCATCCTCATTCCAGCGCTTCGGCCGCGCTGGAAGAAATCGCGCCGGTCAAATAAGGGTCAGGCGGGTCTCCTAGTTGGGTAGCCTCTGGTCCGTGCTGCAAGCGTGCGCCGGCGGATCGGAGACTGCCCTGTTCGTCGTGCAGGAATTTGTCGGCGGTTGCGAGTTCAACGCCGATTGCCAAGCGCGGAATGCGGCCGATCTGAACTAGTTCCGACGCATGTGGACCTGCTCCGCCGCTGACCCGCGGCGCCGGTCAAGCGGCTCAGCCGCCGTGTTCTGGACGCTCCCGCTGGTCCCACCCCAAACCGCTCCGCTGCGCTTTGGGGACCCCGGGGCCGCTGCGGCTGGGCTTCGACGGGGTGCCCAGCATGCAGCAGCGCCTGCCGGGGTGGGACGGCCGGCAACGGACGCCCGCTGGCGCTCGGGGCGTTTCCAATGTTGCCGCGACGAGGGACCCAAGGGCCTGCTGGCCGAAAAGGTAACGGCGCTGGAAAGCCGGCGCTACCGATTACTAAAAACGACCGCGTGCGGAATCGCCGCACCTGTCCAACCATCCGGCCAACGGCGTGGGCTCAAGCTGATTCGATTCGGCTCGAGCCGCAGTTGGCCGGTTTTTCGATTGAGCCGTGCAAACAACACCTGCGTGACCATGCCGCCGAACCCGGTGATGGCTATCCGGTTGCCGCCGGGTTCGACCGCAAGCCAATGCGGCATATCGTTCGGCAAAACCAGGCGCCCGGCGACGCGCGGATGCGCGGGGTCGCTCATATCCAGACTCGTCACCGTGCGCCCGGTCATCGAGGGCTCCAGATAAAATTGCCCGGCCACGACCGGCACGCCGCACTTGCCGCCGCGAAAACGCCAGATAGACGGCAATGATGGACGGCTGCCGTTGAGCCCACGAAGCAGAAAAAGCTGACACCCATCTGTCGGCACCACCACCGTTTTCCCGTCGCTCAGCACGCGCGGTTCGTTTGCGTTCATGGCACCGCCGGGCAACGCCAACGTGTGGAGAAGCTTCAGGTCCGAAAGACGCCAGATCTGAACCACGTGGCTTTCCGCGGCTCCGCGCATCATTCCCATGCTGCCGGTAACGACACGATTCGATCCCGGTATCACGGTGAGGCTGTAGGGATAGATGTAGGGATGTCCAGCGGCTCTGGACGAGCTTGTTCTGACCACCTGACCGTTTGGCGCAAACTCGACTAAGCCGCCCGGGCTCCCGTCCAACCCGCCGGAGAACTGAAATGTCGCCAGCGTGTCACCGTTAGGTAGGTAGTCGAAAGAGTGTGGCCATCGGTAGCGGCCCACGCCGCCGAAATGGCGCAGGGTCCTCGGGTGCAGCAGATTGCTCAGATCGTAGACGTAGGTTTGGCCGCGAATGTAGTCATTGGCGTAGAGAACGTCATTCGGCGGCATCGCGTAGTTGGTGTGGTGGGCTGCGCCGGCCGGACCCGCAGCATCATCGCCCGTGGCGCCCGACTCCGGCGCCGCCAGCTTGGCCAGGCCGAAATCGAGGATTTTGGCCTGGCCGTCATGGGTCAGGAAGATGTTTTCCGGTTTCAGGTCGCGGTGGACGATGCCCTTGGCGTGCGCGGCGGCAAGGCCGCGCGCGACTTGCCGCGCGACCTCGACGGCTTTGCGCGGCGGGAGGGCCACGCCCCCGGGGCGGCCCGCGGCGGCGGAATCACCGGTGGCCACGGCCCCGACGAAGGCGCAGGACGGACCGTGGCAGCGGAGGCGCCACGCGCCGACGCAGCCGCGAGGCGCTGGCGGAGGGTTTCGCCCTCAAGCCGTTCGGTCACCAAATAGGGAACGCCGGCGCTGACGCTGAAATCATGAATGGCGAGGATGTTGGGATGGGTCAGTTGGCCGGCGGCCCGGGCCTCAGTCTCGAAGCGGCGGAGGCGCTCGGCGTCGGCGGTGAAGGCGGCGGGGAGGACCTTGACAGCCATGTCGCGCTCCAGCCGCGTGTCCCGGGCGCGATAGACCTCACCCATGCCCCCGGCGCCGAGGGCCGCCAGGATCCGGTAAGGGCCAAGTTGCGCGCCCGGCATGAGGGACATGACCCCGAAATTATTAGGCTAAGGCGCGCTCGACTCGGCTGCTGGCCGGTCCTGGCTAGTTGCGCTTCGCGCTCGGCAGCCGAGACGGCCGCCCGACGCGTGCGGAGAGTGGGACAGGCGCCCTCGCCTGTCGGTTTCGCGGATCCGCCGCAGTTGGGCCCGCAGGCCCCATCTCCTCAGCCGAGATAGCGGGCCAGCGCCGCGGGGTCGCAGTTGCCGCCGCTGAGGACGACGCCGATCTTGCGGTGGCGATGTGGAAGGCGCTGGGCCAGGACGGCGGCCAGGCCCGCTGCGCCGGAGGGCTCGACCAGCGTTTTAACGCGGAGCAGCAACAGGCGCAGGGCGGCGATCAGCTCCGCATCCGAAACGGTGAGCACGGCTGCGAGGTGCTGCTGGAGGATAGGGAAGGTGACCACGCCGGGCTGGACGGTGCGCAGGCCGTCGGCGATGGTGGGGTTCTCGGGAATGGCGGTGATCTGGCCGCGCTGGAGCGAAAGCTGCACGTCGGCGGCGGTCTCCGGCTCGACGCCATAGAGAGCGATGGCGGGATTGTGGGCGTGCGCGGCGAGGGCGCAGCCAGACATCAATCCGCCGCCTCCGATGGGGGTGACCAGGGCGTCCAGATCGGGCACTTCGGCCAGCAGTTCCAGCGCGGCGGTGCCCTGGCCGGCGATGACGCGGGGATCGTCAAATGGCGGCACCAGGACGCTGCCCTGCTCGCCGGCCAGTTGGGCGGCCAGCTCTTCACGCTTCTGGCGGGCGCGGTCGTAGAGGTGCACGCGGCCGCCGAAGGCGCGCACCGCCTCCAGCTTGGACTGCGGCGCGTCGGCCGGCATAACCAGGTCGGCGGCAATGCCCAACTCCCGCGCCGCCAGCGCCACGGCCTGGGCATGGTTGCCGCTGGAATAGGCGAGCACGCCGCGGCGGCGCTCGGCCTCGGTCAACTGCAACAGGCGGTTCATGGCGCCGCGGAACTTAAAAGCGCCCCCGCGCTGGAGGTTTTCCGCCTTCAGGTAGACGGCGGCGCCCGCGGCCTGATCCACCGAGCGCGAGCGCAAGACCGGAGTGCGGTGGGCGCGGCCGGCGATGCGCGCCGCGGCTGCGGCAACATCCGCCGCGGCAACGGCGGCAGCGGTGGCGCTCATAGCGCGGAAAGGTCCGGATGTTGGCGGTGCCAGCGCGTGGCCGCCTGATAGGCGCCGGCGATTTGCAGCACGCGCGCCTCGGCCAGCGGCGCGCCCATGATCTCCAAGCCCACCGGCATATGTTGCGCCGTGCTGAAACCCACCGAGACGCCGGCCGCGGGCAGGCCCAGCAGATTCCCCGCGCCGCTCAAGTGATAATTCGGCGGGACGCCGTGGGCGCGCGCGGTCGCGGGGGGATGGGGACGCTTGGCCGCGAACGCCTGTTCCTGAGCCGCGAAGGAGAGATCCGCCAGCGGCGCGATGTCGTCGGCGCCGGTGTTGAGGATGGCGTCGAAGCCGCGGAGATAACTCAGCATGCCCGCCTGAGCCAGGCCGCGGATGCGGAAGGCGCGGAGATAATCCACCCCCGGCACCTGGGCACCGGCGTAGAGACCGATCTTCTGCCCGGCATCGGGCAGTTTCTGAAAATCCGGGCCGGCCATCAGATTCTCAAACGCCGCCGCGCCCTCCACGTCGAGCACCGTCTCCGCCGCTACAGCGTAGGGAAACGACGGCAACTGGGTAGGAACCATTTCGGCGCCGAGGGACCGAAACACAGCGAGGGCGCGGCGATAGGGCTCGTTGACCGGGCTATAGCTGGGGAGGTGCGCGGCGGGAAAATAACCCAAACGGAAGCCGCGCAGGTTTGCCGGGCGGCCGGGATAGACAAACCTCCCGGCCAGGCAGGTGGGGTCACGGGGATCCGCGCCGGCGATGGCGGCGAGGATCAAGGGCAGGTCTTCGATCCGTCGCGCCATCGGGCCCAGCTTGTCCAGGGTCCAACTCAGGGCCATGGCGCCGGCACGGCTGACGCGGCCGTAGGTGGGGCGCAGGCCGGAGATGCCGCAGTAGGTGGTGGGATTGATGATCGAGCCCCAGGTCTCCGAACCGATGGCAAAGCCGACCAAGCCCGCGGCGACCGCGCCGCCGGGGCCGCTAGAACTGCCGCCGGTCCAGCGCTTCGGGTTCCAGGGATTGCGCGCGGGTCCGGTGAGGGAGGCCGAGGCGCTCTCATAATTCCCTGCCCCCGCCAGCTCGATCATGGCCAGCTTGGCCACCAGCACCGCGCCGGCCGCGTGGAGGCGATTCACCACGGTGGCGTTGTCCTGGGGCACGCGGTCGGCAAAGGCCGGGCAGCCCCAAGTGGTGCGGATGCCCGCGGTGTCGAGCAGATCCTTGGCGCCCCATGGGATGCCCTGCAGCGGGCCGCGAATCCGGCCGCGGCGGAAATCGGCATCCGCGGCGCGGGCCTGGTCGAGGGCCAGCTGATCGGTCAGGGTCACGACCAAATTGAGTGGAGGGCCGAAGCGGCGCAGGCGATCGAGATAAAACTCGGCCAGCGCTTCCGCCGAGAACTCACGGCGGCGCAGCTTGCGCCCCAACTCCCGAACGCCGAGAAAGGCGGTGGCGATGGGCAGCGGAGAGCGGTGGAACGCGGGAGCGCGGGCTAGACTCATCGCCGCGCCTCCGGAGCGGCGAAGAAGACGAAGTCCGGCTGGTCACCGTTGGCCAGAGCGAAGGCGCGAAGGTGGGACTGGGAGCGGGCCCGCTGGGGGGCGTTCTTTTGATACCGCGCCATCTGCGCCGGCGTCAAGGGGCTCAATGGGCTAGCCGAGGCGGTCGGGTTTGCCGCACTGCCGGCGAGGGAGGCAGCGGAGGCCAAGGGCAACCCACTGGCCAGGGCGGGCAGCGCAGCGGCGACCGGCAGCCATTTGGCGAAGGAGCGCCGATTCATCGGTTCCTACTGTATCGCACCGCACCCCATTTGGGGCGCCCGGGTGGCGGCGCGGCGGTCTATTTACGGCGCGGTTTGGCGCCGGCCCGAGGCTTGGGTTTAGGTTTCTCGCTGGGCTCCGGCGCCGGGACCTCCCCGGCGGCGGGCTGCGTCGCGAGGATGCTGGCGAGGACGGCATCGAAGGCGGCCTTCTTATCCATCGCCCGATCCAGCGCACGCTTGCGGGCCCCGTGGCCATGGCGAAAGATGTGCTCGTGCTGGCACGTGCGGCATCGGACTTTGACGATCTCGCCGTTGACCACGGCCACAATCGAATGATCCGTCAGCCGCGTGCAGCGAGAGCAATGGTCCTCAATGATGTCGCCCAGCCGCGGGGTCATGGCCTCAACTTTGCTAACCATAACGCCATCCCGCGGCCAGGGCAACCGCCCCGCCGCGGCTTTGCTATGATGAGGGTTACCGCCGCTGCGGACTGGCTGAAGAGCCGGAGCCCGGTCGAGGGAGATCACCTACACATGGCGCGTGTCTGCGACATCTGCGGCAAGGGGCCGCAATTCGGCAACCGGGTGAGCCACGCCCACAATGTGACCAAGCGACGCTGGAACGTCAACTTACAGCCGGTGCGGGTCAACCAGAACGGCACGCATCGCCGTCTGCGGGTGTGCACGGCCTGCATCAAGGCCAACAGAATCGCCAAAGCATGAGCGGGGAACGCTCCCCGCGGTGGGCTGCCTACACGGCGGCAATAACGTCAATTTCCACCTTCACGTCGCGCGGCAAGCGCCGCACCTCGACCGTCGAGCGCGCCGGCGGTTCGCCTCCAAAGAAGGTCTGGTACACCTCGTTCATGGCCACGAAGTCGGTCATATCCGCCAAGTAAACGGTGGTTTTGACCACGTCGTGCAGGGTGGCGCCGCCCGCCTGCAACACCGCCTGGATGTTCTTGAGCACCCGCTCGGTCTGAGCGCGAATATCCGCCTCGGAGAGCAGCGCATTGGTAGCTGGGTCCACGGCCACCTGGCCGGAGACGAAGATAAATCCGTTGGCGCGCACGGCGGGCGAGTAGGGGCCGATGGCGCGCGGCGCGGCGGCAGTGGTGATGACCTGACGGTCGGACATGCCGCCGATTATAGCCCCATGGGGAACGCCGGCCGGCGGGCGCGGGGATAGCGGGCGATCACCGTTCCGGTGATGCCGCCGCGTGGGCGGAACCGCCCCTCGACCACCGCTCGGACGGGATGGCAGGCTGCGACCACGTCGGTCAGAATGCGATTGACCGCGTTCTCATAAAAAATGCCAAGGTTGCGGTAGGCCAGCAGATATTCCTTCCAGGATTTCAACTCCAGGCAGCGGCGCGCGGGAATATAGCACAGCTCGATTTCCGCAAAGTCGGGCAAGCCCGTTTTGGGACAGACGGAGGTGAACTCCGGCTGCACAATGCGGATCTCGTACCCGGCGAATTGATTGGGCCAGGTCTCGATGGCGGGCAGCGGCGCCTCCAGGCCAGCGGCGGCTTCGGCGTCGGTGTAGCGCCGGAGTCGGTTGCGGGCCGGGGCCAATGCGGGGGCCATGCATTGAGCATAGCCCAGGGCAGCGGAACGGCGAGGTCACCGCCGGGCGGGCTGTTTGGGCTGGTGGGGCATGCCGGCGCGGCGGCGCAACTCGCCGTGCAGCTCCGCGCCCAGCAGCAGCGCCAGGGCCAGCAGATAGAACCACAGCATCAACGCAATCACCGCGCCCAGGGAACCGTAGATGGCGTTGAAGTTGCCGAAATGATCCACGTACACGGCCAGGCCAATGGAGATGAGGATCCAAATGCAAAACGTGGTCAGGGCGGCGGGCCACAATCCGCGGCCGGAGTGCTTCAAATTGGGGGCGGTGTGATACAGCAAGGCGATGGCCAAGATAAAGAACCCCGCCACGACGCCCCAATGGAGCAGCGGCCACAGCGTTCCCAGCCAGCCGCGCAGCGCCGTCGGGCCGGCGAGGACCCCGAGCAGGCGGTTTCCCACCACTAGCACGCCGAGGGCGAGGATGATCAAGATGCCGGCGCTCACCGTCAAGCCCAGAGCCAAGAGCTCGACGCGCCAAAAGGGGCGGGTCTCCGGCACTTCGTAGGCGCGGTTCAGAGCGGCAATCAGTCCGGCGAAGCCCTGCGAAGCGGAGTAGAGCGTGAGGACGGTGCCCAAGGTGAGGAGTTCGCCATGCGAACTGGCCAGCAGCTGGTGCATCTGGCGGCGCAAAAACGCAGCCGTGATGTGGGGCAGCGAACGGCTCAGATCAGCCGCCAGGCCATGCACCACGCCGGACAGGTGCGCCGCGCCGGCCAAGGCGGCGATGAGCAGGAGCAGGGGGAAGAGGGAAAAGAGGAAATAATAGGCCAGCGCCGCGGCGTAGTTCAACAGATCGTCGCGGATCGTGGCGGCGATAACGGCGAGCGCCAGCCCCATCCGGGTTGGGATGGGCGCTGCACGAGGGAAGTTGGCATTTCCCCCCACATTGGGCGGAACCGTGCCCGCGCGAGTTGCGTATGCCTGGTCTGGGCGGAAGAAGGGAGATCCATATGGGCGGACACTGGGGCTCCAGGGCCCTAGGAGCGGCGGTATTGGCCAGTTGCCTGGCGCTGCCGGCCTGGGCGGCGCAATGGCAACGGACGTTTCCGGTGACGGGTTCGGCGGTGCTGCGTTTGATGACGCGTCAAGGCGGCGTCCGAGTAAACAGCTGGGATCAGAGCCAGATTCAGGTCAACGTGAGCGCGCGGGGCTGGCAGATCGGTCCCGGAGGTGTGCGCGTCGAGGCGCGACAGGCCGGTGGCGCGGTGGTGGTGCGGGTCCTGACACCGCGCCACGAGTGGGGCTGGGCCGATCACGATCTCCACATTTCCGTCTGGGTGCCACGACACACCCGGCTCCATCTCCGCTCCGGCGACGGGGACGTGACCGTGGATGGCGTCACCGGCCGGATCTGGCTGCAAAGCGGGGACGGGAACATCGTCGGCAGCGATCTTGCCAGCGGCAACTTGGTGGCCCATTCCGGTGACGGCAACGTTCGCCTCTCGGGCCGCTTCGCCAGCGTACAGGCCAGTTCCGGGGACGGCGATATCCGCTTGCGCGCCGATGCGGGCTCGGCGGTGCGGGGAGCTTGGATGCTGCGCACCGGAGACGGCAATGTGAGCGTTGTCGTGCCGGCCGGATTGGCGGCCGAGGTGGACGCGCGGACCGGAGACGGTGACATCCACCTGCCGGGCGAGGAAGAAAGGGGGAATGGCAATAGCCACCATGTTCACCGCCGGTTGGGTGGCGGTGGCGGGCTGATCGCGCTGCGCAGCGGTGACGGCTGGATCCGCCTCCAGACCCAGTAGTGGCACACATGCGGCAGCCGTCCCGGCCGAGGTTGTGCGGCGGCCGTTGCGGCGCCGTGCTGGCTGCTGAGCCGGCGGGCTGGAAGCCTGCCCGACGGGCCACCCTCGACATGGCAGCGACGGCCGAGGCCGGGCCCACGGCCGGGATGGTCGGGCGCTAGTTACCTACCGCCTGGAACTCCGTCCACGGATGGCTGGGCATGCTGCGTAGGAACGGCTTCTGCCAGTCGTATTGTGGATGGGCCTTGAAGAACGCGGGCGCTTTGAAGCCGATGCCATCGGGATGACCCATGGCGGCCACGAATTCCATCTTCGCCGCCATGGCGGCATCGGTCACCTTGGCCTGAACGGTGCCCCCGGGCCAATACGGCGGCCAACCCCAGATCTTGACCCCGCGCGGCGATAGGTCATTGTGGCCGCAGAGAGTCCGCTCATCGGGGTCAATCTTGTGCTCGACCGTATCGTAATCGTCGGATTCCATCTTCTCGGCGATGGCGATATCAATCTTGCCCTTGTACTCGCGGCGTAGCTGATCCCAGCGGACGTGCCGAGCGTTGGGGCTGGTGGTCAGGTTGTTGGGATCGAAGCCGGTGGTTTCGTACTTGATGACGGCCGGGTCGCTGGCAAAGTTGGAGCCGACGAACATGCCGTTCTTGGTCCGCCAAATCTCTTGGTGCGTCAGCCCCAACTCGACCCGCGCGATTTCGTTGTTCTTGCGGTCGCCTAGCAGCCAGTCGTTGGCGTAGCCGCCGTTGTTGCCCTTCATCATGATGGCGATCCACTGGCTGATGTTGTGGGCGTACTGCATGGCCTCGCGGGAGCGGACAAACTCCGGGATGCCGTTGGGATCGTAGCCAAAGAATTGGGTGATGGTCGTCTCCGTTACCATCAGGCCGGCGCTGTTGATGCCGAAGTCGTCATCGCTCGTGATGACGCCGGGGAAGCCATCCATCAAGATGTGGAGCCCGTGACTGGGGGCGATATCGTAGATGATGTTCCAATCCTCGCCAGGGAAATAGCTGGTCCAGTTGTTGTGCCCCATGACGATCTTGCCGTCGCGGGTGAAGCTGCCGGTGGCGACAAAGGCGCTGCAGTTGCCCGGAGCCACCAGCCGGGCCACCTTGGCCTGATGGTGATGTGCGTCGTACCAGGGCACGTAATAGTCGTCCATCTCCTCGAATGCGTTCAGGATGATGACGTCGCCCAAGTCGGCTTTGACGCCGCGGGCACGCAGGCCCTCGGAGATGCCCTCGAGTTCCTCCCGGTACTGGCGCGGAATGTGCGGCAGCATCATGTGCAGGGCCGCATGGTGCAGCCAAGCCCAGCTCTTCTTCGAGCTGCGCGGCATCGTGGTGTGAAAGCCGGTCAGCACCCGCTGGATCTCCGGCGCCAGCCAATAGCCGTTCTGGTAGCCGAGTTGCTCGGGCGACCCCTGGAGGTGCATGTAAATCCAGCCATTTTTGGCCGGGCGGCGGAAAGAGCCGGCCAGCAGCCGCTGGTTGCCCGGGGGCAGGACTTGCGGTGGTTGGGGCGGGGCGACGGCAACCGCGGCAGCAGCCAGGGCCAAAGCCAACACGGTGACGGAGCCGGTGCGGAGGCCGGCAAAGCATGGGCGCATCGTGTCCTCCTCAGGACAGCCAAACGCGCCAGTGTATCGCAAACCCGGCGTCGGCCCTAGCGCCCCCCCTCAGGCGGCTTGTTGCACCGCGTCGGGCGGGGCGAGCCGCTCCGGCTGACCCAGCCGGCCTAGGGTCTGGCGATAACCGGCCACGGTGCCGACGTCCCAGTACTCGGTGCCGACGCGGTCGGCGGTGACCCGGCCGCCCGCGGCGATCCAGGCATTGAGCAGGTGGCCCAGGAACTGATCCCGGCGCTGCCGCTGTTGCCAGAGCGCATCGAGTTCGCGAAACGCGGAGCCGGCGATGACCCCGGCGCCCCAGACGCGACGGTCAGCAGCGCCCGGCATTTTGACTTCGATCCGCGCCACCGCGCCCTCCTGCCAAACGACGGCGTCGAAATGCTCCGGCGCGGCGGCGGGGAAGGTAATCAGATGAACCCCTCCCTGGGGCGCCTGGGCGAAGGCATCGTCTGGAAACCAGAGCGTGTCGGGCAGCCCGAACAGGACCGGCTCATCCCGGCCGAGGAACGGCGTGGCGCGGAACAGGGCATCGCACAGGCCCAACGGCTCAGGCTGGATGACATAGGCCAGCGGCACGGTTTCCCATGCCGCGCCAAAATAGCGGATCAGGTCGGTTTTGGCAGTGGAGATCACCAGCAGCAATCGGTCGGCGCCGGCCGCCACCATTCGGTGCAGCAGGTATTCGGCCACGGCCCGGGGCCGCTCCACCCCTGCGGCATCGCGCCAGACGCCCACCGGCAACAACTCCTTCGAGCACGCCAACGGCTGCAGTCGGCTGGCGGCGCCCGCCGCCGGGATAAGGCCCAGCATGCCAGTGCAGATGCGGCGGTGGCGGCGGTGGTTTTTTATTGCAATGGGGTAGCCGTAGGGCTACATAGTGGATGGGTACGTTGGAATTACCATGCCCGGCCAGAGTCCCGCCGCACCGCCCATCGCCCTGACGATTGCGGGCTTTGACCCCACCGGCGGAGCCGGTGTCGCGGCAGACCTGAAGACCTTTGCCGCCAACCATTGCTATGGCGCCGCCTGCATCACGGCGCTGACGGTACAAAATACCCAGACCACCCGTCGTTACCAGGCCGTAAGCGCGGAGCTTTTGACGGAGCAGCTAGAGTGCCTGTTGGGCGACGTCACGCCAGCGGCGGTGAAAATTGGCATGTTGGCCAACGCCGAAATCGTGAGCGTGGTGGCCGCGGCGCTGCGCGGGCGGGCGACGACGGTGGTCTTGGACCCGGTGTTGGCGGCCAGCAGCGGCACCGAACTGCTGGACGCCGCGGGGCGGAAGGCGTTGCTGCGGGAACTGCTGCCGTTGGCCGCAGTGATTACTCCCAATTTGGCCGAGGCGTCCCTGCTGACCGGCCTGCCCGTCACCAATGAGGCGCAAATGGCCGACGCCGCGCGCGCCCTTCGTGAACAAGGCGCCCAGGCCATCATCGTAACGGGCGGACACCTGGAGCGCCCAGTGGATGTCTTGCTGGCGGGTGGCGAGCCGGCGGCGATTGGCGGCGACCGGGTGCGGACGCTCCACACCCACGGCACCGGCTGCACCTTTTCCGCCGCCCTGGCAGCCAACCTGGCGCACGGGAAGGCTTTGATGGATGCCGTGGTGCAAGCCAAGGCCTATGTCTGCGCCGCCCTCCGCGCGGCCTATCCGGTGGGCGGCGGGATCGGCCCGCTGAACCATCTGTTTCGGCTCCAGGAGCCGCTGCGGCCCAAGAACATAGACCCCGCGCCGATTCCCGAATACACGACGCGTTGAGGCAACTCGCCGGCGGGTCGCCCCATCGCCGCGTTCCGGCCGCCGCCGCTGCGGCCGAACGTCCGCAGTCGCGCCGGACATGCACCTCCGCAAGCGCTCAGGGCATCCCGCCGTCGCCGCTGGATGAGCGCAGCAGTTCCCGCAGGCGGTGCAGCGGCAGGCCCATCACGTTGGAGTAGCTGCCCTCCAGGCGGGGGATGAACCGTGCCGCCGGGCCTTGGATGCCGTAGGCCCCGGCCTTGTCGAGCGGCTCGCCGGTAGCCACGTAGGCGGCAATCTCGGCCGGTGTCAGCGGCGCAAACCAGACCCGCGTCATCTCCGCTGCCTCCGCCGGCGGGGCTCCCAACTGGAGCAGGCACAGCCCGGTCCAGACTTCGTGCATCCGGCCGGAGAGCCGCTGCAGCATCGCGGCGGCATCCGCGGCATCGGCGGGCTTGCCCAAGATCTCGTCCGGCAGCGCCACCACGGTGTCCGCCGCCAGGATCGGAGCGGCCCCGCCGGAAGGCGGGGTGACGGACCAGAGGGCTCGCGCCACGGCCTCGGCCTTGGCCCGCGCTAGCCGCCGGACCAACTCGGGCGCGGGTTCACCCGGGCGCGGTGTTTCGTCCACCTCGGCGGGCCGTACCCACACCGCATCGCCGATCTGCTCCAGCAGTTGCCGCCGCCGCGGCGAAGCGCTCGCCAGGATCCATTCCATGCGCTAGTACCGAAGTGGCCACCGACGCCCGCGCCCCGTGCCGCAGGCGGGCCACCCTCGCCCTGAGGGCCTAGGATAGCGCGGCGTGGGCCAGGACCCGCCCGCCGGCGTGGGTTAGGTACAATAAACATGCGGCGATTCCGCTTCCCCCCGGTACCCTGATGACGCTGGCCAGCCTGCTCGCCTTCGCTTCCCCTGGCCTGTGGCCCTACCTGCAGCAGCAATGGTTCAACACCACCTTTACCCACGGCGCCGCGGGCGGGTCGCTCTATCAGCCCAATGCCTTTGATCTATCGCTGCTGATCCCGTACTTTACCGTGCTGACCATTTTGGCCTTCTACGGCTGCCACCGTTACGCGTTGGTGTTCTTCTACTACCGCAACCGCAGTCGCCGGGCCAAGGAGCCCCTGGCGCGCTTCGCGGAACTGCCGCTAGTCACGGTCCAACTGCCGATTTACAACGAGCAGTTCGTGGTCGCCCGCTTGGTGGAGGCGGTTTGCCAGCTAGACTATCCGCGGGACCGGCTGGAGATTCAACTGCTCGACGATTCGACCGACGACACGGTGGCCGTGGCCCAGGCGGTGGTGGAGCATTTCGCCGCCCAGGGTCACCCGATCGTCTATCTCCATCGTGAAAACCGCTCCGGCTTCAAGGCGGGCGCGCTGCAGGCCGGCATGGAAGCCGCCCGCGGCGAATTCATCGCCATCTTCGATGCCGACTTCGTCCCCCCGCCGGACTTCCTGCGCCGCACCATGGACTTCTTTACCGACGCCAAACTGGCCATGGTGCAAACGCGCTGGGGTTATATCAACCGGGATTACTCCTGGCTGACCCGCATCGAGGCTATCCTGCTCGACGGCCATTTCGTGCTGGAGCATGGCGCTCGCTATCGGACCGGCCTGTTCTTCAACTTCAACGGCACGGCCGGGGTCTGGCGCCGGGCGGCGATCGAAGGGGCGGGCGGCTGGCAGCACGACACGTTGACCGAGGACACGGACCTTTCCTATCGCGCCCAACTCGCCGGCTGGCAGTTCCTCTATCTGCCGGAAGTTGAGTGCCCATCCGAGCTGCCGGCGGAGATGAACGCCTTTAAGGTCCAGCAAGCCCGCTGGGCCAAGGGCCTCATCCAGACGTCGCGGAAAATTCTTCCCCGCTTGCTGCGGCGCAAAGACGTCAGCTTGCACCAGAAGATTGAGGCCTGGTGCCATTTGACCGCCAACATCTCCTATCCGCTGATGATCGTCCTCTGCGCTCTGGTCTTGCCAGCAATGATCGTGCGCTTCTATCAGGGCTGGTTTCAAATGCTGTACATTGACCTGCCCCTGTTCATCGCCGCCAGCTTTTCGATTTCCTCGTTCTATCTGGCAGCACAGCGCGAGCTCTATCCGAACTCCTGGCTGAAGACGGTGCTGGTGATGCCCATGGTGATGGCCGTGGGCATCGGCCTGGCGGTGACCAACAGCCGTGCCGTCATCGAGGCGTTGCTCGGCATCAAAAGCTCCTTCCGCCGCACTCCGAAGTTCGGCCTGCAAGCCCGCGGACAGAAGGTCGGCAACACCAAATACCGGCGCAAGACCGGTTGGGCACCGATGCTTGAGTTGGCGTTGGGTGGCATTTTCTTCTGGGTGGCGGCGTTCGCCTGGCAAAGCGATAACTTCATTACCTTGCCGTTCATCCTCCTATTTGTGGTGGGCTTCTGGACGACGGGGTTGGCTTCCCTGCTGCAAGGGCGCTTCCATCGGCGCCGCCCGGGCCCGGCCGAAGCGCCTGCGGAAACCAGCGGCGCCGCCGTGGCTGCCAGCTAAGGTCTCACGCTGATCCAAGCGCACGGCCGTGGCCGCATCTGCCGCGTGGGGCAGCCAGCTCGGCTGCCGGGCGCACCGATCGGTTGCGGGCGGGACGCAGGCGTCATCCGACCCGGTTGCAGGTGGGCAGCGCTTCAGCGCGCCGTGGGCTGGAGGCTCTCAACCGGCGTCAGCCAGCCGTGCGCGTCCTCAGCCTGGCCGGTGACAAGGGTGAAAAAGCGCCTCTGCAGAGCCTCCGTCACCGGGCCCCGCCGGCCGGCGCCGATAGGGATCCGGTCCACCGAGCGGATGGGCGTGATCTCGACCGCGGTACCGCAGAAGAACACTTCGTCGGCCAGGTACAACGCCTCGCGCGGGATCTGCTCGACCCGGCAGGTCAAACCCATCTCGGCCGAGAGGGCCAGCAGGGAATCCCGCGTGATGCCCGGCAGCACGCTATTACTCAACGCCGGCGTCACCAACTCGCCATCGCGCACCAAGAACAGGTTCTCGCCGCTGCCCTCGCTGATAAAGCCCTGCAGGTCCAGCGCGATGCCCTCGGAGTATCCGTTGGTCACCGCCTCCATCTTGATTAGCTGCGAGTTCATGTAGTTCGCCGCCGCCTTTGCCATGGCGGGCAACGTGTCTGGGGCCATCCGCCGCCAGGTGGAAATGCAGGCGTCCACGCCCTCCTCGAGGGCATCGCCGCCCAAATACCGCCCCCATTCGTAGGCCGCGACGTAGACCTCGATCGGGTTCTCGCCCGGCAGCACGCCCAAGCTGCCATAGCCGCGCAACACCAGCGGGCGCAAGTAGGCGGCAGAAAGCTGGTTTTCGCGAATCACCTCGACGCAGGCCTGCTCCAATGTCTCCCGAGTGAAGGCTGGCTCCATTCGGTAGATTTTGGCCGATTGGAGCAGGCGACGGACGTGGTCTGACAGGCGAAAGATCGCCGGCCCGCGCGACGTTTGATAGCAGCGGATGCCCTCGAAAACGGCCGAGCCATAGCTCACCACATGCGACAGCACGTGAATTTTGGCGTCGTCAAAGGGAATGAGCCGGCCGTTGTGCCAAATGTTCGCGGTTTTTTTGATCGCCATGGGCGCTTCCGTGTGCAGTGCGCTATCTCGAATTATACCGGTCCGGCTCGGCCCTGCGCCCGTTCGCACAATCCCACACCCCTACCGTCCGGTCGGCGCGGCGCCGCTGACGCGGGCCGTCGAGGTCACGGCCGAAATCGCGTACGGGTACCCGCCAGTCCAATACAACGCCGGCTTGGCCAGCATCGCCGGCATGGCTCGCATCGCCACGCGATACACGTTGCCGGCATTCCAGAATTGGAACCCATCGCCGTGCTCCTCGCGGGCGGCCTGCACCTGGACCTGAATATATTGCGGGCTGTAGATGTGGGTGTGCCAGGAAAATGCCTGCAGCCAGGGGCGGATCACGACGCCGGTGTTCCGCGTCGCGTGTTGGAACCGCTTCATCGAGATCTGGATGAAATGCCGCGGGCGGTCGCCGGGGTTGGGCACATTGTCAAAATGAAAGAAGTGCGACGGATAGATCATGGGACACAGAATGTCGCAATAGTAGGACAACGCCACGATGTCCTGCCCGGTATTGGCCACGTCCCGCGGCCGCGCCCATCCCATCACCCCAAACACATCCAGGGACAAGTGCACGTGATAGGGCCGCAGTTCCTGCCGTACGCGGTAGACGAACTGCGTGATCACGTCCGCCCGTGTCCAGTTTGGATGGACGTGCTGATAGTAAAACTCGGCGTCCTTTTGGTCGCCCAGCACCGGAAAACGGATGTAATCCAGCTGCAACTCATCCACTCCCGCTTGCGCCACCTGCTTGGCGAGCGCCAAGTTGTACGCCTGCACCGCAGGCAACGAAGGGTCCGGGTAGCGACCGTGGTACCACGGTTGGCCGGTCGAATGGGAGCGGATGCCCAACTCCGGATGCTCATGCACCAGCCGGACATCCTTGAATAGGTCCTGGCGGGCGATCACGTAGAGCCCATGGGCATGCAGCCACCGCACCCAGGCGTCCAAGTTCTGGATGTACGGCCGCTTGTAGTGATTGGCCAGGGGCAAGCCGGAGTTATAGCTCACCACGCCGTCAGCGTCCTTGACATTGAACACGATGGCATTGCCACCCTGCGCCCGCCATTCCTCCGCCAAGCGCTCGCCGCGTGGCATGCCGGCCACGATGCCGGTCAAATATAGGGCGCGGATTTCGGTGTATTTGGGGGTCGGGATCCGGCCATCGCCGAAGCCGGCGGGCGGGGTGGCGGCGACCGCCACCAGCGAAACGGCGCAGAGGATTGTGGCAATCCGGATGCAGGTCCGCCGGACGACCCTTTTCTGGGCGCCGGCCAAGCTCAGTTGGTTCACAGTCTTGCCCCTCGGCCCTGGCACGGTCCCGCCAGGCGCGTACCGCGTCCTCTCGAATGTACACCGGGGTGAACGGCACCGACCCGCTTTCCCGCGGGAATGGAACCAATGCCGTCAGCCTGGCCGGGCGACCAGCTAGGCCCGACCCACTGTGCGGGCAAGCCGCTCGCTCCCGCCATACCCCCCACGAATGGGGCCCATGGACAACGGGCCCTTTTTAACGGTGCATCTTAACTGCGTGGTGGGGGCTGCACCACCACAGGTCGGTTGCAGGCTCACAGCGCTTTGGAAAGGACCCTCCCATGGCCTTTGTTCGCAAGAAAGGCAAGTCCTACTACCTGGTGCACAACGTTCGCGAAGATGGGCGGGTGCGCCAAGTTCACTTGGCCTGTCTCGGCAATCGTCCCCGGGTCACCGACGAGATCGTGCAGCAGGTGCGCCAAGCCCATCCCGGGATCGAGATTGATTGGTCGGCGGTTCGCCAGCGGGCCACGGAAAGCTTTGCTTCCCCCTTCGCCGACCCCGAAGGGGTGCGGCAACTAGCGCGGGCTCTGCGCAGCCTGAACATGGATATCAATGAACTGGACTGGGAGGTTGCCTCCCGCCACGCCGGCGCCGAGTTGAGTGAGCTGACGCAAGAGATGCGGGCGTTGCGATCTTCCCTCGACGCCCAGCTGACGGCGTGGACCGGCCGGGCGCCGAGTTCGGCTCCCGCCTCGCGCAGCTGGGAGGAGGAGCGCAAAGTTGAAGGCTGAGTGCGGGGGTGCTCCCGGCCGGCCGGACAGGGGGAATCGAGTGGCGAAAATGCAGGTCAAACTTGGTGGCCGGGAGGTGTTGGATCCTTCCCGTCGGTGCGTTGAAGCACGGCAGTTCGAAGCCACGGTGCGGGCCAAGGTGGTGGGCCAAGGCGCGGCATTGGAAACGTTGGTGGAAATCTACCAAACGTTCTTGGCCGGCCTGCAGCCGCCCAACCGTCCGGTGGCCAATTTGCTCTTTCTCGGCCCCACCGGATCGGGCAAGACTCGCACCGTAGAGGCCATGGCGGAAGCCCTGTTCGGCGACTCCCGCGCCGTCATCAAAGTGGACTGCGCCGAATTTCAGCATAGCCACGAGATCGCTAAGCTGATCGGCTCGCCGCCGGGTTACCTGGGCCACCGGGAGACCCACCCGGTGTTGACGCAAGAGGCGCTTAATCAGTGGCACACCGACCGCTGCCGCTTGAGTTTGGTCCTGTTCGATGAGATTGAAAAGGCTAGCGATGCACTCTGGCAGTTGCTGCTAGGTATTCTGGATCGGGCTACGCTGACGCTGGGCGACAACCGGCGGGTGGACTTTTCCCAGGCCGTGATCTGCATGACCAGTAACTTGGGGGCGACGGAGATGTCCAATCTGGTCGAAGGCGGCTTGGGTTTCAATCCCCCGGCAGGCGGTCCAAGTGCGCTATTGGACGGCAAAGTGGACCGGGTAGCGGTCGAGGCGGCGCGGCGCAAGTTCTCGCCGGAGTTCATGAACCGCATTGACAAGACGGTGGTCTTCCACAACCTGCGGCCCCAGGATCTGTCCAATATTCTGGAAATTGAGTTGGCGCGCGTGCAACAGCGCATCCTAGCCGCCAACGGGCCCCACCCCTTCCTGTTCCAGTGCACGGCGGCGTTGAAGAGCTTTCTTCTGAACGAGGGCTATGATCCGAAGTATGGAGCCCGGCATTTGAAGCGGGCGATCGAACGGAATTTGGTTTCGCCCTTGGCGAAGCTGATGGCCACCGGGCAGGTCAAGCTCGGCGATATGGTGCGGGTGGATTTGGATCCTACCGGCCACATATTGTTCACGCGGGAAGCTGAAGGACTGCTGACGCCGATGTACCGGGAGAGTTTCGCCGCCGAATACGCGGCCGCGGCGTGCGGTGGCCGGCGCAATGGCAGCCGCCGCATGGATTTCCCCCTCGCGCTGGAAACCAAATAGCCCCGCTAGCGGCCGCGGCAGATGAGCGACGCCACATAGCCTGCACCGAAGCCGTTGTTGATGTTCACCACGGTCACGTTCGAGGCGCAGGAATTGAGCATGCCGAGCAGCGCGGCCAGCCCGCCGAGACTGGCGCCGTAGCCAACGCTGGTGGGCACGGCAATCACCGGCGCCGCGACCAGGCCGCCGACGACGCTGGGCAGGGCTCCCTCCATGCCGGCGACGACAACGATGGCGCGCGCCTGGGCCAAGGCCTGGCGCTCTGCCAAAAGCCGGTGCAGACCAGCGACGCCGACGTCATAAATCGCCCGGACCCGGCTGCCCATGGCTTCCGCAGTCAGCACCGCCTCCTCGGCGACGGGAATATCGCTGGTGCCCGCCGCCAGCACCAGGACGCCGTCGGCCACCGCAGCCGCGCCGCGCTCCGGCCTGCGGCGCACGGGCTGCAGCGTAATCACCCGCGAGAGCGGATGATAGCGGGCGGCGGGCAGGCGGCGGCGCACGGCTCGGTAGCAAGCGGCGTCGGCCCGGGTGATCAGCACAGTGGGCGCGTGGCGGGCAATCGCAACGGCAATCGCCGCCACCTGAGCCGCAGTTTTTCCAGCCGCCAGAATCACCT
The DNA here is from genome assembly GCA_050746205.1 of Terriglobales bacterium. Taxonomy (GTDB): domain Bacteria; phylum Acidobacteriota; class Terriglobia; order Terriglobales; family SCQP01; genus JAKAUF01. The sequence continues at coordinate 14,997 of JBOGKW010000014.1, read as the reverse complement.
CGGCCATGCCTTGCCGTAAGCCGCGGTGGTGATCCACGCGGGCAAAACCCAGATCCTCGAAGGGCCAATAGCGTAGCCGCTCCGCCGCCTGCGCCGGAGTCAGCCCACCGGCCGCCACCGCCGCAAGGATGTCCTCTAGTCGGACCGGCTGGCCGGTTTGCGGTGGTCTGGGCGGTGCGCTCACGACTCGATTGTAGCGGAGGCGCCCGATTCCAAGCGGTACACCTGCGCCGGGCGTCGCTGGCGTGCCTGGTAGCCGGCGGCCACCACCGCGGCGAAGGCGCCGGCCTGATCGGCGGCCACCAAGTTCACGGTACAGCCGCCAAATCCGCCGCCCGTCATACGTCCGGCCAGAAAGCCGGGGGCTTCGTTGGCCGCTTCGACCATGGCGTCCAGCTCCGGACAGCTGACCTCATAATCATCCCGCAGGCTGGCGTGGGAGGCGGCAAAGATGGTGCGCAGGCGCGTCCAATCGCCGGCCCGCAAGGCGGCGCTGGCGGCCGGAACGCGCGCGTTTTCACTGACCACGTGGCGCGCTCGCCGGGCGAGGAGGGATGGCAAACAAGCGCTGTAGCGCGCCAGCGCCTCGGGCGTCACGTCCCGCAAGCTTTGCAGGCCGGGCAGGTACGGCGCCAGGGCCCGCACGGCGGCGTCGCACTCTCGCCGCCGCTGGTTGTAGGCCGAGCTGGCCAGGTCGTGCCGTACCCCGGTGTGACACACGGCCAGCTCCACCCCCGGCGACAATGGAACGTATTCGGTCTCGCGGCTGCGACAATCCAACTGCAGCGCACATCCGGCCTGCGCCAACACCGCGCTCGCCTGGTCCATGAAGCCGCAGTCGGCGCCCGCCCATTCCCGCTCGCCCGCCTGCGCGGCCAGAATCAGCTCCCAGGCCAATTCCGCCAGTGGCCGCTGCTCACCGCCCAGCCGCAGCAGCGCCAAACCGGCCGCCACCTCCAGCGCCGCCGAGGAGCTCAGCCCGGCACCCGGCGGAATCTGGCCTTCGATCCAGATGTCGGCGCCGGGCAGCAGCAGGCCCCGTTGCCAGAGTGCGCGCGCCGTGCCCGTCACGTAGTCGGTCCAGTCGCCGCGGGGCCGGACGGGGGGCAACGGCGCCTCCGTAATGCCTGGAAATGCCCGACTGGCCATCCGCAGCCGGGGCACGTCCCGCCGGCGGACGGCCGCGTAGGTGGCCAGCGATATGGCGACCGGCAGCACTAGCCCCTGGTTGTAGTCCGTATGCTCGCCGATCAGGTTGACCCGCCCCGGCGCCCGGGCCACCAGTTCCGGCGTGCCTCCGAAAGCCCGCCGAAAGCCGGCGACGGCCTGGGCGCGGGCGCTGGCCGCCGCCGAGGTCATGTCCCGGCGGCGGCGATGGCGGCGCGCAGCCGAGCCGCGCTCTCCTCGGGCAGCGTGTCGTTGATAAACGTGCCAGCGCCGCTTTCGCAGCCCGCCAGATATTTCAGCTTGTTGGCCGTGCGGTGCGGCGGCAAAAACTCGAAATGCAGATGCGCCTCGGGCCAGCGCCCGCGCCCGGTGGGGCGCTGATGCAGGAGCATCATGTAGGGCAACGAGAAGCCGAACAGCCGGTCATAGCCCGCCGTCACCGCGCGCAGCCCGTCCGCCAGCGCCGCCACTTCCCGCGGCTGGAGGTCGGTGATGGCAGCGCAATGGCGCCGCGGCAGCAGGTTCAGTTCATAGGGGTAACGGGCGGAAAACGGCAGCAACGCAGTCCAGGCGGCGTTCTCAAACACCACCCGGCGCCGTGCCCGCCGCTCCCGGCGCAGCATGTCGCAGAGCAGGCACCGCCCGGTCCGGCGCCAGTGACGCCGCATGGCGGTCAGTTCCCGGCGCGGGATCGGCGGCACGAAGGGAAAGGCGTAAATCTGCCCATGCGGGTGGGACAACGTGACGCCGATCTCCGCGCCCTTGTTTTCGAAGATCAGCACATAGCGGATGCCGCGCCGTTTGGAGAGCTCCTGAAATCGATCCTGCCAGACCGCGACCAAGCGCGCGATGTGTTCCGGCGGCTCCGTTGCCATGCTGCCGTCATGCCGGGGTGAATAGACCACCACTTCGCAGATCCCCGCCGCCGGCGCCACTGGCGCCAGCTCGCTACCCCGCACGGCTGGCGGCGGCGGCTGGCGGCGCAGCGAAGGAAACTTGTTCTCGAACACCGCAATGTCGAAATCCGGCCGTGGGATCTCGGTCTGAAAGGCGCCGGGCCGCGTGGGACAAAGGGGGCAAAATCCCGCCGGCGGCTGAAAGGTGCGGTCTTGGCGCTGAGTGGCAGTGATGACCCATTCGCCCAGCAGCGGGTTCCAGCGCAATTCCGACATCGGCGCTAGCCGCGGCCGCCCTTTCGGCGGTGCGCCCGCGCCTGCCCCGCCGCGCCCTGGGCCGGACGCCTGAGCGGGCGCGGCGGAGCCGCGGCGGCAAAGGTGTACAGCAACAAATAGCGGCCGTCCGGTTTGACGAGGCGTTCGCGTTCCATTCGCATGCTCCCGAAGTTTCCAGCCCATCCCCGCAAACGCGGGATAGGCAACCGGCCGGAAAGGCCCTATTGTACAGGGCGGAACTGGGATGCGGATCGGTGGCGCGCCATGCCGGATAATACCGCTGGCGCTGACCTTGTGCGTCGCCGTTGGGGCTCACCCCACGCCACCAGCCACCGCCAAGCCTCTCGACAATGCCGCCGTTGCGCGCTGGCTGCGCCACGGCTTCGCTCCCGCCTTGGTGGCCGCCAAGGTGCGCCAAGCCCCCGCGGTGCGCTTCGACACTTCGATGCGCGCCTTAGCCCGGCTGCAGGCCGCAGGCGCGACCACCGCCGTGCTGCTCGCCATCTTAGAGCGGGAAACGCCACGCCCGCGCCGCTACGCTCCGGCACCCGCGACACGCGCTCCGCCAGCATTCGGCTTACCCCGCCGCTCCCGCGCTCTGGCCACGCCCGTCCCGCCGCTAGGCCCGCCCATCGTCTACATCGTGGATCGCAGCCACAGCGGGCTGGACGCCGGCTGCTGGCAGGAACTGGCCCGCCATTCCCGCCTGCGCTTGGCGTACGCGCCCAGTGAGGCGGATTGGTTGCTGCTCATTACCGTGCGCGGCCGCGGGTTGCGGCGGAAGGAATCGCTCCAGGTCTTTGATCAGCACACCGGCATGCTGCTCTGGGGCGGGCAGGCGCATCCGACCCCGTTCCGCCGCAGCGCCATTCGCCGCTTAACGGACCGATTCTTGCGCCAGCTGCCGATGCCCAAGAAAATGGGCGGCGCGGCCGGCACCCGGGCCACCCCGCCGCCCTAGCATGGTTAGCGCCACGCGCCGGTCGCCGGACGGTTGCGCTGCACTACTTCTTGGGCGGCGCGATGGCGTCCTTCACGACCTTCGAGACCCGGAATTTCACGACCGTCTTGGCCGGAATCCTGATGCTCTCGCCGGTCTGCGGATTACGGCCCTGGCGCGCCTTCCGCTGCTGCTTCACCAGCTTGCCCAGCCCAGGCAGCGTGAACTGGCCCGACCGTTTGGTCTCCTTCACCGCCAGCGCGGCCAGGGAGTCCAGATACTGGGCGGACACTTTATTGCTGACGTCATTCGCCTCCGCCAGTTGGCGGACCAGCGCGGTTTTGGTCAATGCTCCTGCCATGCACCCTCCTTACGGGGTTTTACCGAAAGCGGAGCCATTGTACACGAGTGCGCGCGCGGAATGGCCATGTCTAGCGGGTTTTTTTCGTTTGCGTTCGGCCACGGCTTGACCTCCAGGCCGGCGGCATCAATCCAGACGCCGCACCCGAGTCTGCACCGTGACGCACGACGCGGCCTCGGCCGGGCCCCAGACCGCCAGTGCCGCGCTGCCCTGATAGACTCGCTCGGCGCCCCCCTCCGATTGCGACACCGTCCAAATCGGCCGCAGCCACCACGTCCGGGCCCCAGCAGCTTGCAGCTCGATCCGGCAGCGACGCCAACCGTCCTCCAGCGCCAACTCACCCCCCTCGGCGACCCCGCTCCAGTCCAGCGCCCGCCGTTGTCCGGCGATGATCCAGGCGCGGTCAGGAGCGGCCGGCGCCAGCAGATTGAAGACCATCTCGATCCCCAGTTGGCGCCGCTCGGCTTCCGGCCCGCAAAAACGCTGCAGCCGGCATGCCAAGGTGTCGGGCGCCTGCGGCTCACAGCCCAGCCACTTCTCCCAGTCACCACTCTCGGTGCGGAGCAACACGCCTGGGGCCTCCACGACCTGCGCCGCCACGCACCATCGTCCTCCCGCGACACGGCCATCCTCTTCAAGTGTTAGCTGAAGATAATCCTCGAAACCTTTGCCTTCCGGGAACCAGTAAACGCGCGCGCCATGACAGGCATAACGGTCGTATTGCAACCATCCGGTCATGTCTTCTCCCGGCCCTTCCCGTCCGCTCGGCAGGCCCGCCGGATTACCCGTCAGCCGGTTGCGCAGGGCGGCATGGTACGCCTCCGGGCGGCGGCGGAGAGCGTTCGTCAAGTTGGCGTCGGCGGGCCGGTAGTCCAATTCGGCCAGGCTGCCACCGTCGGTCACCGCGATCACCGCCCGCAGCATCTCCGAGCGCAGCTCGACCATGTCGTGGCCATTGCACTGGAAATCGCCGCGCCGTAGCGGGGGCGGGGGCGAGACCTGCGCCGTCAGGCGGTCGGCCGCCAACAGGTGCGTATGCACGCTGTTGCGCAGGTTGGGCGCATACAGCCCGCCAAACAACCCGTGCCAATAAGCGTCATTGCACTCCGCCGCCAGCAGATGCGTCCGCGCCGCCTCCAGCGCCGCCTGAGCGGTGGCGTCGCCCGCTGCGCTGTGCGCCGCGTGCTCCCATCGCCGGCTGAGTTCCAGCGCAAATTTGTGCATGGCGTTGGCTTCCGGATATTTGGCCAAAAAGCTACGCCATGGCGCTCCCGCCAAAAACCGCCGGTACGGCGCCACGGCGGCATCGGCGCGGGCGCGGCCAAAATCGTCCGCCGCGGGCAGGGGCAGCGCCCATTGCATCATTTCCGGATAGGAGGCCGTCGGCAGGTACACCAAGCCCAGCGGGGGATGGCGATCCAAGTAGGCCGAAACCGTGGTCGTCTCTACCCGACCGGCCAAGCCCTCCAGCCCGTCTAGAAATCGTTGCAACCAGCCGTCCCGGTAGACGTGATCGTAGGTATGCGGCCAAGCGCCGAACTTCTCCAGGTCATCGCCCATCGCCAGCAGCGGGCTGGGAGCGGGCGGCGTATGCTCGGCGGCGATTTGCGCCAGAAAGCCTAGCCCCTCCTGTTCCGGACGGAAGGGCAGGGCCAAGCGCAGAAAGTGATTGCAGGCCACGAGCCGCAGCACCCGACCGCGGTGTTCGGTGAGGTAGGACCCATACGTCTGCGCCGCCTGCAGCCCCGCCATCAGCAAGTGGCTGTCGTCCACCAGCGCGAACTCCGCGCCGGCGTCGGCTAGCGGCGCCGGTAGGTCCGGCTCCCACACTCGCTCGGTCAGCCAAATACCCCGGGGCGCGGCGCCGGTGTGGTGCACGACGCAGTTCCGCAGGCGCTCCAACTGTTCCTGTTTATCGGCGTCGGGGATCGCGGCCAAAATCGGCTCAAAGTAGCCGCCCCCCAGCATCTCGACCCGGTCTGCGGCCCGCAGCGTCCGCAACCGCGCCACATACTCGGGATGCCGCGCCGCCAGCCAATCCAACAGCCAGCCGCTGAAGTGCAGCGTCAGCCGGAGCCAACTGCGGGGCTCAATGGCATCCAGAAACGGACGGTAGGCGCGGGCGTAGGCCTCCTCGATGACCGCATCAAAGTTATCCACTGGCTGATGCGCATGCAAAACCAGGGCGAGAGAGACCATGCTGCTTTTAAGCTACCCCATCGCCGCCTCGCCGGCTGCCGGACCGGCTCGGCCGCCAGTGCCGTCATCTATACTCGAATTTCGAGGATCGTTTTCGCCATGTCCGACCGGGAATCGCCCGAACCTAGCCCAGAACCCAGCATTGTCATCAGCGACCGGCGCCACTTCACCGCCACCGGCGAGCGCCGCCCCGGGGTGGCGGAGGAGGACCGTGACGTAGCGCCGATGGTGGACTTAGCCGCGGCGAAAGCCGCCGCCCCGCCTGCCGCCGACCCCGCCGCGAGCGCGAGTGGGAAAAAGGCCTCCGCCGCCATTCCCTTTCCCGCGCCCGCCGCCGCCCCCGAGCCGCCGCCGGCTCCCGAGCCAGCCGGCGATGACGCGCTCGGTCCGGAAGAAGCCACGCCCTTCCTGGCGCTCCTGGAGTCGCTGTACGCCTCCGCCATGATTCAACTCGGCGCCAGCGCGCCGGGCGAGATCTCTCGCCCGGAGCCGGACTTTCCCGCCGCCCGGCAGACCATCGAAATCCTGGGCGTTCTGCAAAACAAAACGCATGGCAATCTCACCCCTGGCGAGGCGCGGACGCTAGAGGAGATGCTCTACGAGCTCCGCCTCTACTACGTCCAGATGACCCGCGCCCGGGGCCAGAAATAGTGACCCACCGCAGCGCCCGTCTGCGCGTGCTCGGCTCCGGCACCTCCACCGGCGTGCCTATGCTGGGCTGCCACTGCCCGGTCTGCACCTCCACCGACCCCCGCGATCGACGCCTTCGCCCCAGCATCCTGCTGCGCCAGAAAGCGGAAGTGGCCCTCATTGACACCACGCCGGACTTCCGCGCTCAAGCGCTTGCCGCCGGCCTAGATCGGCTGGATGCGGTCTTGTTCACCCACAGCCACGCCGATCACATCTTCGGCCTGGATGACATCCGCCAGCTCAACTTCGCCCGTCCCGGCCCCATCCCGGTCTACGCCGACCAGCGCACCTTGGCTGACTTGCGCCGCGTCTTCCAATACGTCTTCGCTAACGACTACGCCGTCAGCGCCATCCCGCAGATCTCCGCCCAGGAAATCCCCGCCGGCATCTCACCGCGGCCCGCCATCACAGCCGCTGGTATCGAGTTCGAGCCGATCGAGGTGATGCACGGCGCATTGCCGATCACCGCCTACCGCTTTGGCCGCAATGCCTACGTCACCGATTTCAGCGAGCTTCCACCCGCAGCGAAGGGGCGGCTGCGCGGGCTTGATCTGCTGATTCTCGACGCCCTTCGCCACCGTCCCCATCCCACCCATTCCAGCCTGGCCAACTCCCTCGGCCTGGTAGCCGAGCTGGCCCCCCGGCGGGCGTTCTTCACCCACCTCTGCCACGACTTGCCGCATGCGGAAACGGAGGCTGCGCTGCCTCCCCATGTGCGCCTGGCCTATGACGGCCTGGAACTCGAGGTCGAGGTCTAGCGCATGGCGCTCATGGTCTCCTCTGCCGCCGGGCTGGCCACGCTGCCGCGCGGCGCCATCCTGACCATCGGCAACTTCGATGGCGTCCACCGCGCGCATCAGAGAGTGCTGGCCGAAGTGGTGGCGCAGGCCCGCGCCGCCGGCGCTCCCGCAGTGGCCATGACCTTTGAGCCACATCCTCTGCGCGTCCTCCGCCCCGAGCGCGCTCCCCGCTTGATCACCCCGTTGCCGCACAAGGTCCGCCTGCTCGCGGCCGCCGGATTGGATGCCATTGCCGTGCTGCCCTTCACCGCCGCTCTATCGCAGCTCAGCCCCCGCAGCTTCGCGCAATCTATCCTCGTACAGGCCCTTGGCGTGGCCGCCGTCCACGAGGGCGCTAACTTCCAATTTGGCCATCGCCATGCCGGCACGATAGACACGCTGGCCGAACTGGGAAAAGAGTTTGGATTCCGCGTCGTTGTCCACCCGGAACTGCGCTGGCGTGGCGAAGCCGTTTCCAGCTCGCGCATCCGGCAGCTCATCGCTGCCGGCGGCATCTCCCGAGCCGCCCGGCTGTTAGGGCGGTGGTTCTCCATTCGCGGCTCCATCGCCGCCGGTCGCGGCGTGGGTCGCCAACTGACCGTGCCCACGCTCAACCTCGCCGATTACCCCGAACTGCTGCCCGCCTGCGGCGTGTATGTCAGCCAAACGCAAATTGGCGCGCGCTGGTACCCTTCGGTCACCAACTGCGGCGTGCGCCCCACTTTCCTGCGCCCCGAAGATGCGGCGCCGCCGGTTGTGGTCGAGACCCATCTGCTGGATTTCGACCCCGCTCTGGCTCCGGAGGTCCCCTCGGAGATGGAGGTGTGCTTCCTATTCCGCCTGCGCGAGGAACGGCCCTTCCCTTCTCCGCAAGCACTCAAGGCCCAGATTCTGCGCGACGTGGCCCAGGCCCAGCGGTTCCTCCGTCGCGTGCCGGGACGCCCGTAGGCCGTGCGAAGCTAGGGGCAAAGCGGCGTGGAGTCCGCCGGGTGAGGCTCGGGCGCGCCGGTCACCCCGCGCTCCGTACAATAACAGTCGGAGGAAAGCTGCAATGAACATCGGCGTCATCGGGGCAGGTCACGTTGGGGGCACCTTGGGGGTCCGCTGGGCGCAAAACGGTCATCGCGTCATCCTGAGCTCGCGGAATCCCCATTCCGTCGCGATTCGGGAGCTTCTCGCCCAGACCCAGGGCGCGGCCCGGGCCGCGGGGCCACAGGAAACGGCAATGGCCAGCGACGTACTCCTTCTCGCTACGCCGTTCCCCGCCGCCCGCGAAACGATCAGCACGCTGGGCAATCTCGCCGACAAGATCCTGATTGACGCCACCAATCCCCTGCTCTCTGATCTTTCCGGTTTGGCGCTCGGCACCACTATCTCCGCCGCCGAGGAGATCGCCGTATGGGCCCGCGGCGCCAAGATCGTCAAGGCATTCAACACTGTGGGCTACAACATCATGGCCGATTCCCGCTTTGCCGCCGCCCGGCCGGCCATGCTTTACTGCGGCGACCATGCCGACGCCAAGAGCCAAGTCGCAGGCTTGATCCAAGAACTTGGCTTTGAGGCCTGCGACGCCGGCCCGCTGCGCCGGGCGCGCCTGCTGGAGCCGATGGCCCTGCTTTGGGTTTCCCTCGCCCTGAATGAGGGATATGGCCGCGACATCGCCTTTCAGTTGCTGCGGCGCTAGCGAACCGAACGCGTGGCGGCGGGCCGGCACGGACGCCTACCCCGCGGCCGGACGCAACGCGTTGGGCGGCCTCCGGCGGAAGGTGGGCCCGGCGACACCGAATCCGCTCCGCTTCCGAACCTATAATAAATAACGCCATGTCTTCCACCCTCGCTCCTGCGCCTGCCCGGCGCGCGGACTGGATCGCAGCCCGCGCCCAGCGCCAAGCCGCCGCCGGCGAAACGGCCATGACCCAGCTGCATTTCGCTCGGCGCGGCGAGATCACCGAGGAAATGGCCCACGTCGCGGACCGCGAGCAGTTGTCCGCCGAAGTCATCCGCCGTGAGCTGGCCGCTGGCCGGCTTATCATCCCCGCCAACATCCGCCATCCCGAGCTTGAGCCCATGGCCATTGGGGTGGCCGCGCGCTGCAAGATCAACGCCAATATCGGCAACTCCGCCATCACCAGCGATGCCGCCGGCGAGCTGGAAAAGCTGCATGTCGCCGTGCATTACGGCGCCGACACGGCCATGGACCTGTCCACGGGCGGCGACATCCCCGGCATTCGCGAGGGCGTCCTGCGCCATTCGCCGGTGCCCATCGGCACCGTGCCCATTTACGAGGCCCTCAGCCGCGTCAAGCAGGTCCGCGACCTCAGCCGCGCGGTCTTGCTGGAGACCATCGAGAGCCAGGCCGAGCAGGGCGTGGATTACATGACCATCCACGCCGGCATTCTTCTCGAGCATTTGCCCCTCGCGCGCGGACGAATTACCGGCATCGTCAGCCGCGGCGGCAGCATCCTCGCTCAGTGGATGGTGGAAAATCACCGCCAGAATCCCCTCTATGAGTGCTTCGAGGAGATCTGCCGCATCTTCCGCAAATACGACGTCAGCTTTTCCCTGGGCGACAGCCTGCGCCCGGGCTGCCTGCACGACGCCAGCGATGCCGCGCAATTCGCCGAGCTGAAGACGCTCGGCGAATTGACCCAAATCGCCTGGCACCACGAGGTTCAGGTGATGATCGAGGGTCCCGGCCACGTGCCCATGGACCAGATTCAGCTGCAGGTGGAAAAGGAAGTCGAACTGTGCCACGGCGCGCCATTCTACACGCTCGGCCCGCTGGTCACTGACTTCGCCCCCGGCTATGACCACATTACCAGCGCCATCGGCGCGGCCATGATCGGCTGGCACGGCGCCTCAATGCTCTGCTACGTCACTCCCAAGGAGCATCTCGGCCTGCCCAATGCCGAGGACGTCAAGCAGGGCTTGATCGCCTACCGTATCGCCGCCCACGCCGCGGATATCGCCCGCCATCGCCCCGGCGCCCGCGACCGCGATGACGCCCTATCCCGCGCCCGCTATGAGTTTGACTGGCCACGGCAGTTCTCCCTCGCGCTTGATCCGCCCACGGCGCAAGCCATGCACGATGAAAGCCTTCCCGAGGAAGGCTATAAGGAGGCCCGCTTCTGTTCCATGTGCGGGCCCAAGTTCTGCTCCATGAACATTTCCGCCAAGGTCGCCGAGTTCCTGGACGCCGCCGCCCTCACGGCACCTCCCGCCCGCTAGCCGCCCCGCCCGCCTGCTCATGACCACCACGACCCGCGACGAACAGCTCCGCGCCGAATTCAATCAGTGGGCCCGCGAAGGCCATGGCGAAGCCATGGAACGGCATCACTTCCGCATCGCCCAAAAAACCATCCAGCACATGCAACTGGCCCCCCAGCAGCGCATCCTGGAATTGGGATGCGGCGATGGCTGGGCCTGCCGTCTGCTGGCCCGCCTGCTGGATTCCGGCTCCCAACTGGTGGGCATGGATATCTCCGATGAGATGATCCGCCAAGCCCGCAACAAGTCCACCGATTTTGGGAACGTCAGCTTCCTTTGGGGCTCAGCCGAGTCCATCCCCTGGCAGGACGACTACTTCACCAAGGCCTGGGCCATCGAATCCTTCTACTACTACGAGCACCAGGAGAAGGTCCTCGACGAGCTGAAACGCGTCCTCGCCCCCATGGCCCGGCTGTTTCTGGTGATGTGCATCTACAAGGAAAACACCGACACGCTGCGCTGGGTGGAGCAGGCCAATGTTCCTATCCACGTGCGCAGCGCGCAGGAATATCAAGCCATGCTGGCTGCGCGCGGCTGGATCGAAGTTGCCGCCGAGGAGTTTTTCCCGGAGGCCGGCGCGCCTCCCGAGACGCGCAGCCATGATCGCGCCTTGTTGCTCACGGCTCGCAAACCGCACTTTGTACCCCCGGGCTTAGGCTAGAGCGGCATGGCCGGCGACGCGCCTCGTTCAGTGGACATCTCGCTCTCCGAAGGGGTTACCATCGAGTGGCGCGATGGCCATGTCAGCCACTTTGGTATCCGCTACCTGCGTCAGCACTGCCCTTGCGCCAGCTGCAGCGGCAAGCACGGCCCCGCGCCGCCGGCCGCGGCCGCGAAACCCAGCGCGTTGCCCATCTTCACCCCCACCGGCTCCACTCTGATCGGCGCGCAGCGGGTGGGCAACTACGCTCTGCTGTTCACCTTTAGCGACCGCCATTCCACCGGTATTTACACCTGGCAGTACCTACGTTCGATCTGCTCCTGCCCGCAGTGCTCGCCCGCCCCGCCGGGAGCGCCCCCACGCTAACCCCCTCGCAGCGTCCGGACTTGCCTGCCAGGCGGCGGCTCCGTACACTGGCATCAGGTTACACTGGCGGGTACTAGACGCAATGGCAGACACCTCCACCGCAGCCGGAGCGAACCGTGGTACCGAAACGCCTCCGCTGACCGCACGGGAACAGACCGTGCTCGGCGCGGTGTTGGACCTTTATCTCCGCACCGGCGAGCCGGTGGCGTCGCGCCATGTGGCGGCGATGGGCTCCGACCCGGAGCACCTGAGTTCCGCTTCCATTCGCAATGTCTTCGCCGCGCTGGAAGCCGCAGGATATTTGTCTCAGCCCCATACCTCGGCCGGCCGCATTCCCACGCTGGAGGCGCTGCGGCAGCATGTGCGGCGCCTGGCGCCCCCCGATCCTCTCGCCCCCGAAGACGAACAACTGCTGCACTCCTTGCTGGGCCGCGTCGAACCCAACGCCGAGGTGGAGTTGACCGAGGAAATGCTGCTGGAGCGCGCCTGTCAGTTCCTGTCCGAGGTCTCCCGCCACATCGGCCTTGTGGCGGTAGCCCCCTGGTCCGATCCCAGCCTGCGCGAGATCCGCTTTTTGCGCTTGAGCAACCGGCGGGTCCTGGCCGTTTTGGCTGCCAGCGACCGCCAGGTGCGGGAGCGCGTGGCCCGCGTGCCCGAGGATTACTCCCAGGAAGAACTGGATGCCGCCGCCCGCTTCCTCAATGCCTCCTTTGCCGGATGGACGCTGGAGCGCATCCGCCGGGAGCTGATCCGCCGCGTGGATGAGGACCGCGCCGCCTACGACCAACTGCTCCAGCGTGTCCTGGTGCTATATCACTGTGGCGTGCTGCAGCTCCGTGATCCCGGCCAGGTCTTCGTCGAGGGCACCAGCAATCTGATCGTCTTGCTGCGCGACCATGAGCGCCTAGCGGACATCCTGCGCGCCCTGGCGGCGAAGGAAAAGCTCCTGGCGCTGGTGCAGCAGCTGATCCCGCTGCCCTCCGCCTCGCCGGCCACTGCCACGCCAGCTTCGAGCCGCGCGGAGGAGACGATCCGGATCCAAGTCGGCTGGGAAGCCGCCGGGCTGCCGGATTTCGGCCTTGTCGCCGCGCCCTATTCCACCCCCGAACACCGCCACGGCACGCTGGCCATCCTGGGTCCGGCCTGCATGGAGTACCGCCGTGCCGCCGCCGCTGTGCTGCGCGTGCGCGCACTGGTGGAACGCCTGACGCCAGACTCCCTCTCGAGGGACAATTGAAGCATGCCCTCGGAGAAAGAACCGGCGTCGCCCGCCGCCACACCCATCCCCCCGGAGCTGGCGGCGGAAGGTACGCCTGAGGCGGCCTTCCCGGGTCCGTCCGTCGAATCAGCCCTGGCGCAGGCCCAGGCCGAAAGCGAACAGTTGCGCCAGCAGTTGCTCCGCACCCTGGCGGATTTTGACAACTTCCGCAAGCGCGTGCGCCGGGAAGAAGGGGAACAGCGCCTGCACGGGGTGCAGGAGGCGCTCCGCGCCCTGCTCCCAGCCTGGGATAACTTGGAGCGCGCCCTAGCCCATCCCGCCGCCGGCGCCGAGGATCTGCGCCGCGGCATCGAGTTGACCCAGCGCCAATGGGGCGAGGCCCTGCGCAAGCTGGGCGTAGAGCCGGTCGCCGCCGTCGGCCAGCCTTTCGATCCGCATCTCCATCAGGCCATCGAGATCGTGGACACTACCGAAGCGCCTGATCATGTCGTCCTCGCGGAACTCCAGCGCGGCTATCGGTGGCAGGGCCACCTGCTACGCCCCGCCATGGTCCGGGTGGCCCGCAATCCGGCGTCCGCACCGGCCGCGCCTGAAGAGCCCCTAGATGCGTAGTGCTAGCGTGAATCCGTTGGCCGTCGGCCAGCGTCCAAGGACTTAGAATGGCAACCATGGCGGGCAAGCGGGATTACTACGAGGTGCTGGGTGTGGAGCGCGGCGCCGACGAGCAACAAATCAAAAGCGCGTATCGCCGCTTGGCCATGAAATATCACCCGGACCGGAACTCCGCCCCCGAGGCCGAAGAGCGGTTCAAGGAGGCCTCGGAGGCCTACGGCGTACTCTGCGACCCCCACAAGCGCGGCCAATACGACCGCCTCGGGCATGCCGCCTTTGGCGCTGGCGGCAATGGCGGTCCGGGCTTTGATCCCGGGGCGTTCGCCGACTTCAGCGACATCTTCGGCGACATCTTCGGCTTCGGTGACCTGTTCGGCGCCGGCGCCCGCCGCCGTACTCGCGCGCAGCGCGGCGGCGACCTGCGCTATGAGTTGCAACTGAGCTTCGAGGACGTGCTGTTCGGCGCGGAAAAAACGGTCCGCTTCACCCGCATGGAAGTCTGCGCCGACTGCCGCGGCCGCGGCACGCGCAAGGGCGCGGCGCCCACCGCCTGCGCCGCTTGTGGCGGCCGTGGCCAGGTGCGCTTCCAGCAGGGCTTCTTCAGCGTCGCCCGCACCTGCGGCACCTGCGGCGGCGCTGGCAGCGTCATTCGCGACCCCTGCCCCGCCTGCCGGGGCCGGGGCCGCAACCAGCGCGAGGTGGAAAAGCAAGTCACCATCCCCGCCGGCATCGACGAGGACAATCAATTGCGCCTCGCCGGCGAAGGTGAAGCCGGAGCCCAGGGAGGTCCCAGCGGCGACCTTTATATTGCCGTTGCCATCCAGCCCCATCCATTTTTTGAGCGCCGCGAGGCCGAGTTGTCTTGTTCCATCCCCGTCTCCTTTCCGCAGGCCGTGCTCGGTTGCACGCTGAAGGTCCCCAGCCCCTGGGGCGAACATGCGCTCGCAGTCCCCGCCGGCACGCAAAGCGGCGCGGAGATTCTCCTCCGCGGCCTAGGCGTGCCGCGGGTCAACGGCCGCGGTCGCGGCGACTTGCACGTCGTGGTGCGCATAGACGTGCCGCAAAAGGTCAGCCGGGAGCAGCGACAGTTGCTCGAGCAGTTGGGCGAGTTGATGCCCAATGAAAACCGGCCTCACGAACGCGGCCTGTTCGACAAAGTCCGCGACTTCTTCGCCTAGCGGGGGCGCGCGCCTCCCCGGCCGAACTGGAATGGCCCGTCGGCTCTTCTTCGCCGAACTGCTACCCGCCGCTGTCGGCCCGAGCCCGGCCCCACGCCAGGCCGTGGTCCGCGGCCCGGAGGCCCGGCACCTCATGCACGTGTTGCGCGCCAAGCGCGGCATGGAAATGGAACTGGCCGCCGAGGGCGCCCGCTATCTGGGCGTCATCGTGCGGCTGAGTGACGACGCCGTGATCTTTGATCTAGACCCAGCGCCGGCGGCGGCCCCAGCGCCGGCGGGCCCCCGCTTGATCGCTGCCCTGTTCAAGTTTGACCGCTTTGAGTGGATGCTGGAGAAGGCCACCGAACTGGGCGTCGCGGAGATCCAGCCCCTGGCCGCCTCCCGCA
>JBOGKW010000013.1:0-37303 GCA_050746205.1 Terriglobales bacterium | reverse complement strand
TTGAGGTGGTCCATGGAGAGCAGGTGGTCCTTCCACAGGTTGTCCAGGATCTGGAGCATGATCATGCGCTCGAAGCGGCGCATGTTGGGGGCGCCCAGCAACTGCTCCTTGGCGGTGTACTGCCCGTGCAGCAGGTCCAGCAGAGCGGTTCGCAGCTCGTCGAAGTTCAGCTCGTGCAGCGCCACGCCGGCGGCCTGGGGATCGGCGCCGAACTGCTCCTTCAGCGCGGTGCGCAGGCCGGAGATTTTCCATTCGTCGGGGTGCTTCTCGCTGGGGGTATGCTGGTTCATTGCCTCGGCGAGGATGCCCTCGACCACGCCGTTCAGGTATTCCCGCTGGTCGCGCTCCTCAAGCAAGTCGCGGCGTAGGCCATAGACGGCTTCGCGCTGCTTGTTCATCACGTCGTCATAGTCGAGCAGGTGCTTGCGGCTTTCGAAGTTTTGGGCCTCGACCTGCTCCTGAGCGGCGGCGATGCGGCGGGTGATCAGCTTGCTTTCGATGGGCACGCCCTCGTCCATGCCCAGCCGCTTCATCAGGCCGCTGATGCGCTCGCCGCCGAAGATGCGTAGCAGGTCATCCTGCAAGGAGAGATAGAAGCGCGAGGAGCCGGGATCGCCCTGGCGGCCGGCCCGGCCGCGGAGCTGGTTGTCAATGCGGCGGCTCTCATGCCGTTCGGTGCCGATAATATGCAGGCCGCCGGTGGCGACCACCCGGTCATGCTCCTCGGAGCATTGCTGCTGGGCGCGGGCCAGCGCCTCCGCGCCGGCCTCGGAGTTGTCGGCAGCGCCCTGCTTGCGCACGGTCTCGCGGGCCATTTGCTCGGGGTTGCCGCCGAGCAGGATGTCGGTGCCGCGCCCGGCCATGTTGGTGGCGATGGTCACGGCGCCGAAGCGGCCGGCCTGGGCCACGATTTCCGCTTCCTTCTCGTGGTACTTGGCGTTGAGGACCACGTGCTTGACCTTGGCCTTCTGCAGCAGCGCGGAGATGCGCTCGCTCTTCTCCACCGAGACCGTGCCCACCAGCACCGGCTGGCCGCGCTCGGCGCAGTCCTGGATCTCCTCGATCACGGCTTGGTACTTCTCGGGCTCGGTGCGGTAGACCACATCGGGATGCTCATGGCGGATCAGGGTGCGGTTCGTGGGAATGACCATGACCTCAAGCTTGTAGGTCTTGAAGAACTCGTTGGCCTCGGTCTCCGCCGTTCCAGTCATGCCGGAGAGCTTTTTGTAGAGGCGGAAATAGTTCTGGAAGGTGATGGTGGCCATGGTCTGGTTTTCGCGCTCGATCCGAACGCCTTCCTTGGCCTCGACCGCCTGGTGCAAACCGTCGCTCCAGCGCCGGCCGGGCATCAGGCGGCCGGTGAACTCATCCACGATAACCACTTTGCGTTCGATTTTTCCGGTCTGCTCGTCGGGCTCGTCCTTGACCACGTAGTCCACGTCGCGCTTGAACAGGGCATGGGCGCGCAGCGCTTGGTAGACATGATGGATGAGCTCCATGTGCTCGAGGTCGTAGAGGTTGCCAAGGCCAAGGATCTGTTCGACCTTTTCGACGCCCTCCTCGGTGAGGGTGGCGGTTCGCTGCTTTTCATCGAGAAAGAAATCGCCGGTGGCGGGCTTCTCGTCCCCCTCGGGAGGATCGCCGCGCTCGAGCTTGGGGATAATGCGGTCAATCTTGTAGTACTTGTCGGTGGACTCCTCCGACGGGCCGGAGATGATCAGCGGGGTACGGGCCTCGTCAATCAGGATGGAGTCCACCTCGTCCACGATGGCGAAACGATGGCCGCGCTGCACGCAGTCGGCGAGCTCGAACTTCATGTTGTCGCGGAGATAATCGAAGCCGAACTCGTTGTTGGTGCCGTAGGTGATGTCGCAGGCGTAGGCCGCCTTGCGTGCGGCGTCCTCCAGGTCGTGAGTGATGGAGCCGACCGTGAGGCCCAGATGCAGGTACAGGCGGCCCATCCATTCGGCGTCGCGCCGGGCCAGGTAATCGTTGACCGTGACCACGTGGACGCCATGGCCGGCCAGGGCGTTCAAGTACACCGGCAAGGTGGCGACGAGCGTCTTGCCCTCGCCGGTTTTCATCTCGGCGATCCCGCCCCGGTGCAGGACCATGCCGCCGACCAGCTGGACGTCGAAGTGGCGCATGTTCAGGACGCGGCGTCCGGCCTCGCGGACCAGGGCGAAGGCAGGGACCAACAGGTCCTGCAGAGCGTCCTTCTCCGCCTGCTCCCGCTCCTTGGGGTCTGCGCCCGCAGCGTCGATGCGCTCGCGGATCTGGCGCTGGAACTCCACCGTCTTCTCGCGCATCTGCTCGTCGCTCAGGGCGCGCATGGCATCCTCAAGGGCGCCGATCTCGGCCACCTCGGGCTGGAGACGCTTGACCTCGCGATCATTCTTGGTGCCGAAGACTTTGGAGACGAGGGAGGGCATGGTGGGAACGGCCGCCGGTGGCGGCAAGCAGCGGAGATGCGGGCCCAGCGGCCCGCAGGCTGGCGGGGCTCGCTGGGCCGCCGCTCCCATTTTATCAGTGCGGGGGCGCGTTGCCCCAAGCGCGCCGTTCCATGGCGCGCGCGTGGCGTCGCGCCCAACTACGGGATCACGACGGTGTAGGGTTGCTTGGCGGTGACGCCGTTTTTATCAGTGACCTTGACGGTGAAGGTGTAGGTGCCGGCGGTGGTGGGGACGCCGGAGATGACGCCGACGGTGCCGTTGGCGGCGCCGGGGACGCCAGAGGAGTTCTCCGCCGACAAGGTCAAACCGGGAGGCAGGGGGCCGGAGCCGCTGGCGAGCGCAAAGGTGTAAGGCGAGACGCCGTTGGTGATGGTCAGCGCCTGAAAATAGCCCGTGCCG
Source organism: Terriglobales bacterium (assembly GCA_050746205.1). GTDB lineage: Bacteria > Acidobacteriota > Terriglobia > Terriglobales > SCQP01 > JAKAUF01. Next base: position 34,451 of record JBOGKW010000013.1, on the reverse strand, counting down.
ACGGCGCCGTTGGGCAGGCTGGTGGGGCTGATGGTGATGCCGCCGACGGTGATACTCAGCGCCTGGGTCGCGGTTTGGCCGTCCCCGTCGGTGACGTGGATGGTGAAGTTGGAAATGCCAGCGGTGGTCGGCGTACCGGACATGACGCCGTCGCTGCTCATGGTCACGCCCGCGGGCAGACTGCCCTTGCTGACGGTGAACGTAAAACTCGGCGCGCCATTGGCCATGGTGATTGTCTGGGAATAGGCGACGCCCACGCCGGCATTCGGCAGGCTGGTGGTGGAGATGGTCAGCGGGGCCGTGGTGAGCGTAAACGCCGCCGAATCGGTCAATCCCTTGTTGACGCCGGTGACGGTCACGGTAAAGTTCGAGGTTCCGGCGGCGGTAGGCGTGCCACTGAGAACGCCGGCGGAACTGAGGCTCATGCCCGCGGGCAGCGAGCCACCGGTCACGGACCAGGAGTAGGGCGTGTCGCCATTGACCGCGGTAAACGTTTGCGAATAGGCCTCGTTGGTGGTCGCTTCGGGCAGGGAGTCGGTGGTGATGACGAGGTTGGAATTGATGGTGACGGTGTACTGCTGGCTGACGATATTGCCCGCGCTGTCAGCGGCTTCGACGGCGAAGGTGGAGCTGCCGGCGGTGGTCGGCGTTCCGGAGAGCACGCCGTTGGTCAGCGTCAGCCCGGCGGGCGCGGTGCCGACCAAGGAATAGCTCACCAGGCCGACGCCGTTGATGGAGTTGAAGGTGGCGGAATACGGGGCGTCGACGGTGCCGTTGGGCAGGCTGGTGGTGGTCATGGCGAACTGCGACGCGCCGGCCTCCTGCACCACCCAAAGCCCGGAATTAATGTCGGTTATGGCGATATATTGATTGCCGTTCTCGGTGAACGGCGCTACGCCGTAGACCAGAGGCGCATCGGGGTTGTTGACGCCGGGCGTGGAACCCTGGGGATCGGCGGTGGCTGGGGGCACAAAAGCGGCCAGGACCGAAGGGGTGCTCAGCGATTGCAGATCCAGGTCCACCAAGCCATTGGAAAACCAAGCGACGTAGCCGCGCGGATTCTGTGCGTTGCCATTCCACGCGATGTCGTGGGCGGAATAGATGCCATCGCCGGGAAAGATGGTCCCGGCGGCGGGGGCGGGATCGGATTCCGTCGTGCTGAGCGCAGTGCCGCCGGCCGGTTGCGGCGCGGTGACCGGCGCCAGGGTATAGGTGCGGACAAAGCCCCAGCCGGTGCTGGGCGTCAGGTCCACATCCGTGCCGCAGACGGAGGTGGTATATGGGTTTAGCGACGTGCTGCCGCTGCCGCTGGCGTCCGGGATCTTCTGCGAGGCGCAGACCAGATCGCTGATGAGCATGCCCGCGCCGTTGTCCACCGGAATAGCCTGATGGGTGTTGCCTTCCGGGGCGGAATACAGAATGGTGCTGGAAGCGGCGTAAATGGTCGGATAGACGGTGTGGCTGAGGACGATGCCGGAGTTGGTGTCGCTGATGGCGGTGGGATCGGAGACGTTCAGGATGACGACGCCTTCATCCCAATAGGCAAGGTAGGCCTGCGTGCCGTCGGCGGACAGGCTGATGGTGTCGAGAAAAACCCGCTGGTCCTGACCCACCGCGACGTTTTTCAAGTCAATGCCCAAGGCCTTGCCGATGCCCCAATTGGCCACCATCGCGGGCGCGGCGGGATTGGTGACATTAAGCACCTGGAGATCACCGTACCCGGAACCGCTGTGCTCCGCCTCCGGGACGGCAGCAAGCACATAGGCGGCATTGCTCTCGGGCAGCACCGCGACCGAACTCACGCCATGCGCGCCTCCCGTGGCCCGCGCCGACCACGAGCCCAGGAAAATCGGACTGGCCGGGTTGCTGACGTTGTAAAGGGCAACGCCGGTGTCGCCGGCGCTGGTGTCGGTGGCCGGATCGCAGGGGGCGATGGCCACGGCGAGCAGGTCGCCTTGGAAGCTGGGCGTGTTGACGGCGGCCACTTGACCCACCGGCTGGTAAGACGCGCCGCTGGGATTGGGGATGGTCGCCACCACTTGGGGATTGGTGGGGTCAGACAGGTTGACCACCTTGAAGCTGTTAGCGGGACAGGAACCTGGGACGCCGCGGTTGCCGATGTAGGCGTAATCGTTGAAGACCGTGATGCCGGCGTTTTGCCCGATGCCGCCGAGGTCATTTTGACCCACGGAGGTGAGCGAGGCGGTGGGCGCCGCCACGGTAAGCGTGAAGGTGGCTGAAGCGCTCGTATTGGGCGTCGGGGAGGTGCTGTCCACCGCGTAGACGCTGAAGCTGAAGGTGCCGGCCTGGTTGGGAATGCCGCTGATCACACCGGTCTGGCTATCCAAGGACAAGCCCGGGGGCAGGGAGCTGCCGTTGGACACGAAATACGTGATCGGGGTTTTGATGTCCTTTGCCTGCACCGGAATCGACGGGCTGACAGCAAGGGCGTCCGTTTGCAAGCCCATCGCGAACGGCACGCCTTCGATGGTGATCGGGATCGCGCCGGTGCAGACCTCGGTCAGACCGGAGGCGTAGGTGGTGTCGGCGACGTAGCTGCAGTCGTTGGCGATGAAGAAAGGATCCGGCGTGGTGCTGACGGTAACGGCCGGGGTGCCATTACCACAGGCGGTCCACAGGCTGCCGCCGATGGCGGCGGCGAGGAGCGCCACAAGAATACGCGAGCGGGCGGAGCGCATGAAAGTCTGGATCAGCCAAACCGGCGGAGCGGCCGTTTCCTGCCCAGGCACCGCCACCAAGGAGAACTTTCCTAAGCTACTGTAGTTTTCGCGGTGGGGTCAATGGGCGCGGCTGGCGGCCGGGCAGCGGCATTAGTGGCGAAAATGACGGATGCCGGTCAGCGCCATCGCCAGGCCGAGGCGGTCGCAGACGGCCACGGACTCGGCATCCTTGACCGAGCCTCCGGGCTGAATGACGGCACTAATGCCGTGGCGGGCCGCTTCCTCGATGCTGTCGGGAAAGGGGAAAAAAGCGTCGCTGGCCAGGACCGAGCCGGCCAGCGGCAACTGCGCCTTGAGGGCGGCGATCTTGACCGCGTCCACGCGGCTCATCTGGCCGGCGCCCACGGCCACCACTTGCCCCGGACGGGCAAAGACGATGGCGTTGCTTTTGACGTGCTTGGCCACGATCCAGCCGAAGCGCATTGCCTCGAGTTCGGCCGCCGAGGGGGCCCGGCGGGTGGCCACCCGGAGCCGCTCCAGCTCCGGAAAGTCCTGATCTCGATCCTGGAGTAGCCAGCCGCCAGAGATCTGTTTGAGACCCTGCCGCGGGGCCGGCGCCACCGGGTCGACGGCCACCAACCGCAGGTTCTTCTTCGCCCCCAGGATCTCGAGGGCCTCCGGCGTGAAGCCAGGGGCGGCGATGCACTCGACAAATAGGGGCCCGCCGGTAGCGGCGGGCAGGTCGCGCAGCTTGCGCGCCACCGTGCCGTCGAAGATCCGGTTAACACCGATGACGCCGCCGAAGGCAGAGATGGAATCGCAGGCCAGGGCTTTGCCATAGGCTTCACCGAGGTCCGCGCCCGTGGCGCAACCGGCGGGATTGGTGTGCTTGATGATGGCCACCGCCGGCAGGGTGAACTCCTGGGCCAGCTCCCAGCAGGCCTCAAGATCCATCAGATTGTTAAACGACAGTTCCTTGCCCTGGAGGGGCTCGGCGTGGGCCAGACCGCCAAGCACCGCCGGGTCGCCGTATAACGCCGCCCGTTGATGGGGGTTTTCTCCGTAGCGGAGGTCGCGGCGCTTTTCGCCGCGCAGAAGGAGGGTCGCGGGAAAACCCGCCTCCTCCCGCGGCGCGCCAGCAGTGTCACGGGCGCTCAGCGTAGTGGCGATGGAGGCGTCGTAAGCGGCCGTGTGGGCAAAGGCCTTCTGGGCCAGCCCCCAGCGGGTGGCGAGTGAGGTGTCGCCGTCACGCTCAATCTCGCCAGCAACGGCGTCGTAATCCTCCGGCGTGGTGACAATGCTGACGGCCGCGAAGTTTTTGGCGGCGGAGCGGATCATCGCCGGCCCGCCAATATCAATGTTCTCGATCAGATCCTCGAAGCTGGCGCCGGGCCGGGCCGCGGTGGCGACAAAGGGATAGAGGTTGACGGCGACCAGCGCGATGGGCGCGATGCGGTGGGCAGCGAGTTGCTCCAGATGCGCCGGCTGGTCGCGCCGGGCCAGCAGACCGCCATGCACCGCCGGGTGCAGGGTCTTGACCCGGCCATCCAGCATCTCCGGAAATCCGGTGAGCGCCGCGACATCGCGCACGGCGAGGCCGGCGTCCCGCAGGGCCCGGGCACTGCCGCCGGTGGAGACCAATTCGAAGCCGGCAGCGGCCAAGCGGCGGGCAAAGCCCACTAGGCCGGTTTTGTCGGAGACCGAAAGCAGGGCAAGGCGCGCGGGCATGGAAACACCATGCTACCAACAGGGCGGGGCGGGCGGCTTAGCCGCCCATCTCGACGCGCGGCGCGGGCCGGGATGGGGCCAGGCTTCGTCGGCCGGCAGCACACGCCGGCTGGCGTACGGCGCATCTCCAAGTTACCGCACGTAGATGGCCTGGTGCAGCGGCAACTCGCGGGAAGACGATCCAACATAGACGGTGCGTCGACCCTCCACGCGACGCCAGGCATGGTCTCGACTCGACCAGTAGGCGAGCTGCCGACGGGGCACATGGAGGACCAGGTTGCCGCGCTGTCCTGGCGCCAACCTAAGGCGGGCAAAGCCCGCCAGCACGCGCAGCGCGTACTGCGCCCCGGCCGGCGCCGGCGAGGGCGGGCCCAGATAGACCTGGGGCACGGCTGTGCCGGCAACCGCACCGGTGTTCTCGACGGTGAGGGCGACGGTGAGGCCGCCGTTGGGCGCGGGCGAAACTCGGAGTCCCGAATACCGAAAGCGGGTGTAGGAGAGGCCAAAACCGAAGGGAAACAGTGGCGAGATGTGCTGCTGCTCGAACCAACGGTAACCAACAAAAATGCCCTCGGAATAACGCGTGACCCCGCTTACGCCGGCCGAGCTGCGCTCGGGATGGGCCGGATCGTGGGAGACGTACTGGCGCAGGTCGCGTGCCCAGGTGAAGGGCAAATGGCCGGAGGGATCGACGCGGCCCAGCAGCAACCGGGCGGTGGCCACGCCGCCGCCATCCCCGGGATACCACATCTCCAGCAAGCCCCGAACCTGCGGCAGCCAGGGCAGCGCCGCCGGCTGGCTGGAGTTGAGCACCACGATGGTGTTGGGGTTAACGCGCGCAATGGCGGCGATGAGCCGGTCCTGGTCACCGGGCAAGGCATAGGCAGGGCGGCCGCGGCCCCAGGCGAAGACCACCGCGGTACGGGCGCCGCGGGCGGCATTGACCGCGGCGGCAAAATCCACCTGCCGCTGGCGCGGCGTCATCCATGCCAGGCGGACCTGCACCGGGCGGCCCGAGCCGTCGGGCCAGACCCGAACGGCGACCGCGTGGCTACCGGCGGTCAAGCGGAGGGCGGTGCGGACGTTGTCCAATCCGTCGGTGGTGGGCAGCACGTTGTCCTGACCCGGCTGCAGCACATCACCGTGCAACGGAAAGCCGCTGGTGCGTGCCGCCATGTGGCCGTCTACCGTAAGCTGGCCCCGGCAGCCGAGGAGCTGCAGGTATAGCCAGTACACGCCGGGGCGGCGAATGCGCAACCGGCCCCGCCAGGCGGCGGACGTGCCAGCGGGCAGCGCCTGGTGATCGCGGCGGGTGAAGTTCAACTGGGCGTCAACCCCGGCCGCTTGGCCATGCAGTCCCAGGCGCAACAATCCGCCTTGATGCCCATGGCTAAGCCGCGCCGCGGGAATGGCCTGGCCGGTCATGTCGTCGGCAACGGCAAAGGTGATGTGGCGGCCGGACAGCCCGCGCGTGGATTGTTCCAGGGCGGCCAACGGGCTGAGGTCCCGGCCGGGAAAGCCCATCGCCTTTTCGCCCGGCTCCCCTATCGTGATCGCCTGCCCCGCGCCGGGACCGATCAGGGCCAGCGAGCGCAGGTCCGCCGAGGTCAGCGGCAAAGCCTGATGTTGGTTTTTCAGCAGCACCGCGCCATCCTCAGCAGTGCGCTCCACAATGCCGCGATCGGCGGCAAACGGCACAGGATGAATGGCATCCGGGGTGCGGGTATCGAGCAGGCCGAAGCGATCCATTTGGCCCAGGATGCGGCCGACTGCGGCGGCAATGCGGGCCGGCGACACCTGGCCGGCGCGGACCGCCGCCAGCAGCCCGGCCGAGGGCGCCGACTGGGCAAACGCCAGCGCCGGCGGCGCCGGCTCCTCTGGGATGTGCCCGCCGAACATCGCCGCCAGGTCCAGCTTCTGCGCTGGCGGCACGGGCGGATGGGCGCAGAAATAGCAGGGCAGGACCGGGAGCATCGAGCCAGGCATCTCCAGGTCCAATCCGGCATTGATGTAGCCGCTGGCGTGCGTCGCTCCCCAGTCCGAGGTCACGAAGCCGGTGAAGCGCAGGTCGCGCCGCAATAAGCCCGTGAGCGTCCCGGTGTTGCCGCAGGCGAAGGCGCCGTTGACCTGGTTGTAGGAACACATGATCGAGGAGACACCGGCACGGATCGCGTATGCGAAAGGCTCCGCGTAGATCTGGTGCAGCGCCTGGGCCCCCACGATCACGTTCATGCCGCCGTCATAGGCGATGAAGTGCTTGGCCTGCGCCATTACCCCCTGGCTTTGAATGCCGCGGATGACGCCCGCGCCGATGATGCCGGTCAGCAGCGGATCCTCGCCATAGGTGTTGTAGGCCCGGGCCCAAGCGGGATCGCGGAAGATATTGATGAACGGCTGCAAGGCTACTTGAATGCCCAGGGCGCGGGCGTCACGGCCGATGACCAGGCCATTGCGATAGGCGTCGCGGCGGCTGAAGGTGGCGGCCAATCCCATGGTGGCGGTCAAAGCCGTGGCGCGATGCCGCGTCAGCACGCCGGGAGGCCCATCGGCGAAGCGAAGGCCGGGAATACCCAGGACCGGATCGCCGGGCAAGTAACCGGCCTGCGCCTGGGACTGGGCGGGATTCTCCGGGGCTCCGTGCAGCAGACGGATTTGCTGGACCAAGCTCATTCGCGCCAGCAAGGCGCGCACGCGGGTGGCGGTCGCGCGCGTGAGGGGCTTCGGCGGGATCGCGGCGGCGGTCAGGCCCAAGGCGAGGGCCCAGCAGGCCAGGATGGCGGGTCGCGGGGGGAAGCGGTGCATGGGGGTCGGGAGCAGCGATGCGGTTTAGCTGTTGTCGGATTTGAGGCGGAGCTTCACGCGGCCGTCCTCGATGGTGACCGTGGCGTGGACGTTTTCGCTTTTATCGCGGCGGCGGATCTCGGCCGCCTGGCGCTCAACCAAGGCGCGGAACCGGTTGTAGTCATCCGCGGCGGCGGGAGCGCCGCCGCTGCGTTCTCTGGCCTTCAAGAAAGCGGAATAGAGGCGCTCAATGTTGGCGGCGTCCACCTCAGCGCCGTGCCCCAGTTCGACATCGCAGGGCTGGGCGGAGGCGACCGAACGCGAGGACTCGCCGACGCCGGTCACCGCCAAGAGCCGATCGCTGGGCCGGCGCCAGCCCCCCTCCTTTAGCTCCATCTTGCGGCGCCACAGGCTTTGGCAGACGGCGTAGCGCTGTTGCAGTTGATTGCAGCGGAAGCGCTGGGCGGACTTCAGGTTGGAGTTATCGCTGAGCAGGCGGAAGTAGTTGTCCACCCGCCATTGCAGGTCGGCGGAGGGGCGCTTCTTGCCGCCGCCGAAGAAGGCGTCGTATTCGACGGTCAGCTTGCGCATGCCGTCCTCGATTTGATCGAGCATTTCGTCCGGTGTCATGGTCCGGCCCGCGGCTACTTGCGGCCAATATACTAGAGAACACGCCTGGCTGGCGGCGCCTGTCCTGAAGGACCGTAACTCAATGGATATCGTCCTGCTGAGCGCGGTACGAACGCCCATCGGCCGGTTTGGCGGGGCCTTGCGGGAGCAGACCGCGGCCGATCTGGGCGTGGTGGCGGCGCGGGCGGCGCTGGCGCGGTCGGGGGTAAGCCCGGAGCAGATCGGGGAGACGATCTTCGGGAATGCCCGCCAGGCGGGCGGGGGCCCCAATGTGGCTCGGCAAATCGGCTGGCGGGCCGGGGTGCCAGAGGAAGCGCCGGCGTTCACCGTAAACCAAGCCTGCGCTTCCGGCATGCAAGCCTTGGCCCTGGCCAGCCAGGCGGTCGAGCTGGGGCGGCGGGAGTGTGTGCTGGCGGGTGGAACCGAGGCCATGAGCCGCATCCCCTATCTGGCGGAGACCGTGCGGTGGGGCAGCAAGATGGGGGCACAGCCGCTGGTGGACGCAATGTACCGGGACGGCTATCTTTGCCCGCTGGCCAACCAGGTCATGGGGGAAACGGCGGAGTTGTTGGCGCGGGAGGGAGGGATTGGGCGGGAAGAACAGGACGCCTACGCCCTGCGGTCCCAACAGCGGGCGGTGGCCGCCCAGCGGGAACAGGCGTTCGCGGATGAGATCACGCCGGTAACCCTGGCGGCAGACAGGGTGGTGGCGGCCGACGAGCATCCCCGCGTCGATACCAGCCGGGAGAAGCTGGCCCGCCTGCCACCGGTGTTCGTGCCCGCCGGGCAGCCGGGCACGGTGACCGCCGGCAATGCTAGCGCCATCGCCGATGGAGCGGCGGCACTAGTGGTGGCCAGCGCCGCATTCGCCGCGCGGGAGGGGCTGCGGCCACTGGCGCGGCTGCATGGTATTGTGGCTGCCGGGGTGGACCCGAGGCGGATGGGCCTCGGTCCGGTGCCGGCGACGCGGGCGCTGTTGTCGCGCCTGGGAATGCGGCTCGAGCAGATGGACGCGGTGGAAATCAACGAGGCCTTCGCGGCGCAGGTACTGGCCTGCGACCGAGAGCTGCATTTCAATGCCGCGACGCTGAACGTGGCCGGAGGGGCGATTGCCTTGGGCCACCCCACGGGCTGCAGTGGGGCGCGCATCGTGGTCACGCTGCTGCACGCCCTCCGGCGGCGAGGCGGGCGCTGGGGCTTGGCCACCCTTTGCGCGTCCGGTGGCATGGGTCTGGCGGCCGTGCTGGAACTGTGGGCCTAAGAGCGGCGGGACGCTCCGCAGCGGCCAGCGGGACGTCTGTTCCACGGCCGGCGGGGCGGCTCAGCCGCCCCGCTTCTGGACGGCACCGCCGCTAGCGGGGCCTGCGGCTAGGCTTCGACAGGGTCGCCAGCACGCAGCGGAGCATGCCGGGGCGAACCGCCCGCAACGGACGCCCGCTGGCGCTCAGGGCGTCTCCAAGTTGCCGCGAGGGGCGTTGTAGTTGGGGGGCAGATAGCCGCGCGAGGGAAGGCCAAAGGACAGGCCGCCGGCAAGTTGCGGACGCATGCCCCAGGCGGCCTGGAGATGACGGCCCGTGAGGAGCAGCCAGCGCCGCGTGTAGGCGCGCACGTCGGGTTCGCCCAAGTGGCCCTGCACGCGCGCAATGTGGCCGCGGATGCGCACATCGGCCTGGGCCACCGCGCGGAGATAATCGCGGTCGGAGGTGGCGCCATCGAGGTTGCGCAAGCGGCTGCGCAGGATTTGCCACCTCTGCAAACCGGTGGGGTTAATCTGAACCGGCTCGTCGGCCGCCCGCGCCGCCGTCCGCAACTGCCGCAGCGCCTCTCCAAAGAGCCGCTCCGTGGCGCGGGCGAACCGCCGGGTGCGAGGCAGGGTCGCCTTTTTCCGCATTAGGCGCGCGGTCTGGCACTGGCCTTGCGCGAACGTCGCCCACGCGCTAATCGCGGCCCGGTCAGGACTGAGCGGATGGGCCAGGCCACCGACTGCGGCCCAAACCGCGATGGCGCTCAAGCCCAGAAGGGTCGTGAGACGTTGGCGCGAGCTACACATTGCAGGTCAAAGGATTAAGGGCGAAAAAGCCATGCGGGCGGGCCGCACCGCGAGCGGCCCGCCCGGAGAACCGGCGCGCTGCAAGGCGTGCTACGACTTGCGCCGTTTAGCGCCCAGGCCGAGGCCGGTGAGGGCCGCTCCCGCCAGCACCAGTAAGCCTAGCGGGCTGCCGGTGGCGGGCATGCCGGCTTTCCGGCTGGGGTTGGCGGCGGCAGCCGGCGGCTTGCCGGCGGGTGCCTGTTGGCCGGCGGGGCGGGCGGGCTGCTGCACATTCGCCGGCGGCGTGGCATTCTTTTGCGGCTGGCCTGTGGCGCCGTGGCCCTGCGCGGCGCTGGTTTTGGCGCCATTCTGTTCGCCACTTTGGTTCTGCGCGGGCAGATTCCAGGGGCGGTGCTCGTAACGCGGCTGATTCAGCTCATGCGGCGGCTTGCCGGCATTGCCGGCCGGCTCAGCCGCGGGCTGGCCACCCATCTCGGCGATCACTGTGCGCGCATGGTGCTCATGCTTCTGCAGCATGGGGATGTAGTCCGACTCGATATAGTGCCGCAAATTGGGGTTATTGACCTTGGCCTCCAGCGCCTGCATTTTGCGAATGGCCCGGGCGTGGTCGCGGGCCTCATCGCGTACGTAGGCGGTGTCGGCCCGGTAGGCGGACATATCGTTCAGCCGGTGCTGCATCCGCTGCGCCTGCTGGTGCATGTGGTGGTTCATGTCGAGCGTCAGGCGGTCATTGGAGGCGATGCCTTGCAACTTGCCCTCGGCGCCTTGATGATCGCTCTCCAGCATTTTGGCGAAATCCCGGACCTTGGCGCTCTGGGCCTTGTTCTCCATCATTTTCGCGCCGGCGATCTCGTCCTTGTTGATGGTGTTCATGGCCGTTACGGCGGCTTGGTTGGGGTTGGCGGCCGAAGCCGGATTGGCGGCGGCCGAGGATTGGTCACTGGAGGAGTTCGCTGCGCTCTGGTTCTGGGCGAACAGCGGCGCGCAACTGAGCCCCACCGCCAACGCCGCCACCAGCGCAAGATGCGACCCCCGCACTGCATGCGTCATAGATGCCTCCGAAGGACAAGACAGGTCCTTGGGGGTGGGATGGTGCGGCGGGCAGAAAAAGATGGATGCGTCGCGGCGAGAGCTGAGCCTGGTTAGCCGGGGCGGAGGATCGCTCCACTCCCGTCAGCCCCACTTGAGCTTGTTCTTCAGCACGGCGAAGAACGAGTACTCCGGCAAGCGCACCAGGTTCACGCAGTGGGCGCTTTGTTCGCAGGTGACGCGGTCGCCGGCAGCCAGCTCGGCGCCCTCCTGTCCGTCGAGGGTGAGATAGATTGGGCCGGCGGGAGAGCGGAGGCGGACCTCGACGCGGGCAGTGTCCCGCACGATGAGCGGGCGGTTGGTGAGGGTATGGGGGCAGATGGGCGTGATTACCAGGGCCTTGACGCGGGGATCCAGCACCGGGCCGCCAGCGCTGAGCGAGTAGGCGGTGGAACCGGTGGCGGTGGAGATGATCAGGCCGTCGGCGCGATAGGCGGAGACCTCGGCGCCGTCAATGTGCAGATCGAATTCGACGATACGCGCCAGCGCCCCTTTGCCGATCACCGCCTCGTTCCAGGCGTCGCCGCGCCACAGGCAATCACCGCCGCGCCACGCCGCCGCGGCAATGCGGTGCCGCCGGTCCTCGCGATAGTGGCCGGCGAGGATGGCCTCCAAGCTGGGATACAGGTGCCTGGCCGGGACTTCGGTCAAGAATCCCAGGGTGCCGAGGTTCACGCCGAGCAGAGGCGTCTCGGCGCCTTCCGAGGTCGCGCCCAGCAGGCGCGCCACGCGCAACAGCGTGCCGTCGCCGCCCAATACGATGGCCAGCCTCGGCGGCGGGCCGGACCAGTCCTCCCGTCCGCCGTCGAGGCCGGCGGCCTGCGCCGTGCAGCGATCCAACTCGACCGTGTACTGGCGCTGCCGCAGCCAGCGCACCAACGCCGGCGCCACCTCCGCGACCACGGGGTTTTCGGGCTTGGAAAAGATACCAATGCAATCCGTCGCCTGCACGGGCGCCATCTGAATAGGATAGTCGCGGCGCGGCCCGGCGGGTATGATGAGCAGGTGACTGGCGGGAGGCGGAGTGAGACGCGGCGCTGAGTGGACGGCACCACGGAGCGAGCGGGGCGATACCCGTCGCATCGCTCCATTCTCGGTCGCTCCAGCCGGTTCGGGTACATCGGCGCACTTCCCCCGGCCGTCCCATGCCACGGCGCGCCCGTGCGTCTTGGGGACCCCAGGCTCGCCGACTGCGGCCTCCAATCCTGAAGCGCCCCGCCGCGTTGCGGGGACCCCCGGCCCGCCCTGCTCCGTTCTGGCCTTGCCCAGCGGCCGTCTCGCCAAACCGCGGCCCGGGGCGCCGCACGGAAGTGCGGGGCTCGGCCGCTCACGCCGCGCCCGGCCTACGCGCGGCAGCCGCCTGGCGGCCCGCAGTCGGCGGTGGACGCAGGCGCTGGCCCTGGCGGCACTGGCGGCGACATTGGCGGCGCCGGCCTGGGGGCAGTGGATCCCGCTAGATCCGGTCGTTGGCGCGCGACGGCTGGCGCGGGGCGCCGAGGTGGATCTGCGCCAGGGGCAGTTGCGGCTGCTGTTCTGCACGCCCTCGCTGCTGCATGTGACCTATTCCCCCAATGGCGTGTTCCCGCGCAAACCTGGATACATAGTGCTGCCCCAGCACTGGGCCCCGGTGGCTTTCCAGCTGACCCAGAACTCGCAAGCGGTGGTGTTGGCCAGCGCCCAGCTGCGCATCACGGTAACGGGCAACAGTGGCGTGGTGCTGATCGCCACCGCAGGCGGCCAGCCGCTGTACCAGGACACCTCCCGGGTGATGACGCCGGCGGTGGTGGATGGCGAGCAGACCTACCACGGGCTGGACTACGCCGGCATCTACGGCTCGACCGAGAGCTTTTACGGCCTGGGGCAGCACCAAGCCGGGGTGTGGGATTACCACGGCGAAAGCGTGAAGCTGACCGAGGGCAACACCAACATCGCCATCCCCATGCTGGTCAGCAGCCACGGCTACGGGATTTTGTGGAACAACTCCTCACCCACTTGGTTTAACAACCGGCTGACCCACGCCATTTACTGGCGGTCAATGGTGGCGGATACCATTGACTATTACTTCTGTTATGGTCCACGGCTGGCCCGGGTGGTGGCGGATTATCGCCAGTTGACCGGGCAAGCGCCGATGTTCGGCAAATGGGCATATGGCTTTTGGCAATCCAAGAACCGGTACCAGTCGCAGGCGCAGTTGCTGCGCATCGCGGCGCGCTACCGACGGCTGCGGATTCCGGTAGACAACTTGGTGCAGGACTGGTTCTGGTGGACGCGGATGGGCTCGTTCGTATTCAAGCCCAAGCTCTATCCGGACCCGGCGGCGATGGTGCAGCAGCTGCACCGCGAGCACTTCCACATCATGATTTCGGTGTGGCCCTATTTTTATCCCGGCACGCCGGCCTACCGGGCGCTGAAAAAGAACGGCTGGCTGATCGCGGCCACCATCGCCCCGTCCTATTTCCGTACCCAAATGGCCCTGTATGACGCCACCAGCCCGGGGGCGCGGCATCTGTTTTGGCGGGAGATTGACCAGCACCTGTTCCGGCTGGGCTTTGATGCCTGGTGGCTGGATGAGGACGAGCCCGGGGTGCGAACGCGCGAGTTGCTGTGGCATCACCAGCTAGCGGTGGGCAGCGGGGCGCGCTATGCCAACCTCTACCCGCTATTCCATGTGCGGGGCGTCTATGACGGCCAGCGGCGGGCGACCGACCAGCAGCGGGTGTTCATCCTGTCCCGTTCCGCCTACGCCGGCAGCCAACGCTATGGCATCACGGCTTGGTCGGGGGATGTGCTGTCGGATTGGGAGGCCTTTCGGCGGCAGATTCCGGCGGGGCTGAACTATTCGATTTCCGGACTGCCGTATTGGACTACCGACATAGGCGGGTTCTTCATTGGCCACCCCAACCAGCCAGCTTATCGGCAATTGTTCGTCCGCTGGTTCGAGTATGGCGTCTTTTGTCCGATCTTCCGCACGCATGGCACGCGCGCGCCGGATCACAACGAACTGTGGTCGTATGGCAAGGAGGCGCAGGGAATTTTACTCCGCTATGACCGGTTGCGCTACCGGCTATTACCCTACATTTACTCGCTGGCCTGGCACGTGACGCATGATAGTGGCACGATCATGCGGCCGCTGGCGATGGCTTTCCGCCAGGATCGGATCGCCGACACGACCGGCAACCAATTTCTGTTTGGCCCCTGGCTGATGGTGGCGCCGGTGACCCGACCGGATGTGAGTGTCTGGCCGGTGTATCTGCCTAAGACGACCTGGTACAACTTCTGGACGGGGCGGGCGCTCTCGGGGGGACGGTATATTGAGGCTCCGGCGCCGCTTGGGACCGAGCCGTTATTCGTTCGAGCCGGCGCGATTTTACCGCTGGGACCGGACCTGCAGTACGCGATGCAGAAGCCCTGGAATCCGATTGAGCTGCGCGTTTACCGCGGCGCGAACGGACACTTCACGCTGTACGACGATGATGGCCTCACCTACGACTATGCGCACGGCGCCTACGCAACCATCCCCATCACCTGGGATGACGCCAGCCAGACCCTGACCATCGGCCGCAGGCACGGCGGCTATCCGGGCATGGCGCAGCGGCAGACCTTTGACGTGGTGTTCGTGTCGCCGGGGCACGGCGTCGGGCTGCGACCTGCGGCGGTGGTGGATCGTCTGGTGTCATACGACGGCGCGGCTGTGCAGGTGCGGGCCAGCGCCACGCCGCCGATGCTAGACGCCGCCGGGCGATAACGCGTCGCCGCGCTGCGTTCTCGGCCGCTCGGGCCGGATCGGGTACATCTGTGTACACCTGCCGGCCCTCGCGGCGTGCGGCGTCATGCGTCTCGGTCCTCGCCCCCGCCCAACGGTTCGCCCCGGCCAGCCGAAAGCCCCACCCTGAGGAATGTCGCCGCCGTCGCGCTCGGTCTCAGCGCCGATGGATCCGGCGGCGAGCTTGCCGGGGCGCCAGGGCGATGCTATTGCCTAACCGCGGTGAACGTGCCGGAAATGCCCATCGGCAGGACGGTCGTAGCGCCCTGGAAGCGCCGCTGGTGCGGCGCGGTGAACTGGCCCGAATAGGCGACGGTCATCTTCATGCCCCCCTGGGCCACGTGCGTGCTCCAACTGACCACCGCGCCGCGGACCCGGCCCTGGATCGGCCGCTCACCGCTGGGCGTGCTGCACTGGCCGCTCAGCACGTCACCGTTCTGCTGAAACGAACAGGTGGACGGATACGATGTTCCCATCACTTGGGTGACGATGTTCCAGGCGCCCGCGACCTGAACCGGAGGCACATTGGCGGCGGCAGCAACCATGCCAGCCTGCACCCGCTCCACCGGGTTCCAATGTACGGCGGCGGTTTGCAGGATATGGCGGCTGGAGTCGCCAACCGCAAGCTGATAATCCCCGGCGGGAACGCGCCAAGCATGGGCCGGGGTGTCGTAATAGGCGAAATCGTTCCAGTGCAAATGGAGAGCGACCCGCCGGGACTGCCCCGGCGCCAACGCCACGCGGGCAAACGCGCGCAGTTGCTGGAAGGTACGGGGCACCGGCGCGGGCGCGGGACGCACGTAGAGCTGGACTACTTCGGCGCCGGCGCGGCGGCCGGTGTTGCTGACGCGAACGCTGGCGGTAATCACCCGATGCCGGCCCTGGCCGCTGGAGGCGACCCGCAGCCCGCTTAGGCGGAACGCGGTGTAGGAGAGCCCGAAGCCAAAGGGAAACAGCGGGGCGATGTGTTTGGAATCAAACCACCGATAGCCGACGTCAATGCCCTCGGCGAAATGCACCGCGCCGTCGTGGCCAGGGTAATGGCCAAAGGCGGGAGCATCGCTCCAGTGCTGGGCGAAGGTGTCGGGCAAATGGCCGCTGGGGTCGAGGCGCCCAAACAGGATCTTGGCCACGGCGGTGTTGCCGTTCTCGCCCGGATACCAGGCGTAGAGCAAGCCGGCGACCTGGTGAATCCACGCACTCATGGCCACGCCGGCGCCAGCATAGATAACGACGACCGTCCGGGAATTCAGGGCGGCGACCTGGCGCAGGTATTGATCCTGATGGGCGGGCATGCGGAATGGCCGGTCCACGCCCTCGCTTTCCCGCGGACCCACGGCGGCGATGACCACGCTGGCGCGGCGGATGGCGGCTTGCTGCGCCTCCGGAAGCGGGGGCAGCGGGCCAAAACTATTCGCCTTCGGGGGCGGCCACATGTGCGGCGGGCGCAGGGGGAGCGGATAGGAGAAATAGGTGACGCGAACACCCGGGCCGGCGGCCTGGCGGACCGCCGCCAGCAGGCTGACCGGAGCAATGTTGGGCGTGGTAAAGGAGCTGCCGCCGCCTCCAGTTACGGCGGGCGTGGCGTCGGGGCCGACCACGACGATGGAGTGCAGCCCGGCGGCCCGGAGGGGCAGGATGGCGTCGCGATTTTTGAGCAGCACCACCGCCTCGCTTTCCACCTGTTCGGCCGTGGCGGCGCTGGTGGGATCGATGAGCGGGATGGAGGCGATCTTTTGCGCCCGGTCGAGAAAACGCATCGCCACCATGACGCGGAGCAGGCGCAACACGTGGCGGTTGATGTTGGCCATCGTCAACTCGCCGCTGCCCAGCAGCGGATAGATGGCGCGGGCGTTGTAGTACTGGTTTGTGGGCATCTCCAGATCCAGGCCCGCCAATAGCGATGGCAGCGTGGAATGTGTGCCGCCCCAGTCGGACATGGCTACGCCACGAAAATGCCACTGCCGGCGCAGCATTGTGGTCAGCAGATAGGGATTTGCCGACGAGTAGAGGCCGTTCACCTTGTTGTAAGCGGCCATGACGGCCATCACATGCCCCTGCTCAACGGCGGCGCGGAAGGGCGCGAGATAGATCTCCTCGAGGGCGCGACGGGAGATGACGCTGTTGATGGTCCCGCGGTGCGTCTCCTGTTCGTTGCCGGCGTAGTGCTTGGCGACGGCAGCCACGCCTTCATCTTGCAAGCCGCGGATCCAGGCCACGGCCATGCGGCTGGCCAGCTCCGGGTCTTCGCCGAGATATTCGAAGTTGCGGCCGTTTTGCGGCTCACGGACGATATCCATGCCCGGACCGAGGACGAAATTGACGCCGCGGGCGCGGGCATCCCGCCCCAGCGAATGGCCCTCGCGATACGCCAGCGCCGGATCCCAGGTGGCGGCCAGGGCCGCGGAGGCGGGATAGGCGGTCGAGGGGCCCCAGACCCGGACGCCGACGGAAGCGTCGCTCATCTTGAGCGCGGGGATGCCATGCGCCGGAATGGGATGGGTGAACATGAAGTCGTAGCCGGAGAGCAGGTAGATCTTTTCCGTAGTGCTGAGCTGACGCAGCAGCGCCTCGGCACGGGCGTTGACCGCCGGCGAGTCGAGCGGCTGGGTCGGCGGGACGTGGGCGGCCAACGGCACGGCAGCGGCGAGCAGGAGCAGGGCGGCGGCCGCGGCAAGGCAGGAGCGGTGGCGTTTCATAAGTGAGTCGTTCCAGCGACTGAGCTGTGAGTGGCGGGTAGAGTATACACCCGAGACCGCTGCGGCGACGGAGGCCAACGCATGGCCTCGCGACCCCGCCGACCGGCGGGATCTACAACCGAATGCAGGCGGTGACTCCAGCGGTTAGCGCAACTCCCGATGAACTCCTAGCGGGCGGCATTGCAGCCGCTCCTCCCGGGCGGGCTTGCCACAGCTTCCCGCCCGGGTGACGCGTCTAGTCAGCCGTGGCGCCGCCCAACCGCCGGCGAAACCCGGGTCCGCAGCGAGCCATCGGTGGCCCGCAGCGCTGATCGCCCCGAAACGCGATGGCAGGCAACGCCAGACTGCCTACGCTGCCGACGATCGCCGGTTCCCCTGCCCCGGATCCGCCATTCCGCCAGCGGCCGCCACGCCCTGGATGGCCGCGCCGCCGCCCGCCGCCGCTCCCCGCCTGCGGCCTGCAACCTTCTCATGCCGCGGGCGTATGATGGTTCTTCCGCCATGAGCGCTGCTTTTTCCTGGGCATTGGTGTTTCACATCACCGGCATTGTCTTCTGGATCGGCGGCCTGCTGATGACCACGCAGGTGCTGGCCGCCGCCTCGCAAGACGATCCCGCCGATGCCACCGCTCGTGCCTGCCATCAGCGCACCGCGCGGCGCATGCTGCGGGCCATGGCCCATCCCGGTGCGGTCATTACATTGGCGAGCGGCGGGGTGTTGCTATATTTGGCCGGGCGGCATGACCCAGCGTTTTTCCGCGCCACCTGGCTCAACATCAAACTACTCCTGGTGGTGGCATTGCTTTGGCTGGATTGGCTGCTCTGGACCCGAGTGCGCGATTTGGACCGCAGTCCGGCCCACCGCAAGGACGCCAGCATGCTGCACGGGGTGATCTCTGCAGCGTTCTTCATCATCTTGATCCTGGTTTTTCTGAAGCCATGATCCGGCCCGGCATCGCCGGTTGCGCCCTGGCCCTGCTGCTGGCGGCCGGGCTGGCCGCGGGCTGCAGCCATTCGCCCCCAGCCGTGGCGCACCGCGAACCGGCAACGCCGCTGGACATGAGCACGGTCGGCGCGATCACCGGCGTGGTCCGGTTTACCGGCACGCCACCGGCGATGCCGGTGTTGGACATGAGCGGCGCGCCCGGCTGCGCACCTGCCGGCGCTCCGCAAGTGCGCGATCAGGCGGTGGTGGTCAACCCCAACGCCACGCTGCGCTGGGCGTTTGTCTACATCGCCAAGGGCCTGCAGGGTTGGCGCTTCGACCCGCCCTCCAGTCCCGCCAAGCTCATCCAGCAGGGCTGCCGGTTTCATCCTCATGTCCTGGGCCTGATGGCCGGTCAGGCGCTCGAAATCTCCTCTCGGGATTCCGTGGTCCATAACGTGCATGCCGCGCCGCGCCGGAACGGACCGTGGAACATCTCCATGTTGCCGGGCGCCGCCCCGGTGACGGAAACGTTTCCCCAGCCGGAAGTGATGATTCCAGTGGAGTGCAATGTCCACGCGTGGATGCACGCCTATGTCGGGGTGGTGGACAATCCGTACTTTGCCGTCACCGGGCGCCAGGGGAGGTTTCGCCTGCTGAACGTGCCCCCCGGCCATTACATGCTGGCCGTCTGGCAGCAGCGCTACGGGCTTCGGCGCCAGGAGATCAACCTGCTGCCGCGGCAGCACCTGCAGGTCGTCTTTACGTATTCCGCCTCCGGATCGAACCCCTGATGGCTGTCCTCTACCACATCGTCTTGTACGCTTGTACGGCCGCCGTGGTGGGCCTGATCGCCTACCGCTGGCTACATCCCCGTCCCGCCCTGGGCGCCGCCCGGGTGGTGAATGAGGTAATTTGGACAGCGATTCCGGCCGCCGTCCTCATTTGGCTCCTGCTGCGCTAATGCGAGACCCGCCGTGGTGCGAGCGGGGCGTCGCGCAGCCGTCCCGGCTGCGTGCCTCTGCTGTGCCCCCGCCAGGCGAGGACGCCCGCCCCACGCCGCACCGGGGCTGGCGGCGGGCTATGGTAACGGCGGCAGCGAGCGGTGCACCTTGAGGATGCAGCGGTCGGCGACGACAATCAGCCCTGCGGCGCGGGCTTGGGCTTCGGCGGCGGGATGGGTGACTCCCTCCTGCAACCAAAGCATTTTGGCGCCAATGGTTATCGCGGCCACGGCGATTTCCGGCACCGCCTCCGTCCGGCGAAAAACATCCACGATGTCCACCCGCTCTGGAATGTCTTCCAGGCGCGGGTAAGCGACTTGTGCCAGCACCATGGTTTCCCGCGGATTGACGGGGATGACCCTGTAGCCGTGGGCTTGGAGATAGCGCGCCACGCCATGGCTGGGGCGTAGCGGATCGGAAGACAGGCCCACCACCGCCACGGTACGGGCGGAGCGCAGGAACACTTCGGCGGTCATAAAAAGGGAACGGGGCGGGCATGATCGCCCGCCCCGCCGTTACGGTACCGCGACCAGCGGACTAGAACATCCACTTCAGCGCGAGCTGCATAATGCGCGGGTCGTGCGTACTGGTGGAGCGGAGAAACGTCCCCGACGCCAGACACTGGTCAGTGAAGCAGTCGCCGGAGTTCACGCCGGAAAAGTTGGCATGATTGAAGGTATTGAAGGTCTCCCAACGGAACTGGACGGTTTGCCGTTCGGTAATCTTGAAGTTCTTGAACAGGCCCATATCGAAATCAATCAGACCCGGTCCGAAGAAGGAGTCCCGGCCTTCGTTGCCGAACGTCAAGCCGACGGGCTGGGCGAAGGCCGCGGGATTACCGTAGAGCTGCGGGCTGGCCAGCTGGTTCGTGGTCAAATTCGTCGGGATCGCCCCGGTGCTGCCCACAATGTCGGCATAAGAGCCCGTGGTCTGCCCGTTCGCGACGCCCGCGCTGTCGCCATGGCCACTGCTGTTGGTGATGGTAAAGGGTTCACCGCTGTAGGCCTCCATGATGCCGGAGTACTCCCAGCCGCCGGCCCACTTGTTGCCCTTAAACAATGGCAAGGAGTAGACCCAACTGGCGCTGAAGTTCTGCGGCTGATCGAAGGTCGAGTTGCCGTATGCGCCCTCCAGGTCATAGCCGTTGTACCACGAGCCATCGTAGCGGCCGGAGGCGTCATCCAGAGAGTGAGACCAAGTGTAGCCGGTGGTAAAGAAGAGGCCGCCGATCTGGCCGTGGACGGAAGCTTGCAACGCGTTGTAGTTGGAATTGGCCCCAAACGGCAGGAGGGCAATGTCGTTGTAGGCGGGATATTTGCGGTAGAAGGCCGCGTTGCCGCCGCAAGCCACGAACTGATTGATCATCCACTGGTTGGCCGTCCCCAGGTCGGAGGCTGGCGGCGCCGCCTGCGCTGTAGTCGGGCAGGTGATCGGCATTCCGGCCGAGGTGCCGCCGGCAGCATACGGCGATCCGGCGAGGCTGCTGACCGGCTCTAACTGGTTCAGATCCATCTCCTGCGCCAGGTGCGTGCCCTTGCTGCCAACGTAGGCAACTTGCGCCACCAGGTTGTTCTTGAGTTGGTGCTGAATGCTCAGGTTCCACTGCTGAACCATGGGCCAATAGCCCTCGGCCGGAATGGTGCCGCCCCCGTTTAAATTGAGCGGGAAGTTGGCGCCGCTAGCGGCGGAGACATTGCTGTAACCGACCACATCAACCACCGTCGGACTGAGCTGGAGCGGTGGGTTGCGCAGCGCGTCCACGATGTCATTGCTATTCGTGTGGTCGTAGAAAATGCCGTAGCCGCCGCGCAGGGAGGTCTTGCCGTTGCCAAACAAATCGTAGGCAAAACCCAGGCGCGGCCCATAGTTCATTAGATGGTTTTGGTTGCAACTGGACGTCTGGCCGTTGGTTCCGCAATTCTCCATGCCGTTGAAAACGACCGCGTCGTTGGGGTTGACACTGCTACCGCCGTTAATAATGGCGCCTTGCGGCACGGTACCAGCGGTGCCCTCTTCAATTTGCGCGGCGTTCGCGGCGTCGTAGTCGCCGGGCACAAAGTTGTAGAGCAGGCCGCGGGAATCGTAGTACGCCCCCAGCAGGTCCACTTGCAGCCCCAGGTTAAGGGTCAAACGCGAAGTGGTGTGCCAATCGTCCTGCAGGAAGATGACGCCGGTCTTGTAGCGGTCGTAGTATTTGGGCTGGTCGTTGGCCTGGTTGAAGGAGTTGATATTGCCGAGCAGCATGTCGGCAAAGCCGTTCCCGCTGCTGCCGGCCCAGCCGGAGCTGAATCCGAGGTTGCCCTGGAGGTAGCCGCCCTGCATTTCATTCTTCTGCCCGGCGGTCAACTCGCCGCCGTAGGTCAGCACGTGATTGCCCACCACCTGCGTGATCTGGTCGCTGTAATCGTAGGTGGGGTTGGAGTTGTACCAGGGCATGTCGCCGCCGGTCTCGGCGAACGAGTTGCTTGTGCTCCCATTGTAGTCGCTAACCGAAAGGCCGGGGATTTCGTCCTTGAAGCCGTTGTTGAACAGGCCGCCCATGGTGAAGCTGGCGGGCCGGGCGGTGGGACCATTGGTGATCAGGGCGATGTGGTCGGCGGTGTAGCCAGCGACGAACTCATTCGTCATCGTCGGGCTGAGGACGCCGGTCAAATGAGCGACCATGGCCACGCCGGGGCCGACGAAGTTGGTGGAAACGGTCGGGAAGCTGGCGGAATCCCACAGCGCGCCGGGAACGACGGTGCTCCAGGAGTCATGGATAAAGTTGTAGTACACGTGCCAGTTGGTTCCGAGCTGCTGATCAACGCGGAAAAGGCTCTCGTACCAACTCGTCGGATAGCTGGTCGAGCCGACGTAGGCGGAGCTTGCGCCAGAGCCAAAGTTGGCGGCCGGGATATAGGGCAGCAGATCCACGCCGTTTTGGTTGATGCTCGACGTCGGCAGCGTATTGTTGGGATAATACGCCCCGGTGTTCGTAGCGGTCGGCTGCGTCAGAACGGGGCAGGTTCCGTAGTCCGCCTCATAGGTGGCCCCGCCCGTGCCCTTGGGGTCCGGGCTGCCCGGAGCGACGCCGGCGGCGGGGCAGACATCGGAGAAGTTGCCCGCCCTTTCGGCGGCCGAAGGCACGGGGACGTCAAACAAGCTCGGCTCCGACTGCTTGCGCCATTCGGAGGACCAGAAGATGAAGGTCTTGTTCTTAATGATCGGCCCACCGACGGTGAAACCGAAGTCGTTCTTGCGGTAGAGCGGGCGGGCGGTGGAGAAGAAAGGCCGGGCGTTCAGATCGGTGTTGCGCAGGTATTCGTAGGCGTCCCCATGCCAGGCGTTGGTGCCGCGCTTGGTGGTGACGATGACCGTGCCGGAAGCGTCGCGGCCGTACTGGGCGCCGTAGTTGGACGTGAGCACGCGGACTTGGTTGATGGCGTCAACGCTCGGGTAGACGTTGATGGTGCCGTTCGAGCCGTTGTCCTCGACGTTGGTGCCGTCCACCTCCCAGTTGTTCTCCGTGCCGCGGCCACCGTTGATGTTGTAGCTGACGCCGCCGTAGACGCCGACCACACCCTCATCGGTCGGCCCCTGGCCGACCACGCCGGGAGTCAGCGCGACCAACTGAACGAAGTTGCGGCCATTCAACTCAAGCTGCGCCACCTGCTTGCCACTAATCGTATTGGTGACGGCGGCGTTTTCCAACTGCACCTGGGCGACGGCGTTGCCTTGCACCTCGACGGTGCTGCTCACCGAGCCGACCTGCAACGTGGCATTGACCTGGGCCTGCTCCGCCGGCCGCACCACGTAACTGTTCACGTCGTAGGTTTGGAATCCCTTGGCCACGACCTCAAGATCGTAGGTGCCAGCGGGCATGGCGCCGGCGGCGTAGGCGCCAGCGCTGTTGGTGGTCATCACCCGATGGAAGCCGGTGGCGGCATCGGTGATGGTGACCGTGGCGCCGGGAATGACGGCACCGGTTTTATCGGTCACCGTACCGGAGATCTGGCTGGCGGTTTGCGCCCACGCAGTGAGCGAGAGCCCCAACATCAACACCATTGACCAAAACGTCAGTTTCCGCATTCAATTCTCCCCCGTCGAGCCCCAAAACGACCACATGGGCTGCGGCTCACAATGATTTATCATTGCTGCTCCCTGGGTGTCAAGAGATTTTCGTGTGCATCCTCACCTAGGCGCCGGTACTGAATCGGTGCAACCCCAAAAGGTGGGGAGCAATGCTGGCCGGCCAGTGGCCGGTTGCTAGGCGCGAGCAGCGGCGGCCGCGGCGGGCGCCGATTGCGGCGCCAGCCGAGGTGTGCCGTTGAGGGCGGCGGTGCGGGCGCTGGCGACCTGATCCCGCAACTCTTCCCAGCGCGCCTCTGGAACGGCGAGGAAGACCTCGACTACCTTGGGATCGAACTGGCGGCCGCTTTCCCGGACGATCTCGCCGCGCGCCACCGCGAAGGGGAGGGCCCCCCGGTACGGGCGGTTGCTGGTCATGGCGTCCAGAGCGTCGGCGACGGAGAAGATGCGGGCCGGCAGGGGAATCGCCTCGCCGCGCAGACCGCGGGGATAGCCGTCGCCATCAAAGCGCTCTTGATGGTTGTGGACAATTTCGGCGGCAATGGCCAAAAACTCGATGCGCTGCACCATCTCAAAACCGATGCGGACGTGGCTCTCCATGACCGCCTTCTCCTGCGGGGTCAGGCCGCTACTCTTGAGCAGGATGGCATCGGGGATGCCGAGCTTGCCGATGTCGTGCAGATAGGCGCCGCGAATCACGTTGCGTAGCGCCTCGCCCTCCATGCCCATGCGCCGCGCCATCTCTTCGGTATACAGGCTGACGCGCAGCGAATGGCCGGCCACCTCGGTCGCGCGCAAATCCAACGCCGCACCCAGGGCTTGCAACGTAGCATCGTAGGTGTCCTCAATGTGGCGCATGGCCGCCTCCAGTTCGGAGGTGCGCTGGGCCACCATTTGCTCCAGGTGCAGGCGGTAGTTTTCCACCTCGCGCTCCAGGCGGGCCATTTCCAAGGCGCGGTGGATGGCGGCCAGGACCATCTCGAACTGGAAGGGTTTCAGCAGGTAATCGGCGGCGCCCTGTTTCATGGCGTCAATGGCCACATGAATATCGCTTTCCGCGGTGGCCAAAATGACGGCGGCGCTGGACATCTGCCGCAGCCGCGCCAACAGATCCAACCCGGAGCGGCCGGGCATCCGCAGGTCGGTGATGACCAGATCGGCCGGGTGCTGTTCCCAGGCCTCAAGAGCATGCTCCGCACTATCGGCCTGGCGGCAGCCGTAGCCTGCCAACCGCAGGCGGTCCATCAGCATTTCGCGGATGGGCGCCTCGTCATCTACGATCAGGATGCGGGCGGACTCGGGGGACAGGGACATAGCGCCACAACGGGGAAGAACGTAGACAGAGTACCCCGACCCGAGGTCCGAGGGCTAGCTGTGCGAGGGAGTACAGGTGCCGTCGCCGGTTCCCGCCGCCCGGCGCCGGACGTGACAGCGCAAGAAGTTGAGTAGCAACGATTTGCCATCGCTGGTGAGGATGCTTTCCGGGTGAAACTGTACCCCCTCCAGCGGCCACTGCCGGTGGCGGACGGCCATGATGGCGCCGTCCGGGGCGGTGGCGCTCACCTCCAGCGCCGGCGGCAGGGTGGCGGGGTCAATGACCAGCGAATGGTAGCGGGTAGCGATGAGAGGTTGGGGCAGGCCGGCGAAGATGGTGCGCCCGTCGTGGCGGACCGGGCTAGTTTTGCCGTGCATTAGCACCGGGGCCGGAACGATCTTACCGCCCAGAGCCTGACCGATCGCCTGGTGGCCCAGGCACACCCCGAGGATGGGGATCTGTCCGGCCAATTCCCGCACCGCCGCCAGCGTGATGCCGGCCTCGGTGGGGGTGCAGGGGCCCGGCGACAGGACGATGCCCGCCGGACCCAGGGCGCGGAGCTCCTCGACCGTGATTTGGTCATTCCTCCGGACCACGACCTCCTCGCCCAACTCCCCCAGGTATTGCGCCAGGTTGTAGGTGAAGGAATCGTAGTTATCGAGCAGGAAAATCATCGCGTTACAGCCCGTCGGCGGCGAGTTCCAGCGCGCGCAGCAGCGCGCCGGCCTTGTTGGCGCATTCGTCATATTCGCGGGCGGGGATGGAATCCGCCACGATCCCGGCGCCGGCTTGAATATGCGCCACGCCCTGGCGCATGACCATGGTGCGAATGGCGATGCAAGCGTTCAGATTGCCGCTGAAGTCCAGGTACAGCACGGAGCCGCCATAGACCCCGCGGCGGGTGGGCTCCAATTCCTCGATGATCTCCATGGCCCGCACCTTGGGCGCGCCGGAAAGGGTGCCGGCGGGAAAGCAGGCGGTCAGAGCATCAAAAAGGTCGCAGCCGGGGCGGAGGCGGCCCCGGATTTCGCTGACCAGATGCTGGACATGGGAGTATTTCTCAACAAACATCAGCCGCGGCACCGAGACCGAGCCGGTCGCCGCCACACGCCCGACATCGTTGCGGCCCAAATCCACTAACATGACGTGCTCGGCGCGCTCCTTCTCGTCGCCCAGCAGTTCGCGCTCCAGCGCCTCATCCTGGGCGTCGGTCTCGCCCCGCGGCCGCGTCCCGGCGATGGGGCGATATTGCATCTGCGGCCCCTGCACCGCGACCAGCATTTCCGGCGACGCGCCGACGACATGGACACCTTCCATGCGCAGGAAGAACATGTAGGGCGAAGGATTGACCGTACGCAGAGCGCGATACGCCTGGAATGGAGGCACTCGGGTCCGTACATCCCAGCGTAACGAGAGCACAACCTGAAAGATGTCGCCGGCGGCGATATACCGCTTGGCCCTTTCCACCATGGCCAAAAATGCCGGGCGAGTGACCGTCGCCTTCACCGCGGGGCGGGCACGCAGAGAGCGGCGGAAGGCGGGCGGCCGCGGCAGTTGCTTCAGGCGGCGTTCCATGGCCGCCAGATCCCGCCGTGCTCGGCTATATTCCTGGGCTAAGGGGCGGCCGCTATCCGCCATGACACAGGCCAGGAGCGTCAGTTGCCGCCGGGCGTGATCAAAGACCACCTGGCGGGAAAAAAACATCAGCAGGGCCTCGTCCAGCCGGAGATCATCCCGGGCGCGCTCCGGCAGGCGCTCCTGGAGCCGCACCATGTCGTAGCCGAAATAGCCCACCGCCCCGGCAACGAATGGCAAGCCGGTGGGCGCCACCTGCCGGCTTTGCGCCTCGGCTCGAGCCAACTCGATCAGGCTGCCCTCGCAAGCGCGCCACTCGGCCTGCGGCGGCCGCCGCTCCTGCACCTTGCCCCCGCGCTGGCGGAGGATGCGATAGGGCGCAAGTCCGATGTAGGAAAACCGGCCGACGGACTCGGGGCCGGAGACGCTCTCCAAAAGATAGGCAAACGCCGCCTTGCCGCCGTCGGTCAGCTTGAGGTAGACAGCAACGGGGGTTTCCAAATCCGCCAGCAGCGTGCGGGTGAGCGGGATGACGTTGTAGCGGGCGGCGAGGCGACGGACGTCTTGCAAACTGGGCAACGCGGCACGCGCGGTCCCCTGGGCGACGGTAGCCATGGGCAAGAGTTGATTGTAAGCCAGCGCCCTGACGGAAAATGGTGCCCCATCGTGCCGCGCCGGCGCCTCCTCGCGGCAGCCCGCGAGTTTCCCGCTGTGCCGGGGGACGCCACACATCGGAACGGAACGACCGCGGTTCAGTGCGAGGCGCCCCGCTGCCGGCCAGCGACGACCGCGCGGGGTGAGAAGCGAGCCGGGCGAGGCCGCCGACCGCGAGCCCGGGCCCTGGCGCGCATTCGGGTGGGAGAACCAAGCCATGCGGCGCTCATCGCCCCGGCCGAACCCCGCGGGACGGCGCCGCGCTGGCTAGGATCGGGGCAGGCCAAGGAGCTCCATGGCGAGTTGCAGGTCCTTCCACGCCTCGCGCTTCTGGCTGGGGTCCCGCAGCAGATACGCGGGGTGGTAAGTCACCAGTAACTGGGTGCTCCATTGGTCCACTTGCAGCGGGTGTGGGCGGCCGCGAACGGAACTGAGGGAGCCCTTATATGCTAGCAACGTTTGCGCCGCGCAGGCGCCGAGGGCAACCACCAGCTTGGGACGGATGGCGGCGATCTGGCGGCGGAGGAACGGGGCGCAAGTGGCGCACTCGTCGGCTTCCGGTGTGCGGTTTTGCGGCGGCCGGCACTTCACAACGTTGCAGATGTAGACCGAGGCGCGGTCCAGGCCCATGCCCTTCTGGATCATGTCGGTCAGCAACTGACCCGCCCGGCCGACAAAGGGCAAGCCTTGGATATCTTCATCGGCGCCGGGACCCTCGCCCACGAACACCAGGTCGGCCTGAGGATTGCCGCTGCCGAAAACGATCTGTCGGCGGCCCAAGCGATGCAGCTTGCATCGCGTGCAGTCGCCCAGATCGGCGCGAATACGGACCAACTCGGCAGCGGCCTCGGGAGGCGCCGCCTCGGGGGTGACGGGCGCTGGGTCAGAGGCAGAGGGGGGCGGCGAGATCACGGCGGCCAGCACAGCGGGGCCGACGCGTAGGCGCTCGATGCCCAGTTCCTGCTGGAACGCCAGGTAATCGGCCAGCCGCCGGCGCAGGTCCCTGTTCATCGCAAGGCCATGGGCGCGGGCTAGGCGGGGACGGAAGCGGCGGAGCGGAGGGCGGCCATGGCAGCCAAAATCTGTTCGGCAATCTGGTCCTTGGAGGCGCGCGGCAGTGGAGCCTCTCCCGCCGCGGTGACCAGGACAACGGCGTTGTCGGCGCTGTCAAAGCCAACGCCCGGCTGGCTGACATCATTGGCTACCATCAGGTCGGCGTTTTTGGCCCGGCGTTTGGCCTGGGCGGCGGCGCGGGGGTCGCCGCTCTCCGCCGCAAAACCGACCAGAAGTTGGCCCGCTTTGCGACGGCCGAGTTCGGCCAGAATGTCGGTGGTGGACACCATCTCGACCTGCAGCGGTTGGGCGGATTTTTTGAGCTTGGCGCCGGCCACGCGGGCCGGCCGGTAATCGGCCACAGCGGCGGCCAAAATAGCGGCATCGCAGGTGGCAAAGCGGGCTAGCGCCGCGGCGGCCATCTCCTCGGCGGTGCTCACCCGGATCACCTCGATCACGGCATCGGAGGGCGGCTCGGCGGTGGCGGGCCCAGCGATCAGCACGACGCGCGCCCCCTGCCGGGCCGCGGCCCGCGCCAGGGCGAAACCCATGCGGCCGCTGGAGCGATTGGAAAAATATCGGACTGGATCGAGCGGCTCGCGGGTGGGGCCGGCGGTAATCAGCACGGTTTGGCCGGCCCATGCACCGCCGCCAGAGCGTACCGCCGCCGCCACCGCTTCCGCGATCGCGGCCGGCTCGGCCAGGCGGCCTTCGCCGAGCATCCCGCAAGCCAAATAGCCCGCCTCCGGCTCCACGATGGTCAGGCCGGGACGTTTGCGCAGGCAGCTCACGTTGGCTTCCGTGGCGGGGTGGCGCCACATGTTCACGTTCATGGCCGGCGCCAGGATCACTGGGGCGGTGGCAGCCAAATAGACCGTGGAGAGCAGATCATCGGCCAGCCCGTGAGCGAACTTGGCCAGCACATGCGCGGTCGCCGGCGCCACCACCAGGGCGGCCGCGGACTGCGCCAGGGCGATGTGCTCGATCGAGGATTCGAACGCTTCTCCGCCCTGGGAGGGGGCGAACAGCCGGGTTAGGACCGGTTCCCCGGTCAAGGCGGCGAAGGTCAGTGGGGACACGAACCGGGCGCCGCCACGTGTCAGAATCACACGCACCCGATGGCCCTGTTGCTGTAGCTGGCGAACCAACTCGCAGGCCTTATAGGCGGCGATGCCGCCGCTAACGCCCAGCAGGATGGGCCGAGCAACCGATGGGCGGGCCGCCGGGGCCATAGCGTGGCGCTAAACGCCCTTGTCTTCCTCGCCTGCGGCGCCGCCGGGCAAGGGCGGGGCGGTGAAGGCGACCAAGCCCTGCAACGCCTCTTGTTCGGCGATGCGGGTGGGCTTCTTGGACGCCACTGAGAGCATCGGCGGCGCACCACCTTGTAGCTTGCGGGCGCGGCGGGAAACGACATGTACGAACTGATAACGGCTAGGCACGTCTTCCAGGCTTTGATAGGGCATTCTGTTGCTCCTGCACAGCGCGAGGCGGTGAACCGCTCAGGCCGGCATTAACCCAAACGACTGCAGCACCGGGGCCAGGACGGGCGCCACCGCTTCCCGGCGGCACGCCGCCGCCACGCGCGCCCAATGATCCCCCGCCGCCGAAACGCCACGGTCCGAGTGGCGGGCTCGGGCCCGCTCATAAAGCACAATCGCCTGCAGTTGCTCGACCGAGATCTCCAACTGATCGTTGATGATCACGTACTCGTATCTATTATAGGCCGCGATCTCCCGGGAGGCGTTTTCCAGCCGCTGCGCCACTACCTCCGGCTTGTCCAGGCCCCGGTGCTGCAGGCGACGGGCCAAGGTGGCGCGGTCCGGCGGGGCGATAAAGATGCTGACCGCCTCCGGCACTCGCTGGCGCACCATGGCAGCGCCCTGCACGTCAATGTCCAGCACGAGATCCAGACCCCGGCGCTGGGCATCCTGCAAAAATGAGGCGGCGGTGCCGTAGTAGTTGCCGAAGACTTCGGCGTGCTCCAGAAAGCCGCCGCCGGCCAGGATGCGTTCAAACGCGGCGCGGTCCACGAAGAAATACTCGCGGCCACTTTGCTCGCTGCCGCGGGGTGCGCGGGTCGTATAGGAGATGGAAAACTCCAGGCCGGGAACCAAGGTGAACAGCTCCCGCACCAAGGTGCTCTTGCCCGAGCCTGAGGGGGCGGAGACGATGAACACGCAGGTGGTCGGCGAGGGGGGCAAACATCCATTGTAGGTTGGCGAACCGCGGACCTTGACCGCCGCCCGGCCGCGGCGAGCGTTGCCGCACCCCTCGGGCTCGGTGTCGCAAAACGTCCCGGGGCTGGTATCGTGAGCACATGCCGCCACCCCAGGTCGCGTTGTTGCTGGAAACCTCGACCGAATATGGGCGAGGCCTTCTGCGCGGGATCCTGCGCTACTCGCGGCTGCATGGGCCGTGGTCGCTGGTCATGGCGCCGGGGCACCTGGATCAGATGTCCTCGCTGGGCCGCGGCTGGCAGGGCCAGGGAATGATTGGCCGGGTGCGGCCGGAGGATTTGGGCCGCGTGGCGCGAACGGCCAAGGTGCCTCTGGTGGCCTCCAGCCTGAGCGAGGCGCTGCCCCCGGTGAGCGGGGACCACTATGGCGAGATTCGCACCGATTCGGCGAGTATTGCCTCCATGGGCTTGGCCCATCTGCGGGAGGCGGGGTTTCGCCGCCTGGCATTCGTCGGTTTCCGGGATTGTCATTGGGCGCAGGCGCGGGAGCTAGCGTTTCTGCGGCTGGCGGAAGAGGCCGGGCTGGAATGCACGGCCCACCGCACGCCCCTGGCCAATTGGATGCGGAAGCCGCACTGGATGCGAAGCTGGCAGCGGGAACAGCCGTTGTTGGTGCGCTGGCTGGCGGCGCTGTTCCAGGGGGCGCCTCGCCGGCCGCTCGGCGTCATGGCCTGCAATGACGTCTGCGGGCGGGAAGTGTTGGCCGCCTGCGCCGCCGCCGGCTTGCACGTGCCCGACGATCTCGCCGTGGTCGGCGTGGATAACGATGAGATCATTTGCGAGCTGGCCAATCCGCCGCTGTCCAGCGTGGCCATGGCCACCGAGCCCTGCGGCTATGCCGCGGCCGGGCTGCTGGATCGCATGATGCGAGGCCAACCGGCGCCGGTGCGCACCGTTTGGGTGCGGCCTACACACGTGGTCACCCGCACCTCCAGTGATGTGATGGCACAGGACGACGCCCTCGTAGCGGGGGCGCTGGGGCTGATCCGCGAACGGGCTCGCGAGCCACTGGGCGTGACCGAGGTGGCGCGCGGGCTGGGGGTGTCGCGACGCACGCTGGAGCGGCGCTTTCTGGCCACGGTGAACCGCACCGTTCTCGAGGAGATCACCCGCTGCCGGATTCAGCGGGCGAAGCGGCTGCTGCAAGAGACGGACCTGCCCGTCTATCGCCTCGCAGCCGCTGCTGGATTCGGCAGCCAAAAGGCGTTTCACCGCGCCTTTGAGCGCGAGGCGGGCATGACGCCGGGTCAGTTCCGCAGCGCCTAGGAAGCCGTGGAAACCACCCTGGGCCGGCGCGAGGCGCTCGATTTGACGCCGCGGGGATAGAGTTCCAGATTGTGGGCGGCGTTGATGAGCGCCAGGTGCGTGAAGGCCTGCGGGAAATTGCCCAGCAAGCGCTGGCGGCTCCGAGGCGATGTCCAGTCAATTTCCTCGCTGAACAAGCCCAGAGGGCTACGGTAGGCGATGATGCGCTCAAACAGGCTCCGCGCCTCCTTGGCCTGGCCGAGCAATGTGAGGCAATCGGTCAGCCAAAAGCTGCAAATCGAGAAGGCCCCCTCCGCGCCGCCCACCCCGTCCTCACCGGTGTTGGCGTAGCGCAACAGGAACGGACCGCGGGTCAGTTCCCGGCGCACCGCGCGGATGGTGGCGACGATGTGAGGGTCGTGCGGCTTGACGAAGCGCACCAGGGGCAGCAGCAAGGCGCTAGCGTCCACGACATCACTGCCGAAGCTTTGCGCGAAGGCATGCGCGCGGCGGCTGTAACCATGGCGGAAGACCGCTTGGCGGATCTCCGCGGCCCCCTGCCGCCAGCGGGCGGCATGGGGTGCGG
Source organism: Terriglobales bacterium (assembly GCA_050746205.1). Lineage (GTDB taxonomy): Bacteria > Acidobacteriota > Terriglobia > Terriglobales > SCQP01 > JAKAUF01. The sequence continues at coordinate 2,370 of JBOGKW010000013.1, read as the reverse complement.
GCAGACCGTAGCGGTCCGCCAGCTTGAGGGCCCGGTCCAGCGCCACCCAGCACATCACCTTGGAATAGACGAAATGGCGCCGCCCGCCGCGCACCTCCCAGATGCCGTTGTCCGCTTCGCGCCAATGGCGGGCCGCGAACTGCGCCAGCTGCGAGAGCACTTCCCAGACATTCCGCTCCAGGCCGCCGCGCCATTTGGCGTAGGTGTAGGCAGCATCCAGGATTTCGCCATAGAGGTCGAGTTGGAATTGGGCGGCCGCGCCATTGCCGACCCGCACCGGGCGGGAATCGGCGTAACCCTCCAGGTAGCCCAACTCACGCTCCGGCAGATCCGCCGAGCCGTCCACGCGGTAGCAGACCTGCAGCGGCAAAGGATGGCGGCTGGCGACATGGGCGAGGAAATGCAAGAAGCGGCCCGCCTCCTCGTGATAGCCCAGCAGCGACAAGCCGTAGAGCGCAAAAGTGCTGTCGCGCGGCCAGCAGTAGCGATAGTCCCAGTTGCGGGCGCCGCCGGGGGCCTCGGGCAAGCTGGTGGTGGGGGCGGCGACGAAGGCCCCGGTCGGTTCATAGATTAGGGCTTTCAGCGCTAAGGCGCTGCGCTCAACGATGTCCTTGTACTTGCCGCCGTACTGGCCCTGGCGCGCCCAATCCTCCCAGGCGCGGCGCGTTTGGCTGAGGGAATGGCGCAGGCCCTCCTCGCGAAAGGCGGGGGCCGCCTCATCCCAGTTCAGCACCAACCAGCAACTCTGGCCCGCGCGCAGCTCGAACTCCGCCGCCAGGCCGTCGCGCTGCGGCGTGAGGTCGCAACTGGCGGTGAGGTGCAGTTCTTGCCGTCCCCGCGCCAGCCACCAGCGACCGCTGGGGCCACCGTCCAAGCGCTCCCACCGCACGCGCTCGCGGCCGTAGTCCAAGCGCGGAGCGCAGGCCAGCCGGACGCGCATGCGGCCCCGCAGTCCCTCCACCAGGCGGCAGACGGCGCCGGTGCGGAACAGGGAGTGCATGCCGCGGGCCGGCATCCAATCGGTCACGCGGATGCCGCTCTGGCCTTGGGTGAAGTCGGTAGCGAGGATATTGGTATGGGCCAGGTAGCGCTGGCGCCCGGCGCCGCCGGCCGCGGGCCCGACAAAGCAGCAGCCCCCGCGGTGCGGATCCAGCAACGAGGCGAAAATCGCCGGGCTGTCGAAGCGGGGAATGCACAGCCAAGCCAGCGTGCCGGCGCGATCAATTAGCGCGCCGGTGGCGCCATCGGCAATCCAGCCGTGCTCGCCGATGGCGGAGCGACCGCAGAGTGGAGACGCCTCGGCAGGCGGGTTCTTGCTGGCAGCGGCGGGCCGCCCGCCGGTTGCGTTCATAGACCCAGCTTAGCGTGGGGGCCCAGCCTGGGGGAAGAGACGTTGCGATGCGCCCGATGATTGCGCGGGGCAAATCAACCCCGATCGGGGTCGGCTGAGGGCGGCGGCGCGGCTGGAGGCAGGGGCGGAGCGATGGCGCGCACCGACCCAGTGGAGTCCACGCGCATTTCCGTGGGCTGCGCCGGCACGGGCGCGGCGCCCGCACCCTCCGGCGCTCCGGCCGGCGGGCCGCCGACGAGGGTGAGGCGCAGCCAGGTGCGGGTATGGCTTTGCGCGGCCTGCAGGATGCCCTGCCGATCGTAGCGGCTGTCGGTCTGGCCATCCAGCCGCAGCTGGCCCTGGCTGGCATAGCCGGCCGCGGCGGCAGCGGCAAAGCCGGGAATGGCCGCCGGAGGCAGGGTGACGGTCGCCCCGCTCGTGGTGTGCACCGCCGCCTGCCATCCGGCGCGCGTCCGCTGCCAGGCCGCAAAGCGGCCGGTGATCGCCAGCGGAAACGACGTGTGGAACTGCGGCAGCTTTTGGATTACCTCGCGGCGCCAGGTGTCGCCCGGCCGCACCGCGCCCAGCGGCAAGCCGGCGGTGGACAGCAATTGCCGCAGCATGGTGCGCGCCTGGCGCGGCGCCGGCGGCGTTCCCAACGCCACCACTTGGGGCGCGGCGCCGGGCGTCAGCCGCAACGTGAGCGGCTCCATCCTCCGCACCGCCGCATCGGTGGCGGCGGCCGAGGTCCGCAACGCCGCCGCCAGCGGCCCAAAGCCAGCGACCGTGGTCTGATATTGCGCGAAATGCAACGTCACGACGGCGGGCGCAGGCGCGGCTACCCCCGGCCCGCCACCGGACATCACGCGCATGACCACTAGTGCGCGATTGTCCAACGTCGCGCTGGCCTGCTGGGCGCCCTGGGAGCGACGGATAACCGAATGCACGCGCAAGCGCCAGGCGTAAACGGACCCGCTGGCATACCCCGGTTGCAGGACGATCTCCACCGGCGCGCCGGCCGCCCGCGGCGGGCCCGGCGC